>JAJPZC010000079.1:0-1689 GCA_021204585.1 Clostridia bacterium
GTATAAATTATACCATGCCCCTTGAGGGCTCTGGCCATCCTCATTAACACATCCGAAAGTTCAGCCGAACTTACGTGCAGGATGGATGCACAGGCCCATATGCCGTCATATCGCTCTGTCTCTTCCAGCTCCTGGAAATACATCTGCCTGACTTTTATTCCGGTATGCTCACTGGCAATCCTGCACATCTCCTTAGACCCGTCTATGGCATCCACGTGGAAACCCATGCAAAGGAATGCTTTGACATCCCTTCCGGCTCCGCAACCGAAGTCCAGAACATCTCCCCCGTCCGGCAGCATCTGCGCAAAGAGTCTCTGCGTTTCTGATATGTCCGCATCCACTGTATCTGCCGCAAACGCATCACAGTGTGTGTCATAATATTCTATCGTACTGTCCGGCATGGC
The DNA here is from genome assembly GCA_021204585.1 of Clostridia bacterium. Classification (GTDB taxonomy): domain Bacteria; phylum Bacillota; class Clostridia; order Christensenellales; family Borkfalkiaceae; genus Coproplasma. The sequence continues at coordinate 405 of JAJPZC010000079.1, forward strand.
AACCACTCCTGCGTCCAGCAAAATGCTGCATCCGCTCTTATGCAACGTTTATGCATCTGGTACCTATTATTATATGGATTTCAATGAGCCAACGCAAGCAAACAGGTAATTTAGCCTCAGATTTGTCTAAATTAGTCTCACTTCGCCACCTGTATGTCTCCTTCATAGCCTGCCACCGCTACAGACTCTTTTGGAAGTACACAGGTACAAAGCCGCCTTCATACAGACACGAAATGCCCGGAGCACAGGCAATCACTCCGGGCGTTGTTATGATCATTTAGGCCAATGGATCATATGTGCTGTTTGTGACTGCTTTTTCCTCCTGTTATACTGCGTAACGGATATTTCCCTGCCATGCACCCGCTGCTGCCGCCTCTCCGTGCGCCTATGAGACCTGTAGAAGGCGCCGGAATAGGGTTTCAGCATTAAGTACACCTTTAATGTACACCTTACAGGTGTACGTAGATATTGTAATTCATACCAGCCGTATTGCAAAATTTCCGGTGTTGCGATGTCTGTACATCTGCAGATATGCGCCCTGGAACCTTCTTTGTGTGGTTTTTATCATATGGACTTGTATGGGATGGCGTGCCGGCGGGTTCGCTCTAGGCACGGTATGTACACAGTATATAGGACGGGAGCCGGCAACGGGTGCCTGTGGGCGTCTCCTGCCCTCTCTCTGCCGGCCATATGTCTTGCAGGCAGGCCGCCCGGATGCCGTCCCGGAGCCTCTTGGGGCTCATACAGCCCTCCCCGGACGCCTGCAGCATAACCGCTTTACAACGCACGCATGCGCGCACATGCGTGACGTATCTGTTGTGTGGCTCCGGATATGCACCTGCATCCTCTGTGCAGATTGCCCACACGGACAAGGCCATCTCTTGGATCCATATGCACTCTCCACCATTCAGCCATGAAGGAATTCACCGGATGGCCTGCAACCGGTTCTGGGAGCACAAGAGGCATCTTTGGCAAATCGCATGAACATTTGTTCGTTCTCCGGCCAAGGGCCGCCTGTTGCACCGTTCTGCGTTTAGCGTGTACAATCCGTTCCTGTTATGCGTCCAATGTGTCCCTCTTCCGTTCCCGGATGCAGGCAGGCTATCCCTGGATCTGGTGCGGAGGCCTGCCGGGGCGGGACTCATATAAGATGGCATGGCGGGACGCATATGAAGCAGTCTGGTGGTGTACAGATAGAGTGTTATAGCCCGCACAGGGCTCTGTACGGCGCATTGGCAAAGGGGTCCCACTCTATCCCTGTGGGCGTAAGATGAAGCAGTATGAG
>JAJPZC010000079.1:1789-3191 GCA_021204585.1 Clostridia bacterium
GGCACAAAAGGGCGGGCCGGGGCTGTGAGGAGATGTGCGGCTCTGCCATGATGGTACATATGGGAACGCATATGAACTGGATGCGCAGAGAGATGTCTGCAAGAACGGTGCGTGAGGTGCCGCAAGCGTACGGGCGGCACTGAGACGGAACGGATACGGGGACATAGCTCTGCGGAAAATATATATGTGTCCTTTATGCAGACTGGACGTGAAGGCCGGAATCTTCCCGGTACAAATTCTGCGGCTGAAGCGTCCGGGACTTGCGGATCTTTATCTGTGTGGTGTGCAGGGCGCTGCATTTGCGGTGTGCGGCGTCCTGTCTGGCCGCCGGCACTGCCACGCCGGAGACCTTTGGGGCTCCTGACCGCGCTGCACAGCTTGAATCAGATTACAGTTGGTAACTCATAATGTATAAGGCTGACACTCCCTCTTCCCTTCCCGGGAAGAGGGGCGTTGGCGGCCGTCTTGAGACCACCCCGGGAAAGTTCCATGAAGATTTCTTCAGGAAATCTGGAAGTTTGGTTTTAAAACGGCCGGAAAGTGTTTATAATCATTAGTGTACCCCCTTGGAGACCGCTGGCATTCCGGGCGCATGAATGATGTAAACCACAGGCGCAGGGCGCGCTTCGGAACAGCCCCGGAAGCTGCCGCACGGGCAGCAGATGAATTGCCAGAAAAAGAATTCTCAAAGGAGGTTTAGGAAACCATTTTAGACTTTATAAGCAGACAGATCTCTAACGTGGCAGCCACGCCGGATCTGGAAGCAGCATTCCAGATGTATCTGGATATTCTCGCAGAGATGCGAAAGATAATGGCCTCCCCGCAGGAGGGGGATGAAAAGCTGGCCAACCCGTCCCTTACAGAGGAGCTCTCAGGGCGCGTGATATACAACAGGGACGAACTGGCCCTGGTGTCTGAAGAGGTGCAGGAAAAGCTTAAAGCACTCAGGTATGAGTACAAGGTGGAGCCCTCAGGGTATGACTGGTTCGAGATATACGGGCCTTACAAGTACAGCAGCCAGTGGTTCGGGCTTGCCAAGAAGACGATCCTTCTGGAGCTTGTAATGGACGAAGTCATGCTGGACGCCGAGAAGGCCGGCCACATAAAGACAAGCTTCAGCCACACCTGGTTCGAACACTTTGCGGAATATTACCTGATGACACAGTCCTGCGGCCGCAGGGATGAAGCCCGTGAGATACTGCTCCGGGACATATACCCCTTCATAGGCACCTTAAGCATATACCGCATAAAGGCACGGGACCTCAAGGCCATCCTGACCCGCATCACGGACAGGGGAGATTACGCAAGAGCCAAGAGGGCTCTGGAGATAATCCGGGGCACATATCACATGGCCACCAGGGAATGCCCTCTGCCGAAAGATTACACGATAATCACGGACAAA
>JAJPZC010000144.1 GCA_021204585.1 Clostridia bacterium
CGGCTCTACCGGGCTTGCCGCCGGAGTGCCGGTCTTTACCACCAGCTCGCAGAGCCGCTGTGCATAATTATTCCGCAGAACAATCAGGTCAATCCTCTTGTAGGCGCTCACGGTCGGAGCATCCTCAAGAGTGAGGTATGATACCTCGCCGTCATAAGCAAAACGGCCCTTGATGTATGCGTAGCCCGGAGCTATCTGCACCGTCATCCCGGAATAGGCCGTCACCTGAAAGCTGGTTGCCGGGTCCGCACATACCCCGCTTGAAATCAGCTTGGAAAAGAAATCTGCCATAAAGTCAGAGGTCTTTGCCCGGTCAAACTCTGGCATCCCCTCCTCATCGTAGCCCGTGATTTCTGAGTCAAAATATCCGTACTCTAACGCCATGTCTTTTTACGCCTCCCTTTTTATAAGCTGTGAAACGGTTGATACACCGTCATAACCCAGAGTTATGCTCAGGGAGGTTTTGCTCCCTTCGTATGTCTCCTGAATCTCTGTTATTCGCTGCTCCATTTCTATCCCGATTTCCGTGTTGATGTAGTTGCAGTAGTCTCCGAGGTCGTAATCCTTCTTGTATTCCAGATTTGCCTCCGAGTCTATGCTGCTGTCCACGGTCTCCACTTTCTGGTACTCAGCCAGCTTTGACTTGCCTCTGGCAATCAGAAGCTCTTTGTACTCTGCATCGCTGAGCACTTCGCCGTCTCCTGAATCAGATTGCTGGTCCCGGGCATCCACATACAGCTCTTTTCTCTCCTCATCTGAGGATGTACGCATGTCTACCTCCACCACCGTCCGCCCGTTGTCTGTATCTTCACCGGCGACATAGGCCACATTCCGATAGCTGGATTCGTCCCGGTTGTAGATAGCGTTCTTGATGTTGTAGAAGCTATTGGAGAAAATAGCCCAGCTGTTCTCCTGCTGAGAGTCCCGCCGGTCTTTGCCTTGCCAGACTTCAAACACAAGGTCGTTGGTCAGATAGTCATAGCGGATGCGGTACGAGTACTCCTCCACGTTCGCAAGGGAATACAGCTCGTCAGACAAGTTCTCGCCGGTCACCTGTGAATCAATCGTAGCTGCCAGCCCGTTCAGGTCTCCCAGCCGCAGATGTTTTATGATGCGGTCACTGTTTGACGGGCTGATAGCATAGTTCGTCACCAGCTGCCGCATCACGGCCTCAAGATTTCCTGACAGCATAGCTGTTCCCTCTATCACCCGGTCATAGAGCAGAGACTCCGCAAAATTCCCTTTGGCATAGATGCTCCGGTTCCCGTTGTCGTCCTGCTGATAACAGACTTCCGCAATCACTCCCAGTTCGTCAGCGTCATTCCGATACAAATATTTCCCGGCATTGAGTACCGGGAAATAATCTTTGGTCGTATACAGTTCAAACGCTCCCAGCTTCGAGTAACGCCGGGTCCATATCAATGTTGTGAATAGCGGCACCGGGCCGATGATATTAAAGTCATCATCCAATACAATCAGCTGCATGGCTTACACCCCCAGATACAGCGGAGTAAAATACAGCATGACATCAAGGTTCGTGTAGTTGTCATCTGCATCATACTCCAGATAGTTCTCGCCGACTTCCAGCTTAAAAGGATTGCTCAGCCGGTCAATGTACTGATACACGTTCTCGCCGTTCAGCTCTATAATCTGGTTGCGGTCATCCGTGTCTATCAGCAGTTCATCTCCCTGATTCATACTGATGTTGACGTGCATATAGGAGCCGGTTCCCAGATGCGTGATTTTCGGTCCGGTCACGCTGCCCCGGCTGGCGACAAACTTTATTTGCAGCCCGCATGGGACATCTCCGTCATTCGTGAGCAGCACGTTCGTATTCAGCGTCCGGTAGCCCGCCACCTGCCCGTAGAGGGTTAGTCCTTTGTAAGGGTCTGGTGTGTTGTAGCTCTTGGCTGGTAGCACCATCCATGGAAAAGCGAACAGCGGAGTGAAGTCTGCCATGTTCTTGCCGAAGTTATCAATGTTCCGCATGAAAGGGTCCGGGCAGGTCAGGTCAACCGATATGCTCAGCCTATTGTCTACGTTCTTCTTTTCCTTGAACGTCCAGCCCTCTATCTCGTACTCAATATTCCGCTCCGTGCCGCTCATGTTCACGGTCATCTTGCCGGTGTACTTCGGGTTGAAAAATTTGATAATTCGCTGCCGGTTCTCTGCATTATCTGAACCAGCTTTCCGCAGCGTAGCCTCAAGGTGGACGGAGCGGTCTTTGATTTTCTTTCCATCGACCGTAGAGCCATCCACCAGAGCGTTATCTGATTTGCTGATTTCCAAATCGGAGGATTCCAGCCCGGTATACTTGGTGATGCCAAACTCTCTTTTCTTTCCCTCGGGAGACATCCCAAACGTGAGGGTGTTTCCGTTGCATTCCAGTGTTATATCCAGAAAATTCTTCGTCATTTACTGCACACCCCCTACTAATTTCCGGGCCGCCTCTCTCTGGGCCTTGCTGGTCTCGGACGGCGTAGCCACCGGCACATAATAGTTATTGGTCTGCTCCACATGGTTATCGTTATTGATTTCGGTGTTGCTCACATCATTCTCAGCCCGCCGCTGGGATGCGGCTTTCTGGCCTTTGAACTCTGCGTCCGTCTCCACGTCCACCGCAACTTTCATCTTCTTCACCATGTCCTGCAGCTGGTCCTCTGTCTGAGCCTCAAGGGCCGGCATGGCATCCTCAATACCTTCTCCGATGCCCGGAGGTACAAAGGCTCCTACTTCATCTGCAAAGACTTTGGAAGGAGAGCTGATCCCCAGAGCGTTTTTGGCCTTGTCAACCAGCCCGGAGAGAGAGCTCTTGATGCTGCTGTAAAGGCTGCTCACCATGCTCCCGATGCCGTTTATCATGCCTTGGATGACATTCTTGCCGATGCTCGTAAAGGAGCTGACAAGGGAGCTGCCCCAGCTTGAGACGTTGCTCGTCACCGTGCTCAGGGATGACTGAACCTTGCTCGGCATCTGAGAGAAATAGCTGGTCACGTTGGACAGGCAGTTTGACGCAGCGGTCTTGGCGGAGTTCGCTATATTTGGGGCCCACGTCTTCATGTAGGACAGCGCCGCTGAGAGGTATCCTGAAATCTTTCCCGGCAGCGGCGGGAAGTACGTGTTGACATTGGACAGGACATTCGACGCAGC
>JAJPZC010000122.1 GCA_021204585.1 Clostridia bacterium
TACACACTGCGGTAAGCAGTTCTTTACATGCTGCGGTAAGCAGAATTTTGCATGCTACGGTAAGCAGTTTTTTAGTGCCACGGTAAGCAGAATTTTACACACTGCGGTAAGCAGTTCTTTACATGCTGCGGTAAGCAGAATTTTGCATGCCCGGTCAGAAGGCCCAGCGGCCGTTGATGAAGACGTGGATGCGCCGGCCGTCCTTGGTTACTCCCGTGATGTTAAGGTCCGGGGCGCCTATCATGAAGTCCGTGTGGATCATGGAATTGTTCACGCCGGCCTTCTCGCACTCTTCAACGGACATGGACTCGTAGCCCTCGAGGCACTCGTTGAAGCCCCGGCCGAAGGCTATGTGGCAGCTGGCATTCTCGTCGAAGAGGGTGTTGTAGAACAGCACGCCGGTGAGGTTTACGGGCGAGTCCATGGCTATGAGGGCTATCTCGCCCAGGCGGGAGGCGCCTTCATCCATCTGCACCATCTTCTCCAGGGCGTCCTGGTTGGTGCGGGCATGAACCTCGGTAACCTTTCCGTCCCGGAACATGAACCAGAAGTCCTCTATGAGCTTCCCCTGGTATGAAAGGGGCTTGGTGGCAACAACCTTGCCCTCTGCCCTGCCGCTCAAGGGCGAGGTAAAGACCTCTTCGCTGGGTATGTTGGGGTTGAAGTATATGTGTGAGTCCAGGGTGTACTCCCCGCCGGAGGAAAACAGGCCTCTGGGGTTGAGCCACACGGTGAAGTCCGTGCCGTTGGAACTGTGGTACTCCATGCGGTCGAAGCGGTATGCGTTCAGCACTTTGCAGCGCTGGTCCATTTCATTGTTGTGCAGCCTCCAGGCCTCCACGGGGTCATCATCAACACGGGAACACATGAGGATGTACTCCCAAAGCTTCTCCACGGCGGCATCGTCTGTGAGGGCCGGGAATATCTTCTTCGCCCAGGCCTTGCCGGGAACGGCGGCTATGCACCACTGGTAGTTGTTCTCCAGGGCGTCTTTATACGGCTTGAGGAAAGGATAACGGGCCATGTTGGCCTTGGCTATCTTCTCGCTGTCCGTGCCGGAGAGGCCGTCCGGGTCATCCGAGTCCAGCCACAGGTAGCATACGTGCTTCTCTGCGCGCCTCTTCCATTCCTCTATCTCCTGCGGAAGAACCTCAGAGAGGGTCTCTAAAGAGCGGTATTCGTAGCCCAGCCTGGAGATGGGCATGTGGTCCCACTTGACGGTAACCCGTGAGGCGCCCGCCTCATAGCACTTGCGCACAACCAGGGTTACGAAGTCCGGCTGATCCAGGCCGCACTGTATCATGACCTCCTGTCCGGGATGAACGTTGAGACCGCATGTTACAAGGAGCGTTGCATACTTGTCCAGTCTGTCCTGAGTCATGTGTCTGCCTCCGTGTCTCAGTAAAAAATATCCGAAGCGGGCGGTTCCGTTTCCCCGTCCGTGTCCTCTTCGTCCTGGCCTTCCGGGCCTTCGTCCCAGTATATCTCATGCGGGTAGTATCCGGTTGCTGTCAAGATGTCAATCATTGTGTCTCCGTAATACTCGAACTCCCTGATCTGGCCGCCAGACATGATATAAGCCCTCTTGTCCTCAGGGAGGCCCTTCCATACCTGGTACAGGGAAAGAAGGCTTTCATCGTCTATCAGCCATATGTGGCCGGACGGCTCAGGTTCGGACACGCTGCCGTCCGGACCTATTTCATACATTTTATCATAGACGGGATACGTGCGTGCCTCAGTGCCTATGAAGTTGCGGCCCTCCTTCAAGGCGGCCTTTATGAACTCCAGATGATAGCATGCATTGTCCACAACGATGTCCCCGGGCTCCGTGTACGTGCGGATGAGGAACCTTCCCAGCATCTCCTTCTCATCGTCGAAGTATTCAATGGGGCTTCCGTCTGCATTCCGGAAGGATATGACGTCCGGCATGCTGCCCGGGTTTTTCTTCCCGTAGCTCACAAGGCCCTCGAAGTCTGTGCACATGGTCTTCATGCAGGCAGCCTCGTCATCCTTTGCGAAGATCCATACATCCATGTGAGAGCTCTGCGGCTTGCCGGTGCGGGACGGATGCGCAAAGCTGTCAAAGACCCATGCGAACTTATAGCGGAGCCACCCCTCGTTGCCCCTTACGACCCTGATGCCCCGTATGCCGCGGGTGAGCACTGCGGCGACTCCTGTGTCCTTGAGGATTCTTCTGTACTCCTGCCACATGATGGGCAGGGAATCCAGGTCCTTATGATTGCCCTGCATGAAGCTGAGGTCCGTAATAATCATGTCCACAGAGCCAGCGGGCAGCTCCTTGAGCTTGGAGATGGGGTCCGTCTCCGTCAGTTCGTTGCAGTACTGCTCCACTATGCCGCTCTCGCGCCTTGAATACTTTCCCGTCTTGACCCTGTTGTCCCCGGGCTTCTTTACAAAGCTTGGTATCATCCAGTACTTCTTGAGATCCCCGCACTGCACGGCTCCCTTAAGCTTGCCGCTTGTGCAGAGCTGCGTTATGCGCCTCTCCGATACGCCCCACTTCAAGGCAAGCTCCTTGACCGTGAGATAGCTGATTCTCTGATCCAGTCCTTCTGTGCTCTTCTTCATCTGTTCTCCTTCCTGTCTTATTTCTGTATATAAGCAAGCCCGGCCGAAGCGCCGGCGGCGCAGGGCAGGCCGTGAATGTACGCCTCATGTGTTACGCCATTATGATACGAAACCAGCCAGCCGGAATACTCTTTTTCCGGCGAACTTTGCGAAATTTTTTTTGTAAGCCCAAAAAACTAATTTCCGTCTTATGTTTGCATTGTATCACTCCACAGGAAACTTGTCAATAATCTTTCCAAAAAAGTTTTCTCTTAAATATAGGAAATTACTATGCATTTTTAAGAAAAAGTACTATGCAAACCTTGCATACTATGTAAAAGAGCCCCGGATTGGCCGTTTGGCGCCTGCCTTCGGCAGGATGTGCGGAAATTGCTTCGGGTGCGCGGTGCGCCTCTGATTGATGCCAGCAGGGCTGTGGCAGGGGACTCTCCCGCTGCCTCCTGTGAGGGCCTGCGGAGGCCTTGCGGACATGAAAAAAGCGTCCCGGCGGGGTTGTACGCTGAGACGCTTATGAAGATCTGAGATTAGCTTGTAAGCCGAGTTCTGTCTGGTGCGGCTAT
>JAJPZC010000156.1 GCA_021204585.1 Clostridia bacterium
GAAGCGTTCCACGCGGGGCTCTGTGGTAGTCTCGTCATAGTTTATGAAGATGAACCTCTCCTGGAAGGCCTGTACCTGGTCACGGTCCAGGGAGCTTACTATCCATTTTATGATGTTGTCCACGTCCTTGTCGGACATGGAGTAGCCGATGAAGATTATGGGGTACTCTACGAATATGGTGAGGAGCTTTGCGCTCAGGTACCCCTTCTTCTCGTTGAACTCATTGTAGTCTGTCTCGGTTATGACTATGCTTTCGGGGCGCTCTATGGAGCCGTGGATCTTGTAGATCTCGCCTATGCCCTGGACGGGTTCAAAGAGGATGTCCTTCTGGCCTATGAAGCACTTGTAGTCCGGCAGAAGGTTCTCCAGGAAGGTGTCATAGTTGGTGGTGATGTAGCCGGAGACGGAGCGCTCCGAGATCTCCTTGAGGAGCTTTATCTCGCCCTCGTAGGCCTCGTTGACCTTGGAAATGGACGTGATGTACTGTGCAAGCTCATATCTGAAGGGCGAATCCTTGCTGGTTATGAAGCCGTCGTTGATGTGGCGAATGTCTGGGTTCTTGATCCATTTGAGGTTGTAGTCGTGCTCTATGAGCTCTGCAACCTTCGGGAGCATGATGTCCGGGTCAGTGTTTATGGACAGGCCTGTGGAGATTTTGTACTCCAAAAGGGCATGCCTGGAGTTCTTGACCTCACGCGCAAAGTGGTCTAAAAGGCCCTCCCAGTTGGGGAGACCCAAGTATCTGCGGGTTAAGCCGGAGCCTACGAACAGGAACGGGGTGGTATCAAATTTGCTGATGACATCCTTGATTGTCATATGCCCCTCCTTTAGTGATTCTGCCAGGATATGTGCGGATATGAGCCGTATGGCGGCCGCTTGGGCCGGAACATATAACCGCAGCCGCAGGACCGGTTGCAGCCCTGCGGCGCTGTGGGTTGTGTCTGTATTGGGGTGAGATTAGAAGACGGTCTTGTCTGCTATCTCTTTGAGGATGCGGGCCTGGAAGTCATCCACGGAAGAGGTCTGCTTTGCGTCGACGTCGCGCTGGTTGATGTTGACGGTTCCGTCCTCCACTTCCTTGTCTCCTACGACCAGTATGTAAGGCACCTTTTCAAGCTTTGCTTCGCGGATCTTGTATCCAAGCTTCTCGTTGCGGGCGTCCACCTCGCAGCGGATGCCGGCATCCTTGTACTGCTTGCAGATTGCGTTGGCGTAATCCTCGGCACGGTCCGTGAGGGTGAGGATCTTGGCCTGGACGGGGGCAAGCCATACGGGGAACTTGCCTGCGTAATGCTCTATGAGGATGCCTATGAAGCGCTCTATGGAGCCGAAGAGGGCACGGTGTATCATAATGGGGCGGTGCTTCTGCCCGTCCTCGCCCGTGTACTCGAGGTCGAAGCGCTGGGGCATCTGGAAGTCAAGCTGTATGGTTCCGCACTGCCATGTGCGGCCTATGGCATCCTTTAAGTGGAAGTCTATCTTCGGTCCGTAGAAGGCACCGTCGCCTTCGTTTATCTGGTACTCAAGGCCCATCTCGTCAAGGGCCTGCTTCAGGGCATCTGTTGCCATGTCCCACTCTTCCTGGGTTCCCATGCTGTTCTCCGGGCGGGTGGAGAGCTCAACCTTGTACTCGAAGCCGAACTGCTTGTAGATGGTGTCCGCAAGGCGCACAACGCCCTTTATCTCGTCCGTAATCTGCTCCGGGAGCATGAAGATGTGGGCATCGTCCTGCGTGAAGCAGCGCACGCGGAACAGGCCGTGCAGCTGGCCGCTCTTCTCATGCCTGTGAACCAAGCCCATCTCTGCAATGCGGAGGGGAAGCTCCTTGTAGCTGTGGGGCTCAAGCTTGTACACAAGCATGCAGCCGGGACAGTTCATGGGCTTAACCGCATGGTCCTCTCCGTCTATCTTTGTGGTGTACATGTTGTCCTTGTAGTGCTCCCAGTGTCCTGAGTTCTCCCACAGGCTCCTCGTAAGGATAATGGGCGTCTGGATCTCGACGTACCCTTCCTGCCTGTGCAGATTACGCCAGTACTCTGTAAGGGTGTTCTTTATAACCATGCCGTTGGGAAGGAAAAACGGGAATCCCTTGCCCTCGTTCATGAGGGCGAATATCTTGAGGTCCTTGCCAAGCTTTATGTGGTCCCTCTTCTTTGCCTCTTCCATTATGCGGAAGTACTCATCCATTTCCTCCTTCTTTGCAAAGGCCACGCCGTAGATCCTTGTGAGCATCTTGTTCTTCTCGCTGCCGCGCCAGTATGCGCCGGCGATTGATGTGAGCTTGAACGCAGACGGCACAATCTTTCCGGTGTTGGGAAGATGGGGTCCTCTGCAAAGGTCCGTAAAGGAGCCCTGCTTGTAGAAGGATATGACTTCATCCTCTGGAAGGTCATTGATAAGCTCCACCTTGTAGGGCTCATCGTACTTTTTCATGAGCTCCAGAGCCTTGTCCCTGGGAAGAACAAACCTCTCCAGCTTGGTTCTGGACTTTATAATCTTGCGCATCTCGGACTCTATCTTGTCGAAGTCATCCTGAGTTATGGGCGAATTGAAGTCTATGTCGTAATAGAAGCCGTTCTCAATCGTGGGCCCTATGGCGAGGTGGCATGTGGGATAGATGTTCTTTATGGCCTGCGCCAGAACATGCGCACAGGTGTGCCTGTACACATCCAGCCCTTCCTTGTCCTCAAGGGTCACAATCTCCAGCCTGTCTCCGTCCTTCAAAACGGTTGCCAGGTCCACAAGTTTCCCGTTCACTTTCGCAGCAACCGCTGCCTTGGAGAGGGCGTCGGATACCTTCTTCGCTGCCTGTCCGCAGCTTTGCCCCTCTTCCATCTCAATGCTCTGTCCGTCTTTAAGAGTAATGTTCATACAGTGCCTCCTAATGCCATACTCTGCCGCCCCCGGGCGGCTTGCAGATTGTTCCGAGACCCCGGCCCATTTACATTTGGGCCGTATAAAAAAAGTCCCAAAACAACAACTCCAGTTATTGTTTAAGGACGCAAACTCAATATTCGCGCGGTTCCACCTTAATTGCCATGCTTTCGCACGGCCACTCTTTGCAGGCTGCCGGAAGGAACTTTCGTTCCGAAAAGTGGTTTTCCCATTCTCCTTGAGGCTGCGGGGATTCCAGCCGCTCC
>JAJPZC010000088.1:0-4415 GCA_021204585.1 Clostridia bacterium
GAACTGGAGGAGCGCATCGCGGCCCTCGAGACGAAGATGGACAACATCGGGAACGGATCGTCCGCCACGAGCACCGATCTTGACAGCCTCTCCGACGGAGTATACGTCTACGCCTCCAACGGCTCGGCCAAGGTGGCGGTCGACAAGGACGAGTGGTCCGACCTTGAGTCGCAGGGCTATGAGGCTCTCGGCGTGCTGCTCGTGACCGACGGACACCGCATCCTCGTCGCCCCGGACGAGAGCGACGACTATCTGCAGTGGTCGCCGTCGCAGAACGGCGAGCTGACCGGCGGAACCGTCACCACGAGCTCGTCGACGGCCAAGACGGACTACAACGGCAAGTCCAACACCGACTACGCCGTCACCCAGCTCGAGAACGACGGATACACGGTCGAGGAGACCAAGGACGAGTACGCCGTGCCGTACTGCCGCGCCTACTCCAAGGGCAGCCTCGGAGCCGGCTCGTGGCACCTCCCCGCGGCGGGCGAGCTCTACTCCATCTACGAGAACTTCGACGCGATCAACGAGGCGCTCGACATCATCGGCGCGACCGAGCTGCAGCGTGTCTACTACTGGAGCTCCACGCAGTACGACGAGAACCTCTGCTGGGGCGTGAGCCTGGGCAGCGGCGGCATGACCTGGGACTACAGGATCGACCGCACCCGTGTTCGCGCGGTCTCGGCATTGTAAATCTTTAAGACTTTTCACTTCATTCGGGCGTCCGTCTTAGGACGGGCGCCCTTTCCCCGGAATCCATGAAAGGCGTGTCGAACACACGGATCTACCTCGACTGCGCGCGGCTGCTGGACCGCGTGGTCGACGCCGTTCCCCAATATCCCCGCGACCACAAGCACACGATCGGAGCGCGGACGACGGAACTGACGGTCGGCCTTGTCAGAGAGGCGGCGCAGGCATACCTCGCGCGGGACGCGCGGAGCAGGCTCGACTTCCTCCGCGGCTTCGAGGCCGACTTCGAGACGCTTCGGATTCTGATCCGCCTCGCCGGAGAGAGACACTGGATAAAGGGTCTCGGCCGGCACGCGGAAATCATAGAGCTCATTGGCAGCATAGGACGGCAGTCCTCCGCCTGGAAGGCCTCTACGCTCAAGGCGGTATCGGAGCGGGAGGGGCATGTGCCCGAATCATGAGAGCCACGGCTCGAGGAGCGCGCCGGCCCTTTTCCTTCAATGGCGCCCCGGTGTCATTCACACCGAAGAACAAGAAAGCGGGCGACAGTACGCAGTACGACGAGAACAACTGCTGGAACGTGAACCTGAACAATGGCGATGTCAACAACAACAACAGGAACAACAATTGGAACGTGCGGGCGGTCTCAGCACTATCGGCGGAAACAGGAACGGACGGAAATGGTGACTACATCGGACATATTGGACGCCTATATGGACTGTCGGCGGAACAAGCGCAATTCGCCCTGTGCCCTTATGTATGAGGCTGACTTCGAGAGCGGGCTGATCGCCCTGCGCGACAGGATCAATGACCGTACATATCAGCCCGGCGAATCGGTCTGTTTCATCGTGAAAAGGCCGAGGTTCAGGGAGGTGTTCGCGGCCTCTTTCGAGGATCGGATAGTCCATCACTACATCGGCCTGAGACTGGAGCCTCTGTTGGAGTCCGTGTTCACAGACCGCTCCTTCAACTGCCGAAAGGGAAAGGGACAGCTCTTCGGGATAACGCGGCTCCATGAGGATATAAGGGAGTGCAGCGACAACTACACGAGAGACTGCTGGGTGGCGAGGCTCGACATCCGAGGTTTCTTCATGGCGATAGACAGGGCCTCTCTCGCCGAAAGGACAGGCCGCTTTCTGTCGGAAAGGTACCGGGGCGATGACCTGGAGGATCTGAGGTTTCTGTGCCGGGCCGTGATAATGCACGCCCCTGAGAGGAACTGCATCAGGCACAGCCCGCCGGAAATGTGGGATCACATATCCCCGAACAAGTCACTTTTCACCAACGGCGAGGGCAGGGGGATGGCGATCGGCAACCTGCCCTCTCAGATGCTCGCCAACTTTCAGCTGAACGGCCTCGACTGGCTCTTGCTGAAAGACCTCGGTTTCCGGTACACAGGCAGGTATGTGGATGACTTCTACATCGTCGACAGGGATAAGTCACGGATCCTCGCGGCGGCGCCCGTGATCCGGGAATATCTGAGGGGCATCGGTCAGACGCTGCATCCGGACAAGTTCTATCTGCAACACTATTCAAAGGGGATCGCATTCACCGGAGGCGTTGTCAAGACGGACAGGATCTACGTATGCAACCGGACGATCCACAGCTTTGAGCGGGCGGTGGAGAGGCTTAACAAGGCGAAAAGCCTGGGAGAGATCGGGGACGCGGTTGCAAGCATCAATTCCTATCTCGGCATCCTGAGACACGCGAATGAGTATGCCGCGAGGCGGCGGATCCTCGGAAAGATTGAACGGCGGCTGTTCAGATACATCTACATCAGGGGCCATTTCGATGTGGTCGCGGTGAAGAGGAAGTATCGACGGAGGGCGGCGGTGATGAGACGGATCGATCATGGAGCCTGTTGACAGGGTGATCCGGATGCGGTCTCTCGACATGGAACTGATAAGGTTCCTGTCAGGGCGGTGGATGACCATTGTGGAAATGATAGACGGAGAAATATGCGTAACGTTGAAAGATTATGAACTGGCAGGAAATAGTGACGGCCCTTGTGGCGGTGATGACGGCTCTCGGAGGATGGGAGGCGATCAAGTACCTCATCAATCGCAAGAGCAATGCGAGAAAGAACAATGCCGAGGCGAGCGGGGCTGAATTCGCGGTGCTCAAGGAGATGGTGGAGTTCCTTTCCAAGCAGCTCGCCGAAAAGGAGGAAAGATTCGCGGATCAGACGCAGCGGCTGAGGGACACGCAGTCAGACCTGATGAAAGTCACCCGTGAAAAGGCCGAACTGGAACTCAAGGAACAGCGGTATCACTGCGAGGTGGCCCATTGCCCGAACAGACAGCCGCCGAACGGCTACTAACAGGGCCGGGCCTATTACGGATTTCACACTGAAAACTAAAACAAGACATGAGATTAGTCTACAACAAGATCATCCCTTTCGAGGGGTTCACGGCGATCAATCTTTTCGGAATAGTGTTCGTCCGTCTCAATTCGGACGGATCAAGGCCTTACATATCGGAGAGGACAAGGAATCACGAGGCGATCCACACGGCTCAGATTCAGGAACTCGGATATGTGTTCTTCTACCTGATCTATTTCTTTGAATGGCTCTACAGGGTGATCTTTCACTCGGTGGCATACAAGAGGGTGAGCTTTGAGATAGAGGCCCTGCTGCACGCGGGCGATCAGACCTACCTTTCAGGCAGAAAGCACTTTGCAATGTGGAGAAAACAGAACTAAAAGTCACGGATTATGAAAACAGTGGAGATCAGGAGACAGGAGGCCGGCGAGGACTACGTTGCCGGCAAGCTCTTCATCGCGGGGTGCTACTTCTGCGACACCCTGGAGGATCGGTGCAGAGACCTCAATCATAACGGAAGATTCGACAACGGCGAGAGAAAGGTTTACGGAGAGACGGCGATTCCATGCGGGATCTATGACGTGACCTTTGAGACCACGACCTTGGGCATCGGGAAAAGGGCGAAAGGAGGCCTGATCCCCCTTGTGCATGACGTGCCCGATTTCACCGGAATCCGGATCCATCAGGGAAACACCCCGAAAGACACATCGGGCTGCATCCTGCTCGGTGTCAAGAGCGGGTACGGGAAAATCATCAATTCCACCGACACCTGCCTGAGATTCTATGATGCGGTCGGCTACGAGCCTTTCAAGCTGGTCATTTCAGACGATTTCGAGCTATGACAGTCAGGGACGCCATAATGACGGCCGCGATAGGGGCGGCTCTGATAATCCTCGCCGTCGGCATCGGGTATTGCGCGGGTCGCAGGGACTTGTCCGGAAGAGGTGTCGTGACGGTAACGGACACCGTTTGGAACGAAATCCATGACACGACTTTCATCGAGGTCAGCCGGGATATAGTCAGACACGACACGGTGAGACTTGCGGCCGTTGACACGGCGGTGATCCGGGATTCCGTCTTTGTGGAGATCCCGATAGAGCAAAGGGTCTTTGAGGGGGAAAACTACAGGATCACGGCTTTCGGCTATGATGTGGGTCTGAAAGACGTCTCCATCAGCTATCCGGCGGTCACGGCAACGAAGATCGTGACAAGGAGGTGGGCTTTCGGTGTGGGTGTTCAGGCGGGCTATGGAATCACGATGCACGGCCTCTCTCCATACGCCGGACTGGGAATAAGTTTCGGATATGTGTTTTAGTTTGTGGGTTAGATAGAGGATGATCTGTTCATAAAATTGGTTAGTTAATGGTTAATTTCTGATCCGCTCTGTCGCGAGACACGGCGGATTTTC
>JAJPZC010000088.1:4515-13051 GCA_021204585.1 Clostridia bacterium
GGTTAGTTAATGGTTAATTTCTGATCCGCTCTGTCGCGAGACACGGCGGATTTTCTTTATCAGGCAACATGGGCCGGGAAAATATTCGGCGAAATGACAACAATCGCCCTGAGAATATTCAGAAAGTGCATCAGAGGCCTGCTTTTTATTCTGGCCGGATTTTCCTATATTTGCGCCGGGTTGGAATACCTCGGCCTCTGTTTTTTTTGGGTTAGTTTTTCACCAGGGGTCGCTCTTTCTTAATATCCGGGCAGGTCTGAGCAAGGCCCGCTGTTTTTTCCGAAAAATGACTATCTTTGCGCCGTGATCAGTGTTCAATCGCATTGATTATACCTTATGTGTGACGCACCCCCGAAAGGGGGTGTTTTTCCAAATCTCCGACTTCGGTTGACGATACGTTGACAAAATGAGAGTGTATTGGAAAAGGTCTTTTCTGACAGTCAGACAGATATGCGCCTAAATTAAATTTTCAACTACGAAATTCCTGTCATGTTTTGAGGTTTTTTCCATCTTCCTGAAAATCCGCCTTTTGTTTTTTCCGTGTAACTCGGTCGGTCTTTTTCCCCTTTCACGCTCTATGCAGGAAATTACATCCGTATACAACAGATAACAAACTCGGTTGACAAAATGAGCCGGTTTTGTCAACGGTTCACTATATTTGCCGAACTAAACCGGACAATGACTATGGCAACAATCGCGAAATCCGTCTCATCGCGCAAGGGCTGTGATGGGACTGTTGAGGTATATTTCCGTTTCTCGGCCGCTCGCGGCGAGGTTTACCGCATCAAGACCGGGATCAGGGTTCCCGCCGACAGGTGGAATCAGTCTACAGGCACGGTGACTGTTCCCCGCCTTGCCACGGCCGAACAGCGGGATCTCTCCGAGATCAGGAAAAGGATAGAGGCCCTGGAGCATTACCTGACAGAAAGATATTCTGAGGCGCGGGCCGGCGGCGAGACCGTTACCCGCGAATGGTTTGACGCGGCTGTCAGGACATTCCACAATCCGGCCTATTCGGGCCGGCTCGCCGAGGTTGACGCGGATACGCTCATTCAGACCTTTATCGGGGAAAAGCGGGTCAAGGGAGAGAGCACGGTCGCCTATGAATCCCTCGCGAGGGCTTTCATCAGGTATGAGGAAAGTACAGGCAGACGGATCGTCCCGGCATCATGGACGGCGGATGACCTGAGTTCCTTTGAAAACTTTCTCTCCACCGAGCGTCTGTCGGCATGGGGCGGGCGGCTGAAATCCCGAAACTCGATCTCTGCGATGATGATGAATTACCGTACATTCGTCCGATGGTGTTGCGCGACCGGCTACTCCGAGAGCAATCCCTTTGACAAGCACAAGGTTCCCGGCCAGGTGTACGGCACTCCATACTATCTGACCATCGCCGAGCGTGATGCCCTCTACGCCTTTGAACTGGAGGATCGGACGATGCGGGAACAGCGCGACATCTTCATCTTTCAGTGCCTGGTCGGTTGCCGGGTGTCCGATCTTCTAAAGCTCACGAAATCCTCTCTCGTGAACGGGGCGATCGAATACATCCCGAAAAAGACGGCTCACAGGGATCCGAAAGTGATCCGGGTTCCCCTGAACAGGATGGCCAGGGAAATAGTTGACAGATACGGGGACTTGCCCGGAGAGAGGCTGTTGCCGTTTGTCCCCTACTGGGCATACGAGGAAAGCATCAAGAGGATATTCACGGCGGCGGGGCTGACACGCCCTGTCACGGTGATGAATCCCCTCACAAGGAGTGAGGAACAGAGACCGCTCAATGAGATCGCATCATCCCATCTTGCGAGACGGACATTCATCGGAAATCTCTACAGACAGGTAAAGGATCCCAATCTGATAGGCGCGTTGTCCGGTCATGTGGAGGGATCGACGGCCTTTGCGAGATACAGGACGATTGACGACGAAATGAAAGCTCAGCTTGTGGAGCTGATCGACGGAAAATGAGAGAGGGCGCGAAATCACGCCCTCTGAAAGTTGGAGAAAGTTAGTTTTGCTTAACCGGAAACGTGCCGAAATCCGCAAACGTCTGTCTCATAGCGGTTTCCTGCTTAATCCGAAAAGTGACATCAGGCCCGGTGCAAGTTACGGCAAGTTAGATTCCCCTCTGAGCATGGATCCCCGGCCCGAAAGCAGCCAGTCTGCACTGATGCCGTACCGGGTCACGATCAGGGAGAGCCATTCGACGCGGACGATCCCCGCCTTGCGGCAATGGTGGAATGATGTTCGGGGTGCCCTTGCGGCCCGGCAGAACTCCACGACATTGGTCACGCCCTTTTCCCTGAGAATGTCAAACGCCTCATAAAACCGATTCTGTGGCGATCTGAGAGCGTCCATCAGAAATCCGTGTAAATGTCCCTCTTTTCGCTCAAGGTCTCCGAGAGGGCCGCGAATTGCGCCCTGACGGCATCGCCGACCTTGTCCGTCTTGTAGGTTTCGTCTATGAGACGATCCGAGACCTCGAGCCGGATCTTTGCGATGGAGCCGGAAACTATTCTCTGAATGTCGGCCTCTGAGATCTCATAGGCGGCGTGCATATCATAGGAGCGCATTGTGGACGATCCGGGGACGGGCTTGCCGAGCGGATCACCCGTCTCTATCTCAGGCAGGGAATTCTCCAGTTCTATGATCTCGCCGCTGTCGAGCTTTATGAGCGCGGCCGCACCCTCTCGGACGGTGAAACTCGAAATGCAGTTTATTCTGATGTGCAGCACATAGGCCACACTCTCATCGGGCATGACGATCGCGCCGAGGGCTATAAAGAAAGGGGTGCGGTCTGTAAAGCCTGTTCGGCAGTTGATCTCATTTGTCAGGACGGATCTGTAGCCGTCTGAGTTCGGAGCGTCCATGATGACGGAGGCTGAACTTTGCGCGATGGCCGCGACCGAGATCAGCGCGGCGGAAAGAAAAAGGATCAATCTTTTCATAAAATTCTGAGATTAGTTGGTGAAAAATAATTCTGTCGGAGTGAGAAAGTCAGAGAGGAAGAGCGTCCGAAAAACTCTGTCGGAGAAAAAATTTGAAAAAAGTCTCTCGAAAAATTTCATCCGACGAAAAGTTTTTGAGAAAAAGTCTCTCGAAAAATTTTCGATCGGCGTCTCTTCGAGAAAAAATCTGAGCGAAAGTCTGTGAGTTTTTCATCGCGGGCCGAGAGTTTTTGAAAAAATCTGAGAAAGTTTTTGCGAGGTGTGAGTCAGTTTCTGTTCAAAATTTTTCAGTTCGGAGTCTCTGTCAGAAAATTTTTTCTCTGTTCGTCTCTCTGTCTTTGAATTTTTTTGAGAGAAAAAGAGCGGTCACTTGTTGCTGATCGTCTCGATGATGGAGAGAAGTCTGTCGATCTGTTCGTCTTTTTTCTGTAGGAGGCCGATGAATTTGTCTGTCGTGTCGTGACGGTTGACGGTGTTCCTGTTGTTGTCGCCGATGGAGTTGATGACGTTATCGCCCGAGCTGCGTATCATGTCGCCCTCTCCATATAGGAGCCAATCTCTATTCAATTCGGGAAACGCCCTTAGAACGTCCACAAGTTTTTCATCACCGAAGTTCTTTCTCATTCCTTTGACATATCCGTTTGAGAGACCGCATCGCCGCTCAAATTCGGCGACAGACAGACCTTTCGCCTCTATAAACTTATAGGCCCGCTGTTTTACGTTTTCCAATTCATTCATATTTAGGCAGTTTAAAAAATTTTTAAAATTTTCTTAGATAAATGCACACTATCTAAGAAATAATTTATATATTTGCATCCGTAAACGGTCGGTATTTATACCCCGCTTGTTTGGTTTGTTTACAGAAACTACAAATTTATAAAATTTTATGATAATGGAAACAGCTCAATTCTCTTTCGAGAAAGGTTGGATGCAGGTGCGGAACAAGGATCTGCAAAACTGCAAGAGAGACCTCATGCAGTGTCTCAACATCACCACCAACGTCGGTTTCCGCAAGCGTCTCAAGGGTGAGTACGAGCCTCGTGTCTCTGAGTACAGGGCCATCGAGGCCGTCTTTTCCAAGTACGGCGTGACCGACGTTTGGGGGAGGGCCGAACAGGCAAACTCTTAGTCACACTTACAAGGTATAATCTTAAAAATCACTGATTATGACAAACACAGCCAATTCCCAACAGAAAAGCAGGATGCTCAGCGAGCACTACACTCTCAGAAAGGAGACTCTGAAAGACGGGTCATTCCTCTACAGCGTACTGGACGAAAGCGGAAATGTCATCAAGACGCGGAAAACCGGCCATGAATATGTGGCCTGTTGCGTCTTTGACAATCTCTTTTTCGGCAAGGTCTCTCTCATAGGCAAGGGAGAGCACGCAAGGCGGATCGCCTACGCGAAACACGTGATCAATGGAGACACGGTGAAGATGGACAGGTTCGGCCACGTGACCGATCTGAGCAAGATCTATTCGAGCGAGGAGCGCAATCAATGGAGGGCCTATCTTGTGGCTCTCAGCGTGATCGCCTATCTGCCCACGGAAAACTCCAAAAGCTGAACAGACGCATTGTTCCGTCCGTATTGCAAGCAGGGGCGGGGCAATAGTTCACATATATGTCAAATCAATTCAGTCAGGGGCGGGCGCAACCGTCCGCCCCTCTTTAAAAACCGGAAATCAATGGCCACGGATCTCATACAATTGGCGCGGGAATGCCCGAACATCAGTGTCACCGTTAACGCGGGCGATCTGATGAGCGCGATCGAGCGGTGTGTCTCTCTCAGTCTCAGGGCGGCCGAAACGGCCCGGAAAGAGCCTGACAGGCTCGTCTCCAGGGATGAGGCGGCAAAGATGCTCGGCGTTACGGAAACGACGCTCTACAGATGGGCCTCTCGCGGCTATCTCACGCCTGTGAAGATCGGTGTCAGCGTCCGTTACTGGATGCACGACCTGATCTCACTGACAAAGAGAGAGGATCTGAAAGGCAAAAGACAGTGACCGTGCCTCGGCGGCGGGCGCGGTCTGCCCATAGTTATTGGAGTTTAGTATATGTTTTTACGGTGCATTGGGGCGAGCCGCCGGCCCCTTTACAAAAAAAACGAAATCAGATCATGGAAAAGAATATGACAGATACGGACAGGCGCAACAGACGCCCGATGGCGGTCAGGATCTGTGCCTGGCTCATAGGGGCGGCAATCGCGGTGCCGGGGCTGTTCCTCCTGTTCGCGGACATTCCGGACGATTCGCCCCTGGTGGCTCTCTTCGGGGGCTGGGGATGGGCATTCGCGGTCACGAAATTCGCGGCCCTCATCCTGTTGGCGGTCTTCAAGATCCTCTATGACGAATGGAACAGGGAGGAATGACCATGAGGATATTCGTCGTGTCCCTGATGGCGGCTATAGCGATGCTGCTGATCCTGATGCTCTCATTCGCGGGCGGTCTCTGCATAGCGAGCCTTGTTTCCGCGACGGTCAGGATCATCAGGATCATCCGCAAAGGCAGGGGAAAAACAATCTTAAGATTAATCAGAAAATATTAGAAATCATGTTTGAGGTAGTTAACAGAAAGACCGGCAAACGCCTCGGAAGGACATACGCGACCGAGAGTCTTGCCAACAACGCCGTACTCGCCGAGATCCTGATGTATGTTCAGGCCGGTGTCAGGGCACCTTTCACGGTGTTTGACTTCGAGCTTGTGAAAAGGGAGGCGTGACATGGCGATGGGATGTGAACTCTGTTACGGGATCTACTGGAGGGGGTGCCCGAACTGCGCACCCGCCTGGGAGACCTGCGACAGATGCGACGGCACCGGAAAGATCTATCAGATCTGCAATGACGATGAGGAAGAGATCAGGACGGTGAGCCGCGAGGAATACGAGAAATATCCCGAATACGAGGATATGAAAGAGGGGGAGGACAAATGGTATCGGTATGGAGCCGAGGTGTGCCCCGAATGCGACGGATGCGGGGAGGTTGTTGAAGAGCGATACAGGGACATTTACTAATCTTTAAATCACATAAGGTATGATGCAGGAATTGTTTCAGATCCAAAGCAGGATCGAGATTTCCAAGGAACGGTTCAATCCGTTTGGAAAGTACAGGTATTGGAAAGTTGACGACATAATCAAGGCGGCGCGGCCTATCCTGAATGAGTTGAAATGTGTCATTCTGATGGAGGATGAGCTTGTGGAGTTCATGGGCCGGCCCTTTATGAAGTCAACGGCGAAATTGGTGAGTGTGGAGACCGGCGAATCGATACAGGAATCCGCATTTGCCGAGCTTTGCTCTCACTCAGGAATGACGGCCGATCAGAGCACGGGCACGGCGAGCACATACGCCCGCAAATACGCCCTCTGTGCCCTTTTCGCCGTGAATGACGATCAGGAAACCGGCGCGACCAAGGATCCCGACGAGCTGGACGGCAAGCCGGCGAGACAGGCGGGAAAGCGACAGTCTCAGCCGCAACAGAGGCCGCAACAGCCACAGCCGCAACCGGTGCCGACGGACGGCAAACCGGTGATGACCAAGGCGAAATACGCCAAGACGGTCAGAGCGGCCGCGATGGGTCAGACAACCGCCGACGGAGAGTCTGTCAGGGAC
This sequence comes from Clostridia bacterium, assembly GCA_021204585.1. Taxonomy (GTDB): domain Bacteria; phylum Bacillota; class Clostridia; order Christensenellales; family Borkfalkiaceae; genus Coproplasma. Next base: position 11,062 of record JAJPZC010000088.1, read on the forward strand.
TGGTATGTTCGGGAATACTGCACGGGAACAAAGCAGATCTCTCTCTTCGATCAGGCGATAGCCGACGAACAGGCGCGGATGCTGACAGAGGAACAGGATCGCGCCGATCAGGATGACTTACCATTAATCTAATCAATAAAAATCATGTCAGAAAATTTAAGTCTTTACGAATTGGGCCAGGAAGAGCTTAGGCTGATCGAGGCCCTGGAGGATGGCGGCGGCGAATTGACGCCCGAACTGGAGGCGGCCTGGAATGACCTGGCCACGGCCAAGGAAGTCAAGCTCGACAGGTGCCATCACATTTTCACCATCCTGAAAGGCAAGGCCGAAACGGCCAAGGCCGAGAAAGACCGTCTCACAAGGTTCATCAAGACCTGCGAAAACGGTCAGAAGAGGATCAAGGAATGTCTGTTGGCGTTTATGCAGACAATCGGAGTGAACAAGATCGAAAGCTCCTGCTGCACCTGTTCGATCAGGAACAACGCCGAGAGTGTGAGCTGCGTCGATGAAGAGGTGATCGCGCCCTATGAGAGCGCAATCGCCGAGCTGCAAGAGAGACTGCCTGACTACATCAGGATCAAGGCGGAGGTCAGCAAGACGGCCCTTGCCGACGCGATCAGGGCGGGCGAGCCTGTCAAGGCCGAGCTTGTGAGGAATCAGTCTGTCAGCATAAGGTAATTCTGGAGGTCAGTGCGATATGGGACACCTGAAAATATCTGTAAGGCTCGACACGATGAGGGGCGCGGGGGTATCGGTCACGGAATCCGGGAAACATCTTCTCGTGATCGATCTCTCCAACGCCCAGGGCATCAAGGCGGGCAAGAAAGGGGTGTATATGAATCTGATAGCGTTTGAGAACAAGAACGGCGTGAACAGGTTCGGGCACACCCACTTCATCAAGCCCTCTCAGAGCAAGGAAGAGAGGGCGAATGAGGATGCGCCGATCATCGGCAATCTCGGGCCGCTCGTGGCAGAGCCTGAGCCGGTTCGGATGATCGAGAGCGGCGTGACCGACGCGGATCTGCAAAACATGGCGGCGGAATCCGGGGAGGATGACGATCTGCCTTTCTAAAAAATACTGCAAACTATTAAAACCGATTTAATCATGTACGAAAATATATCTCATACGGTGGAGTTCGTTACCCCCGAAATGGCAAAAGTGTATTTAAGTCACAATACGAACAACAGGCCCGTAAGACGCGAAAAAGTGCAGGAATATATCAATCAGCTTAAAACCGGGAGATTTGTGCTCGATCCTTATGATTGTGTGGGATTTAACACGGACGGGGTCTTGGTAAACGGCCAACACAGATTGATGGCGATTGCCGAATCCGGGATTGGGGGTTGGGTCGTGGTTGTCCGCAACGGAAACAAAGACGCCTTTCCGATCGTTGATATCGGGACAAAAAGAAGCGCGGGCGATGCGTTTGACATTGCGCACATAACCGATTCGCATAATGTGGCGGCGATCATAAATAAACATCAAGCTCTGCGGCGCAATTATTTAAGCTCTCTTGGGGGGGCGAAAGAGGGGGTGAAGAGTATTCTGTCACGCTTTGAAATATTAGACTTTTACTATCAACACGCGGCTGTAATCAATGACATTACGCGATTCGCAAGAGATTTCTCAAGGTTAAAGGCCAAACTGATGCGCGGGTCTGACATTGGTGCCCTCTGCCTGTATCTAATCCTGGACAAACGGCGCGACATTAACACGGTCAAATCATTTTTTACAGGGCTGTATCGATGCGGTGACGAACTGCCTACACTTTTGCTGTTGAGACGGAAACTTATTGATGACAGAGACGCGCCGAGAGCGGCCAAGATGACCTCGTTAATGCGCCGCAACCTGATTGCGACGGCATGGAACGCCTATATCGCGGGCCGCAACCTGAAAATCCTTACTTTCAAACGTGACAGCTTAGTTGAATTCAAATGATAACTCTAAGACCAAATCAGGTGGAGCCGATAAGAAAGGCGATCGACTTTT
>JAJPZC010000069.1:0-956 GCA_021204585.1 Clostridia bacterium
GATTGCAATTAGTGCGCTATAGCAGTACAATGAGTACATCAAAAGGAACGAGGGCAAAGCCCAGAAGGAGGATTTAAAAATGAAGCGTAATGTTAAGGTAATGTACAGGTGGTTGATGTATGCGGAATACGCCGATGGATTCAGAACCAATGTTGGCGGATATGACGAAGATGACTGCATGGCCGACATCTTCGATCTGATGGATGAGCATGGCGAGTGCACCTTCTACACCGGAGTCAGCGACGAGGATTACGAGTGCGGCGAATACATCGGCCGTGAGAACTTCATCTACGAGTGATAATCATAGAGCTGTCCTATCAGGCTATACGGGGAGAAAGGAATTTGATATGAACATTTTCGACAACAAGGAATCCAGCAATGAGCTCTGCAAGTGTGAGGCTTGCGGAAAAATGTTTCCCCGCAATGAGATGCTTTTCACGCATGACTGTCACGGAATTCCGTTCCGGCTGGTCTGCTGGAACTGCTATGAAAGCATCATGGAAGAGCAGGGATATGATGGAGAGTATTACAGCGAGTACGACGAAGAAATCGGCTGGGACTACTAATTTAAATAAGGAGGAAGGAAACATGACTGACATCATCAAAAAGTTTCATGACAGCGAGGTTGAGCGATTCAAAAAGACATTCCAGCCGCATAAGGACATGGATATTGACGGATTCGGGTTCACGATGATGGCCTTCATGGCCGGAGCCAATCCGAAGATGCCGCTGGACAAAGCATGGAGATACCTGATGGACTATCGCGATGAGCTGGCTGACATCGAGTATGAACTGAGCGAGGAATACATCGAAGCGATATGACTTCCAGAAATAAAAAAAATCGGGCAGACGTCAAAAGCGCCTGCCCTTTTTATTGATTAGTTAGTTGATTAGTTCATTGGTTAGTTGATTGATCTGTTGATTGGTTCATGCCTTGTTCAATATCTTGTTCAAAC
>JAJPZC010000069.1:966-3121 GCA_021204585.1 Clostridia bacterium
GATTGTTGCAATGTGATTTGCTTGTTACAACTAAAGACGACTTTATACGATCTTATACGCTCTTAAAAGAGCATAAAAAAATCGGGCAGACGTCAAAAGCGCCTGCCCTTTTCTTATGCCTTGTTCAAAATCTTGTTCAAACCTTGTTCACGCCACTCTCAGCGTCGTGCCGACATAGATCTTGTTGGCATCTGCGAGACCATTCCAGCTGACGATGTCGGCCACGGTCGAACCGTAAGTCTTCGCGAGCTTGCTCACTGTGTCGCCGGAGACCACCTTGTGGTACGTGGCGTTTACTTCCGCTGCGGAAGGCTGGTCCGCGCTGGAGCTGCGAATGTCTCCATCATTGCACCATGCCATCGCCGTGTCGCCGGAATAGACGCAGTACGGATTCGGCGCGCCGGCCTTGATCCGCTTGATCTCCACGCCGTACATATCCTTGATGATGGCTTTGTCGATGGTATCGGTGCTGGACTTGTAGTAGCTGGAGAGGTTGACCAGCTCTCCGATCTGATGCAGTGTGGTGATCTGCTCCTCTTCCTGATCGTCCACGTTCGCCGTCTCCAGAGCCACATATACTTCATCCAGATCGACATTTCCGCTGATGCCGGGCACGGTCCCTTTGCTGGAATATTGCCACGCATAGATCTCGTTGGGCATATCGATCAGCCACTTGTCCTTATCCGGCGCATCGTCGCTGATGCTCATGGCGTTGCTGGACGGATAGCGCGCGAACCAGATCGGGCCGTCGTAGTCATCCGCGTAAGGCTTGATGCACGTCTCGTAGAAAGACTTGTTGCAGTAGATGCCCACCTTGAAGCCCTTGCCCTCCATGTATCCGATGAAGGCATAAACGTTGTCCATCAGACCGCGTGCCTGATGCTGAATGGAGCTGTCCTCCAGATCCAGCCAGATGAACGGTCTGCGGTCTCCGAGGATGTCCGCCATGGCCTGCGCCGCTTTGAGAGCTGCATCAACGTCCGTGAAATAGACGTAGTGATACACGCCCTGAATGGAAAGCCCGGCTTCCGTCGCAGCTTGCCAGTACTCCTCAAACTTAGTGTCCGCCGTCAGGCTCTTGACCATGCACCGCAGATAGATGCACTCGACGCCGGCATCGCGCACCTGGTTGAAATCGATGTCACCCTGATAGCTGGAAATGTCAATTCCTTTGATACTCATTCTATTCCTCCTCATTTACTTCCGGCAGTCCTGCCAGACTGGTAAGCAGGCTCAAAATGCCTGCCAGCACAGCTGCCGACAGCACAGTCAGCCAGTTGACATCCGCCAGTACGGCAGACGCGCCGATCACGGCGATTGCTGTCTGACATACTGTTTTGATGGCTCTTACGGCGGCGGCGGACCACCATGCCTTACTTTTAAGGTACTGCATAATATTAACACGTCCTTTCGCTTTTATGTATGAGTTCTGGTAAATTTCGATTGAAAAACGCACGTTTATCCCATGCCCAGCTGAACCAGCAGGAACGCGATCACGCCGCCGATCAGCGCGGAGACAACGTACTTGACAGCTGTGCGCCACATTTCGCCGTCCTTATTCTCCAGCACTTTCAGCCGCTCATTCTGGTCAGCGATTCGTTCTGTCATGTTCTTCACGCTTTCCGTCAGTGAATGGATCTCCACGGTCAGATCGGTCATTTTCTCTACGTTCTTTTCCAGTATGTTCAGCCGCTCATTTTCTCGCTTGTCTTCGGCCTTGAGCTGTTCCACCGTTGCTTTAAAGGTTGACTCGCTCACATAACTTTCGTCCATGGGTCTCAGCCCTCCTTTTTCTCTGATTGGTATAAAAAAGCACCCACATTTCTGTGAGTGCATAACATGGATTAAAAAATCTATGTTTATCATACGATACAGCGGTTGTGCTGGTGTCGTACGTTCTCCTGATTGACTTTGGCGTAGATCAGCGTCGTCTCGGGCTTGGAATGCCCCAGCATCTGCTGAACCTCTGCTAAGTCCATGCCCCGATCGAGAGCATCCGTTGCGGTGGTGTGCCGGATCATATGCGGATGGACGTGCCGCCCGATCCCGGACCGGTCTCCGATGTCGGAAACGACGTCTTCCACAGCACGTGTCGTCAACTGGTTATACGGCTTGCGCATGGCGACGAACACGTATTTCATGGCGTCCCCTCTGG
>JAJPZC010000160.1 GCA_021204585.1 Clostridia bacterium
GATAAAGATGTCATGACATATGATGGTAATCTTTTTCCTTGCATAAGGAAGGAGAAATACGATTTTTTTGCTCATGCAATTCTAGAGTATTATTACCCTGATGCCCTGAGATATAATGAGCCAGTCAATGTAGATGTGCTTGCACAGAACATGAGATTTACTCTGAAACGCAGTTTTATTGACCAAGACTGCGAAATCATGGGGATGGCTTTTTTTGAGGATGCTGATGCCCCGTATTTTAATTTGGAGTTCTTCTGTACAACGGGATACCCGCTTAATGACGACACATTACCTGTTAAAAAAAACACCATCCTTGTAGATAGGAGAGTAAATGCTTATTCTCCTGGTGCAGAAAACATTACCATTGCACATGAGATAGTTCACCTGTATTTGCATCAAGATCCATATTCATTTGCAAAGTTTCAAAGTGCAGGAATGTGTCCAAAGTATTATGCGGACACGATAGATTCTTCGGCAGGTTCTCTCCCCATTAATTTCTCTAAATGGGCCGAAATACATGCCAACGGAATTGCTCCCTGCATTTTAATGCCAAAAGAGACTTTTTTGTATAATACTGAAGAGGCTCTGAAGGAATACAACATTTATGAAACCGCTATAAAATATAGACACATTATTAATGATCTTGCAGAATTCTATGGTGTAACACAATATTCTGTCCGTAAAAGGCTTATGGATTTGGGGTACACGGAAGTAGAGGGTGTAAAGAATTACGTTGATGGCCATTATGTAAGGCCATACACATTCAAAAAAGGTGCCTTAAAAAAGGACGAAACTTTTACAATTTCAATAGACAATCTGGGTCAAGTTGTTGGATTAAATCCTCAACTGACAGGGTATATTGAAGATGGATTATTCCTATTTGTGGAGAATCATTTATGCGTGAACTCACAACGATACATTAAGCGTAACAATGATGGTGAATTAATCCTTACCGATTACGCATTATGTCATGTAGATGAGTGCTGTGTGAAATTCACTGTTCAGGTCAAATATAATTACCCAGACGCAGATAAAGCATTCAAGGCTGCTTTATATAGAAGTTTTAAGGATATAATGTATAGTGAATATGATCTTGTAGACTCTAAATTCGAAGTAAACAGTGCAGAATTTATCGAAGCCATACATGACTGCAATGTTACTGTACCTGCGATGTTAGAGGAAATCAAGAATGAATCTTTTGGCGAAGCTCTTAATGATTTAAGAGCAAAGGAAAAGTTATCCATTGAAGAACTCGGTGATTTGTCGGATATTGAGCATACCGAAATTAGCAAATATATTGCAGGTACAACGGAGCCTGGCAAGGGGCATACGGTGTCTTTATGCATGGGGTTGCAGTTGGCACCAAAATTTTCAAATGCCCTTTTAGCTTGTAGAGGAATAGACTTAAGAGGAAATGGGAAGCCAGAAAACGAGGTTTTCCGCAACATTCTTATGTTTATGTTTAAAAGTTCAATTAAAACAGTAGATCAGTATTGTGTATCCAGGACAGAACATCACATTAAGGAATTCAGGAAAATATGAAATTTTTGTGAAAATCGTGCATGACTTGCACCCGTGTATTATTTAAGGAATCTACGAATCAACCGCTGGAACATTCCCAGCGGTCTTTTTTTATATTAGTTTAATGGTTTTATCTATCGGCCTGTAGTACATCTGGGGTGCAAGCCTTGCTTTGACATGATTTTTGAATTGATGTAAGTTGCCCTCGTAACCCGGGCGGGCCGCTAGCCGGCCAAATTCAAGCCCGAACAACATAATCTCAACGTTTCAAGACGCGCGTAAGAAGCGGCGGGAGACATAGAAACCTTTACAGCGAACGCAAGAATGCGTTTGCGGAAAATGCAAGGATCTGTGCCTTAACGCCTTTGCTTTGATGCGCGTCTTTTTTTTGTGCCGCCAAAGGTGAAGTGTCTCCCGGAGATTGAAACATCAAAAGGAGAAACACAATGAAAGAACTGTTTATCAGAGGAACTTTGGTGGCGGTGAGCGATGAAGTGTATGCGGAGTACTTGAGGCCCATATGGCGCGAGAAGAAGCGCAGATACAGTGAATGGAGATGCCGGGACGGCAAGGGTGTGCGCTGCAAGGGTGCATGTACGACATGTCCGTTCTACCGCTCCGGCAGGAATGCGCACGGAAGCACGCTTTCGCTGGAAGTCATGGCAGACGATCCTAACCGGCGTCCTTACGAGCCTATAGACGAGACCGTGGATGTGGAGGAGATTGTGGCCCATTCCATATTAATGAAGGACGTGCGGGAAGCCAGGGCAAAGCTCCCGGAGCGCGACCGCATTGTCCTGGACATGGTTCTGGAAGACAAGAGCGATACGCAGATAGGCGCAAGGCTGGGCATCTCCAAGGCCGGCGGCTTTAAGGCCAGGAATGCGATGTACAGACACATCGCTCCTTTGCTGGAAAAGTACAAGGACTACTTTGAGGAGTGATGTGTATTTCTGCGAGCGTGTGAGGAGTTGTCAAGCGGCTCCGGCAGACAGTAAAAAAAATCTCAACTTTTTTTCAAAAACTGGTAAGCGGTTCCTCCGTTTCGTTCCCAGTAAAGAGTGAACGGGGCAAACAAACAGAAAAATTCAGCCCCGAAGGAGGAACCTTATGAAAAATGTATCCATTCAGGAGCAGAGGATTGCGGACCTGCACGAGGACGTAGTCCAGACGCTCTGGGCCATCAGCGTAGCCGCGAAAGCGGCGGCTGAGAAGATTGTGAAAAGCGACTGCAAGGAGGACGGGGAAGATGGAAAAGACAGCTAAGCACGCGCTTCTTTCCGCGTCATCCGCGCACAGGTGGCTTGAGTGCACGCCGTCCGCTGTCATGGAGAGCCAGTTTCCGGACGAGGAATCGCCCCAGGCAGCGGAAGGCACGGCGGCACACAGCCTCTGCGAGTACAAGCTGAGGCGCATGCTCAAGATGCAGGCGGAGCGGCCGCAGATCGACTGCGACACGGAAGAGATGGAAGAGGCTACCACGGCGTACGCGAAGTATGTGTCCCGCATCGCAAAGCGCGCCATGCGCAGGGACAAGACCGTGGAGGTCTTTGTGGAAGAGAGGGTGGACTTCTCGGAGTATGTGCCGGACGGGTTC
>JAJPZC010000188.1 GCA_021204585.1 Clostridia bacterium
TGAAGAAGCACGGCCACAAGGCATACTATACAGACGGAGCATACCTTGTTGTGGGCAACCATCATTCCATGCTGGACGTCGTGCCTACGGCCATGAGCTCATACAGACCTTTGCACTTCATAGCAAAGCAGGAGATCTGGAACGTAAAGGCCGGCGCATGGTTCTGCAACAAGTCAGACGCATTCCCCGTAGCCCGGGACGGGTCGGACGTCAAGGCCATGATGAAGGCCATGAAGCTCCTTCGTGAGGGCGAGATGGTGGCCATATACCCGGAGGGCACAAGGAACACGACAGGCGAGATATTCCGCAGGCCCCTCATGAGCGGCTCAGCGTCCCTTGCCATAAAGACAAAGACGCCCATAATCTTTCACATCCAGCTTTCCAGGATGAAGGCCTTCCGCAGGCACCATGTATATTACAGTGAGCCGTATTACATGTCCCAGTATTACGGCCGCAAGCTAACCCCGGAGGTCATAGCGGAGGCAGACAGCGTCATTCTGGAGAAGATGTACGAATATTACTTCATCCTGGATGAGGAAGTGAACGGCAGGAAGAACCGCAAGAAGGAAGCCAAGGAGCTTAAGAAGCTTGCAAAGCAGCAGGCAAAGGATGAGCGCCAGACCGCCAAGACCAAGGCCAAAGCCACAGACTAAACAATACACCGCATTGCATTATTGTCTCCCGGCAGTAATGCAATTTATATATGAGGGCAACAGATACAAACAGATGCCCACAGACACACAGGCAAAGATACAGCAACGCTAAGCCCCTTGGGGCTTGCACACGGCCCTCATATCCAAGGGGGGCAGGTACATACTTAGATATGGAAGTTAAGATAGCCAGGAACTGCGGGTTCTGTAAGGGAGTGCAGAGTGCCGTCCAGACGGCCCTGTCCGTGGCGGGAGACAATGTCTTCATCCTCGGAGAGCTGGTGCACAATCCGCAGGTGGTGAAGTACATAGAGGACAAGGGCATAAGGACTGTGGACACTCTGGAGGAAGTTCCGGACGGCGCCACGGTCATTTTCCGTTCGCACGGAGTGCCCAAGTCGTATTATGAGACCTGCGCAGAAAGGGGCATCCGGTATATAGACTGCACATGCGGCTTCGTGAAGAAGATCCAGGAGATAGTGGAGCAGGAGAGCGGCAAAGGCAGGCACGTATGTATAGTTGGCAAGAAGGACCACCCGGAGGTCATAGGCCTCCTTGGCTGGTGCGCCACGTCCGCCACAGTGGTGCGCTCCGTGGAGGAGCTGGATGAGGGAGCCCTTGAGAGCTTGAGGAAAAATGATGTAAGTATAGTGTCGCAAACGACTTTCCCCGAAGCTGAGTTTGAGAAAATTGTTAAATTTATTAGAAAACTATGTGAAAAAACAGTTGCTGTTTTTAAGACTATTTGCTATACTACACTCGTACGGCAGAAAGAGGTTGAAGCCATCGCAAAAAGCTGTGACTGCGTAATCGTAGTGGGCGGAAAGAACAGCAACAACACAGGAAAACTGTATGATATAGCAAGGTTGTACTGTGAAGACGTGCGGTGGGTTCAGGACCCCGGTGAGCTGGTCTACAAGGCATTCAATAATATCAAATGCGTGGGCATTGTCTCCGGAGCGTCAACTCCAAAGGAACAGGCCCAGGAGGTTCTCTTTAACATGGCAGAAGAAACAGAAGTTACTACAGCAGCAGAAGAAACAGCGGATGAGGTAGTTGTCAATCCTGTGGCAGAAGAAGAAGTTGCGGCACCCGCAGAGGCTGCAGCTCCCGCAGAAGAGGCTCCCGTTGTTGAGGAAGCACCCGTCAACCCCATGGATGCGGTTGTGAACGAGATCGACAGGAAATCCAAGTTCAAGAAAGGGCAGATCATCCATGCTGCTATCTCACAGGCAGATGAAGAAGGGCTCAAAGTGCTCCATCCTTATTCCAAGATGGAAGTGCTCCTTCCGAAGGAAGAGATTGACTGCGAGGTGTACAATCCGGCAGACTACGCCGACAAGATCGGAGACATGATCGACGTCATGGTCATCGGCTTCGACCCTCTGAAACTGTCACAGAAGAGAATCCGCATCCAGCAGGAAGAAGAGAGCATCATCGCAGACATCAAGGAAGGCAAGGAGTTCTCCGCTGAGATAACCGGCACCAACAAGGGCGGCTTAACTGGCGAGATAGGCTCCTACCAGCTGTTCGTGCCCGCACGCGAGATCCGCATGGGATACGTAAAGGACCTTGAGAAGTACGTGGGCAAGAAGCTCCGTCTGCGTCTCATAGAGATAAAGAGATATCCCCGCCGTGAGATAATCGCCTCCCAGCGCGTCATCCTCCAGGAGGAGGCCGATGCAAAAGAGGCCGCTAAGCTTGCACGCGAGGAAGAGTTCTTCAACGACATCGAAGTCGATGAGATAGTAGAGGGCAAGGTTGAGCGCACGACCAACTTCGGAGCATTCGTATCCGTACGCGGCTTCGACTGCCTCGCACACATCTCCGACCTTTCCTGGTCTCCCGTTGACAAGGTGACCGACGTCCTTGAGATAGGCAAGACCTACAAGTTCGTAGTCCTCAAAGTGGACAAGGACAAGAAGAAGGTATCCCTCGGATACAAGCAGCTCCAGCCGAAGCCCTGGGAGCTTGTTCCCGAGAAGTACGCCGTAGGCGACGTCGTAACCGGCAAGGTTCTCCGCATCGTTGACTTCGGAGCATTCGTGCAGATCGAGAAGGGCGTTGACGCACTCCTTCACATCTCCCAGATTTCCAACGAGAGAATCGGCGACGCAGCCGACGTCCTTTCCGTAGGACAGGAAGTAGAGGTCAAGATCATGGCCATCGACGCCGCTGCCCAGAAGATGAACGTCTCCATGAAGGCCCTTCTGCCCGCCTCCGATTCCGCCGCTCCCGCAGCAAGCAGCAACGACCGCCGCAAGAGGTTCCGCGAGAACCGCGAGGACGACGACACCTCCAAGTCCCGCAAGCCCCGCGCACCCCGCCACGACACCGATGAGCTCTCCGCATGGAGCGAAGGCTCTGTCTCCGGCGCATCCATCGGCGACCTTCTTTCCAGCGCCCAGGAGCAGAAGAACAACAAGT
>JAJPZC010000022.1 GCA_021204585.1 Clostridia bacterium
CGATGTAGCCCTTGTTGTCGAACATGTAGGATACGCATCCGGAGTTGCCCATCTGGCCTCCGCAGCGGCCCATGGTGGTGCGCACGTCGGAAACGGTGCGGTTGGTGTTGTCCGTGAGACACTGGATGATGACGGCAGAGCCGCCTACGCCGTAGCCTTCGTATGTGACTTCCTTGAAGTCCTTGCCCTCAAGGTCTCCTGCTGCCTTTGCTATGCAGCGCTTGATATTGTCGTTGGGCATGTTGTTTGCCTTCGCCTTGGCGATGACATCAGCAAGCTTTGCGTTGGTGTCGGGGTTGGGGTTGCCTTTGGCTGCTACCTGGAGCTCACGTCCTATCTTGGAGAAACGGGCGCTTCTGGCGGCATCCGTCTTGCCTTTCTTAGCCTGTATGTTGTGCCATTTTGAATGTCCTGACATAATTTCACCTCTTCATGTTGTTTTTTAGATTGTACATGCAGATTCCCGCGGACACTGCGGCGTTGAGGCTCTCGCAGCTCTCCACCATGGGAATGGATACTTTATTTTGTGACAATGCTTCAACCTCTGCGGAAAGTCCGCTGCCCTCGCTGCCTATGCACAGGCAGAACCTGCTGGGAGGCCTGTATGAGAATACATCCTCGCCTTTCATGTCCGCGCATATCAACGGTATGCCTTTGAGGGCATCAAGTATCTCTTTCCTGGGCCCAGGGAACACCTGCACATAGAATATTCCGCTCATGCTGGCACGCACGGCCTTGGGTGAAAAGGGATCTGCGCAGTCCGCAAGGTATATCTCCCTGTAGCCTGCGGCGTTCGCAGTGCGTATTATGGTGCCCACGTTGCCGGGGTCCTGCAGTCCGTCCAGAAGAAGCACATTGGGAACCTTGGGCGCTCTTAAAGCGGTCTCCGGGATATGAACGGTGGCCATTACACCCTGGGGGCATTGCTCCGTGGACATGAAGGCCATCACTTCCTCAGAAACCTCTGTGCAGCCCGGGAACATATGGGCAAGCTTTGCCGTCGCAAAGACTTCCTCTATGGCCTGCCCGGAAGATATGGCTTCCAGGACGGGCTTGGTGCCTTCCACGAGGTAAAGACCGGTCTCATCCCGCTGCTTCTTGTCCCGCAGGAAACGGACCTGCTTGACTTTCTGGTTGGACTTTGAGGTTATGGTCATAACAAAATTAAAAGCCTTTCATGTGTTTAAAAGGCTTTAAAGAGGCATCTTGAGCAATATTATAATGCTGCCTTGGCCTTCTCTGCAAGGGATGCGAATGAAGGCGCATCATTGACAGCCATGTCTGCAAGCATCTTTCTGTTGAGGGTTATGCCGGCGTTCTTGAGGCCGAACATGAACTTGGAGTATGACAAACCGTTGAGCCTGGCAGCCGCATTGATACGGATGATCCAGAGCCTTCTCATGTCACGCTTCTTGAGCCTTCTGCCCACGAAAGCATAGTTGAGGGACTTCATTACCGCCTCACGGGCGATCCTGTATGAACGGGACTTGCTGCCGAAGTAACCCTTGGCAAGGCGCATTATCTTTCTGCGCTTCTTAACTCCGTTTACCGCTCTCTTAATACGCATGATTCAAGCCCTCCAATTACTTCTCATAGGGAATCATCTTCTTGATGGTTCCGGACTGGGTGTCAGATACAAGCACGTTCGTGCGAAGGGTTCTCTTTCTCTTTCTGTTCTTGGTATCCGCCTTATGGTTCTTGCCGCTGTGGGTTCTCTTCACCTTTCCGGTGCCCGTGAGCCAGAAACGCTTCTTGGATCCGCTGTGTGTCTTCTGCTTAGGCATAACAATACCTCCAAAGTATGTCTGAATTAGGCTTTGTCTTTATCTGTTTTGACGGGGGAAAGCATCATGATGATGTTCTTTCCTTCCGTAGTGGGTTTCTTGTCTATCTGCGCCTTGCCCTCAAGGCCGTCCACGAAGTCCATCATGACCTTCACGCCCATGGAGGACCTTGAATTCTCACGGCCCCTCATCCTGATGGACACCTTCACTTTGTTGCCTGCCTCAAGGAACTTGATGCACTGCTTGGTCTTGACGGCTATGTCCCCTACGTCTATGGTCATGGAGAGCCTTATCTCCTTGATTTCCGTCACGACCTGGTTCTTCTTGTTCTCCTTTTCCTTCTTGGACTGGTCATACTTGAACTTGGAGTAGTCCATGATCTTGCATACCGGGGGAACGGCGTTGGGTGAAATTTTAACGAGGTCCATGTCCGCATCATACGCCATCTGCAGCGCCTCCGCTGAGCTCATGACGCCAATCATCTCTCCTTCGGCGTCTATCACTCTGACCTCTCTGTCTCGGATTTGCTCATTCACAAAATAGAAATCTTTGATACTGTTTCACCTCTCATTCATTCTATAAGCCCATAAAAAAACCGGGCTCATAAACCAAATGAACCCGGACATAAACATCTCTAACAAGCGGCATACGCCCAAAGGGCTTTCCGCTTAAGATATGGTTACCGGACAAATCTCTTCGTACGGTGAAAGGGGTTCCTTTGCTTTACCTCTATATCTTAAAGGATTCCCCTTCCGTTGTCAACTCATTTCCAGCCTCAAAACCGCCCTTTGGAAACAAAATTTCGCTTCAACTCAGATGTTATACAAGTCCTCGCCGGTCAGCAGATCCGGCATGCCATCGCAGTCCTGCTCATATCCGTTCACAGATATGAACCCATTCCGGACTATCTTGGCGTCCATATTCCTGTCCATGCCGGCATACCCGCCCTCCATATCCTTTCTGCCCACTGGAGACTTGCTGTATCTGGTCTCATATACCTCCACGCCGTCTACTCTCTTGAGAGCCGCGGCAACTCCGTTATTGCCTTCGCCTTTGTCTGAGAGCCACCTGCCTATGTCCAGGCATCCATCCAGTTTGCCCGCATGCGAAAGCAATGAGAAATAGTCCCAGCAAATCTGCCCAAACCGTTCCGGTATGTATTGAGTCCACAGGGTAGGCTCTATGGAGGTCCTATAAAAGTTGATTGGACCAAGGACAGATAATGTCTGCTCATTCCCGTACAGGTATCTGTAATAGAACCGGACAAGATTGTCCT
>JAJPZC010000190.1:0-5053 GCA_021204585.1 Clostridia bacterium
AACACACAGCCTGAGCACAAGTATTTGACTAGCCGACCAAACAAAACGGCAAATGCAAGTTTATATGCGCATATGTTAGCACTCTGGCCTCATTATGGGCAGATATGCTAAAATATTGGTACTATGACTGCTTTACCTTCTTGATGGAAAGCCCTATGCGCTTCTTGACCTTGTCCAGGGAGATTATCATGACCTTCACCTGCTGGCCCACTTTGAGGACCTGGGAAGGGTGCGTTATGTACTTGTCGGATATCTCAGAGACGTGCACGAGGCCGTCCTGGTGCACTCCTATGTCTATGAAGGCGCCGAAGTCCACTACGTTGCGCACAACGCCGTCTAAGACCATTCCCTCCTGGAGGTCTTCAATCCCTAAGATGTCTGAGCGCAGCTGCACCGGAGGCAGGGTGTCCCGTATGTCTCTGCCGGGCTTTATGAGCTCCGTTATTATGTCCTGCATCGTGGGAAGATCCAGGCCGCAGTATGCGGCGCAGCGCTCCTCGCCCAGGGCCTTGACCTTGGCGGGCAGGTCTCCTATCCTTCTTTCCTTCACGTCATCATCCGTATAGCCGAAAAGACGCAGGAGCTTTTCTGCCTTGTCATATGACTCCGGATGGACGGCCGTGTTGTCCAGGATGTTCTTGCCCTCGGGGATGCGCAGGAAACCTGCGGACTGTTCAAAGGCCTTGGCGCCAAGCTTTGAGACCTTCATGAGCTCTGAGCGGGACTTGAACTTGCCGTTCTCGTCTCTGTATGCCACTATGTTCTTCGCAACGCCTGCATTGAGGCCTGATACGTATCTCAAAAGAGATGCGCTGGCCGTGTTGAGGTCCACGCCAACGGAGTTGACGCAGTCTTCTATGACGCCGCCCAAGACTATGCTGAGGCGCTTCTGGTCCACGTCATGCTGGTACTGGCCAACGCCTATGGACTTGGGATCTATCTTTATGAGCTCTGACAGGGGGTCCTGCAGACGGCGGGCGATTGAGATTGCGGAACGCAATGTGAGGTCATAATCCGGGAACTCCTCCACGGCAAGCGGGCTTGCGGAGTATACGCTGGCGCCCGCTTCGTTCACTACGGCATACTTTACGTCCCTGGAGATGGTCTTTAAGAGGTTGGCGATGAAGAGCTCCGTCTCCTTGGAGGCAGTGCCGTTGCCTATGGAGATTATGTCCACACGGTTCCTGGCAATGAGCTCCTTTATGGTCTTTGTGGAGCCGGGAATGTCCTCACGGGGCTTTGTGGGATAGATGACGGCAGTGTCCAGGACCTTTCCGGTCTCATCCACGACGGCAACCTTGCATCCGGTGCGGTATCCGGGGTCTATGCCCATCGTAATCTTGCCCTTCACGGGGGGCTGCAGAAGAAGGGGCTTGAGGTTTACCTCGAACATCTTAATGGCCTGCTCCGAAGCCTTGTCCGTGAGGGAAGCCCTCACCTCGCGCTCTATGGAGGGCTCTATGAGCCTGTCATAGCCGTCCGATGCGGCCTCTTCCAAGAGCTGCGCACAGGTGCGGTTGCCGCCCTTCTTTATGTATTTGGCGCAGATAAGGCGCTTTGCAAATGAGGCGTCAAAGTCTATGCGGACCTTGAGGCAGCCTTCGTTTTCGCCGCGGTTTATGGCAAGCACTCTGTGCTCTTTTACGTCCGGAATGAGCTCTGAGTACTCTGCATACATGGCATAAGTGCCCCTTTCATCGTCTTTTACAAGCTTTACCTGCAGTTCTCCGTGCTCTTCCATCATTGTACGGAGCCTTTTGCGGAGGGCGGCGTTGTCTGAGATGAGCTCCGCCACAATGTCCTTTGCGCCGAGGATGGCATCCTCCAGAGTGTTGACGCCGAGGTCCGGGTTGAGGAACTTGAGGGCCTCTCTGTACGGGTCTCCCTCCTGCTCCATAATGTATTCCGCAAGGGGCGTGAGGCCCTTTTCTATGGCCACGGATGCGCGGGTCTTTTTCTTCTGCTTGAAGGGCCTGTATATGTCCTCAACCTCGGTGAGTGTCTGCGCTGCCTCTATGTCCACTACAAGGGACTCTGTGAGCTTGCCCTGGCCCTCTATGTTGGTGCGCACCTCTTCCTTCCGCTTTTCAAGGCCCTTGAGGTAGTCATAGCGGTCATTGACGGCACGCAGCACCTGGTCGTCTATTGCTCCCGTCATCTCCTTGCGGTAGCGGGCGATGAAGGGGATCGTGTTGCCCTCATCCAGGAGCTTTAGAATGTTGTCCGTATGCTGGGCGGTTAAGTTGAACTCTTCTCGGATTTTTTCACAGATAGCCATTTTTTCTTGATGTCCTTCAATTCTGTCTTCTGCTCTGCGGTGAGCCTGAGGCTCTCGCAGCACTTGCGTATCGCCAGGCTGTATGTCTTCTCATCCAGCTTGGATGTCTCAAAATATTCCTTCGTGCGGTCATAAAAGCGCACTGCACACTCCGACAGGAGCCACGCCACTCCCGTCTGCACGTTCTTAAGACCTGTGTGGGCGCATTCGCTGAGGGCGAACACTGTGCTGATGTACTCATCGTTGATGTAGTATTTCAGCATCATGACGCATGCGAACCGTTCATAAAACTCCTTCCCGGAGGTTATGAGGTTTATGAGCGTCAGCAGGAAGTCCCCCTGCTGGTCCTTGAGGCTCTTCGGCACAAAGCTGTCACAGAGGGCCCAGTTGTCTATAAGCTCCAGGGCGTATATGAGCCCCTTCTGGAACAAGTCATACGGCCACTCCGCAATGACGGCGAGGGTTATGAACCGGATCTCGTATATCTCATCCGGATATTCTAAAAGCTCCGCCCAGTCCTCTTCGGTCTTGTACCGCTTCGCGATCCTTCGCAGATCCGGCGTGCGGACGCCCATCATCCTAACGTCCGGGTTCTTAATGAGCCCCATCTGGAAGTCCCTGTATTTTGGGTCTGCTAAGTTTTCAAGCTCTTCCATCAAGAGTCTGTAAGGCATCTTCCCACTCCTTAATAAAAAATCTGGTGTTCGCAGGGCTTGTAGAGGGCAGCTTCACATACGGCACTCCTATGCAGGAGCCGTAGCTTCGGGTGAAGATCTCGTACGCCTTGCCGCCGTTCAGTGCAATGAGCCCGATACCGGCCTCTGCCACCAGGCCGGGTATGTCTGCGACGGAGATGACCTGTATGGAGTCATCCTTGGAGCCCTCTATCTCACACTCCGTGACTATGTCCCACAGGGCAATGCGCCTGCGAAGCAGGAATTCCTTCTTGCCCTCCGTGGAATCCGGAACCGGTTCGCCAAAATATCCGCAGACGGTCTTCCAAAACCTGTTCTGCGGGTTGCCGTAATAGAAGTCTATTTTGCGGCTCTTGACGGACGGAAAGCTGCCCAGGATAAGGAGCTTTGAGTCCTTGTTGTATACCGGTTCAAATCCCTTGAAGCTCATGAGTCTCACGTGCCACTCATTGCGCTGCAATGAGTTTTGTCTGCCTGCCCGCAGCAGGACAAAGTGTGCGTATATGTTCGGATATAGGCCTCTACGGGCTCATATGAAGGCCTTGTTGAGGCCTTGGTGTTGCCTGTGGATGTGGCCTTGGTGAGGCCTTGGAGCGGGCAGCGCTTATGCGCGCTTTTCTATGGGCTTGTCGAAGTTGCCAACGAGTGCGAAGGCTGCCTTGGAGTCCACGAAGAGCCTGTCTGCTGCGGCATAAAGGTCGTCTATGGAGACCTTGCGGATGTCCTCTATGCGCTTTGCGGGGTCATAGAGCTTGTCGGAGATGAGCATCTGCTTTGCAAAGAGGGTCATCATGGAGTTGGTGCTCTCCTGGCTGTATACTGTGCTGGCTATGAACTGCTCCTTGGCTCTGGAGAACTCTTCAGGAGTTATGTTCTTCTTGAGGTCATGCATGCAGTTGAAGATGGCATCCACGGCCTGCATGTACTTGGAGCCCTTGTATCCGCCGGAGATTATTATGACTCCGGTCTCCTTGTAGTACACGATGTATGCGCCCACCTCGTACGCAAGGGCCATCTTCTCACGGACGTCCACGTATATTCTGGATGAGCTGGAGCCGCCCAGGATGGACACAAGCAGGCTTGCGGCGTCTGCCATGGGGTCATCCCTGGGGACTGCAGGAAGGCTTATGTTCACGTGCGCCTGGTTCACCTCGCTCCTGCTGCAAAGAAGCGAATCATACAGATATGTGTACGGAACCGGGGTCTGGGGAACGGAGACTGCGGGCATGGAGCCGAACCACTTCTCCACCATGCCTACGGCCACGGGAATGTCTATGTTGCCGGCCATGGAGATGACTATGTTCTGCGGCACATAGCGCTTGGCCATGTATGCATGCATCTGGTCCTTTGTGAAGCCCTTTACGTTCTCCACGGGGCCTAAAATGTTCCTGCCGTATCCGGTGTTGCCGTACGTGGCGTAATTGATGAGGTCCTCGCACTTGTCATCCGGGTCATCCTCAGACCTCATGATCTCCTCAATGATGACTCCCTTTTCCTTCTCCATCTCTTCGTCCGGGAAAACTGAGTTGAGGAAGAAGTCCGCCAGGATGTCAAATGTCTCCACCATATGCTCCTTGGTGCTCTTCACGTAATACATGGTGGCATCCTTGGATGTGTATGCGTTGGAAAGCGACCCCATGCGGTCGAAGTCCTCGGATATCTGCAGGTACGTCCTTGAAGGCGTCCCCTTGAACTGCATGTGCTCTATGAAATGCGAAATGCCGTCTTCTGCATCCGTCTCATATGCCCCGCCGGCCCTGACGTATATGCCTATGCTCACGGACATGGTCTGCGGCATCTCATGAATTATAAGCCTGAGGCCATTGTCCAATGTCTTGAAATATGCCATATTAACCTCTCTCTATGTATCTCCTTAATGAGTTGTTTTCCAAACATATGCGGCCATTTTAGCAGCCGGCCGCCTGCTGCTGGGAGCCCTTCCGCAGGCTTTGTACGGGCCCATCCGCGGGCTTTGTATGGGCTCT
Source organism: Clostridia bacterium (assembly GCA_021204585.1). Classification (GTDB taxonomy): domain Bacteria; phylum Bacillota; class Clostridia; order Christensenellales; family Borkfalkiaceae; genus Coproplasma. Next base: position 4,959 of record JAJPZC010000190.1, read on the forward strand.
TTTGCGGGCTCTGCATGAGCCTCTGAAGGCTCTGTACGGACCTTTAGAGGGCTGCTATTTGAGGGTGATGAAGGTTACGCCCTTCTCTCCCTCGC
>JAJPZC010000190.1:5153-12816 GCA_021204585.1 Clostridia bacterium
CCTTTAGAGGGCTGCTATTTGAGGGTGATGAAGGTTACGCCCTTCTCTCCCTCGCCGTACACGCCGTCCCTGAAGCTCTTCACGCGCCTGTCATGGCGCAGGGACTGCTGGATGGCGCCACGGAGCTTGCCGGTGCCGACGCCGTGTATGACCTTGATCTCTTCCAGATTGTCCAGGACGGCCTGGTCCACGAAGTTGTTGACCTCCTCGAGGGCATCCTCCACGGTCTCACCGATGACGTTTATCTCACGGACGGGCATCCCGCGGCCGAACTTCTTTACAACCTTTACATCCTGCGGCTTTAAGCCTTTGGTGTCCGGAACCTTGAGGTCTGAAAGCTTTACGAATGTCTTGACGCCGCCGAACTGCACCTCTATCTCGCCGTTCCTGCGTATGGAAAGAACCTGGGCGCTGCACTCGAACTTCTCTATATAGACTGTGCAGCCGGGCTTGATGTTGTCCTTTGTGGCAGGCCTGTAATCTACCTTCTTTGGTATCTCCTCTGCTTCCGCTGCCTCTACGGCCTCCAGCTTGTTTTTGAGGGTGCGGGCCTTTATGAGGTCTGCCTCCTTGATGGTCTCCTGGCTGAAAATCTCTTCCATCTGGCCTAAAAGCTCCTTGGCCTCTTCCGTCTTCTCTGAGATGATGCGCTTTGTCTCCATGCGGGCGTTGCGGGAGATGGCGTTGCGCTCCTTGTTGATCTCCTCTATCTCCCTGTTAATCTCATCCCGCTTTGTTTTGAGCTCCAGGCGGATCTTCTCATTCTCCGCAAGGACTTTCTCTGACTCCACGCGCACCTCTTCCATCTGGCGTGCCATGTTCTCAAAGTCCCTGCCCTCATCCGAAAGGAAGTTCACGGCATCCTTGAGAATGGAGTCATCCAGCCCCAGGCGCTTGCAGATGGCAAGGGCGTTTGAGGCGCCGGGAAGGCCGATCTTTATGCTGTACAGGGGCATAAGGGTTGAAGGGTCGAACTCCATAGAGGCGTTCTCTATGCCCTCCGTGTTGTACGCAAACTCCTTGAGGGGCGTGAAGTGAGTCGTTATGATGCCGCATGAGCCGCAGAAAAGGAGCTTTTTCACCACGGCCTTGGCAATAGCCTGGCCCTCATCCGGATTGGTTCCGCCGCCCAGCTCATCCAGAAGGACTAAGCTTTGGCTGCCGGCCCTGTTGCATATGTCCACGACGTGAGTCATGTGCGATGAGAACGTGGACAGGGATTCCTCTATGCTCTGGCTGTCTCCTATGTCGCAGAAGACGTCATGGAAGACTGCCACTTCGCTGCCGTACTCTGCCGGGATGAAGAGCCCGCAGCAGGCCATGAGACAGAACAGGCCTACCATCTTGAGGGTTACCGTCTTGCCGCCCGTGTTGGCTCCGGACAGAAGCAGGAAGCTGTACCGGGCGCCTATCTCCAGCGAGACGGGCACCACCTTGTCCTTGTCTATAAGCGGGTGCCGGCCCTTCAAAATGTTGATGTACCCGTGGTCATTTACCTTGGGATTTATGCCTTTTATGGAGTATGAGTACTCTGCTAAAGCTAAATTTGCGTCTAATTGAGCTAAAATTCCTATATCTGCAAGCAATTTCTCGCCTATCTTGCCTATGCGCGCCGTGAGCTCACGCAAGATTGCCTCCACCTCGGCCTTCTCGTCCGATACAAGAGATATGAGCTCATTGTTCATCTCCAAAACGTACTCCGGCTCTATGAAGAAGGTGGCTCCGGTCTTGGAGCGGTCATGGACGAAGCCCTTCACCTTCCCTCTGTTCTCTGCCTTCACGGGGATGACGTAGCGGTCATTGCGGATGGTGACTATGGGGTCCTGCAGATACTCGGCGTAGCTTCCGGAGATATATTCGGAGAGGGTTGAGCGGATGCGCTCATTGAGCGAACGGATCTTGGTGCGGATGGAATACAGCTTGTCCGATGCGGTGTCATACACGCTGTCCGGCCCCGCTATCTTTGCCGCTATGTCCAGCTCTAAGTTGTGGTCAAAGAAAAGGTTGGTTGTGAGCCTCCGGACTAAGGGTATCTCGGAAAGCCTCTCCGTCCCTACGGCAGCCTCCCTTGCGGAGGCTATGAGCCTTGCGACGTCCAGAATTTCCAGACAGGATAAAGCAGAGCCCTTTATGGCCCTGGATACCGGTTCCTCTACATCCCCGAACCCGTACACGCCGGCAAAGCCGTACCTGAAGAGAAGCCTGTCGCACTCGGACGTCATCTCCAGGCGCTCCTTCACTTCATCCATGTCCGATGACGGCTCCAGCTCCTCCACCATGCGCTTGCCCTGAGAGAGCACTGCGAACTTCGAGGCAGATGCGAGGATCTTGTCTATTTCCAGTCTTTCCGTGTATTTCCTGTCCATTCCTTTACTTTCGCATGCATTCGCATGCCGCTGCATTCTGCTTTATCCGGCAGTATCTTTTTATGCTGCCGTATCCTGCGATACTTTATGCTGTTTCCCTGACGGGAATGGGTTGTTCTCTATAATGTGGGCAGCTCCGTGTGGCCCGTGGTTGCATCACAGCGGATGTACAGGCCGACAGCCGTCTTGCCTGCAGCAAGCTGGTCTGCCTCATCCCTGGCATCCACAAGGGAGAAGTCATACAGCCTTCCGCAGGGGCCGAATGTGCCTGCGAAGCTTCTGTAGTTGTACAGTTCAAAGCGGCACTCCGTGGTGCGGTAGCGGATAAGCTTGTATGTATGGTCTTCGGAGTCCGTAAGACCTATGAAGTTCTGTTTCTTGCAGGTGGCGCAGTCATGCCCTAACGGGCAGTACACGAGGTCCATAAGCTTTAGGCTTCCGGCGGTCAGGCAGAAACACTTCTCCGTGCATATCTCTGAAGCCTCTTTGTTGGTAATCTCCTTGGAAAGGGTTATATGGTCTGCCTCCACGCCCAGAACGTCTATCCTGTTGGTTATGTTGAACCCCGGCCCGGCAAAAAGCTTCACTTGAAGCTCTTTCGCAAGCTCCAGGCCGTAAGTCCCTTCTGCGAATATGCCGCCAATCTCCAGGATGGCAGGCTTCACGAGGTCCAAGTCCCTGTGGGACATGTACGGCGGCAGGTACAGATACACTTCCTTCCCCTCGCAGGGAATGATGCTTATGCTGTTGTAATCCGAGGGCTTGAGGATGATTATGTCTGCGGCTATGGAGTCATACGGCTCCGTGTCACGGCACATTACGGCCGTCTTTACAGGGCATGCGGCCTTTTTGGAAACCTTGGGGGCAGCGTATGGCTCATATGAAGGCAGCCGGATGTCTTCTTCCGGTATCCGGTCCCTGTGAAGGACCGTGCGGGAGGCATAATATTTGGCGAAGACGGTGCGGCGGAAATCGTTGAGTACGGACTTTGGCATGAAGACGCCGTCTGTCTCAATGTCCCCGAAGGAGACGCTGAAGGGCATTGTATCCGTCTTTAAGAAGGCTTCCTTGATGTCTTCCACGGAAAGGGGCTGGGTTACGGCAGGCTGCAGAAGGAATGAGCTCCAGTACTCCTGCCCGTCTATTATGGCCTTGGCGGTTGCGCCTGCCAGGAAGGTTAAAGAGATCCGGACGTCTATGAGCCGCTTTGCGGACAATAGTCTGCGGCTGAGCTTTTGGTCTGTGGTGATGTACACGTCATCCCCTGCCTGGACGGGGGCTCTTGTTGAGAGCACGCATCCCTTGCCGGTGCGGGTGACTCCGCCGAATGCGGCACCGCCCACCTCTTTGCCGTTTCGGAGGATCTTGAATGCGTCTCCCCTTACAAGGGGCTCCTTGGTCATAACCACCAAGCGGGGCTGTTTGCGGAAAGGCCTGTAGGCCACTTTGCCAACATATTCGCCCATATTGCCCTGCACGTCTGAGGATATGAAGTTCTCCGGCTGGCCCCAAGCAAGGCCCTTGGTGTAGTTGTTGCGGTTGTATGTGCGCTTGAGGTCGGATAAAAGCTGCGGCGTGACTTCCTTGCCGTCTAAGATGGCCCTGTAATAGTTGCATGCGGCAGCAACATACTCCGGGCGGCGCAGACGGCCCTCTATCTTGAGCGATACGACGCCAAGATCTATCAGCTTTTGTACGTCTTCCCCTAAGGACAGGTCTGACAGGGACAGCCTGTATGCGGGCTCACGCTTGTCCCACAGCCCCAAGGTGTACTTCTGCCTGCAGGGCTGCTTGCACATCCCTCTGTTGCCGCTGCACCCGCCGTTGAAGGACGAGAAATAGCACTGTCCGGAAAAACACGTGCAGAGGGCACCCTGGATGAAGCACTCCGTCTCGATCTCTTTGGAAATCTCCTCTATGTCTTCCACGGGGGTCTCACGGGCCAGAATGACCCTGGAAAATCCCATCTTCTTTGCGAGGCGGGCGCCGTATATGTTGCACACGCCTGCCTGGGTGGATAAATGAAGCTTGATCTGCGGGAAGCGTTCATGGATGAATGCGCCAAGCCAGATGTCCTGCAAAATGAGGGCATCCGCTCCGGCGTTCCAGCTGTATACGGCATCCTTTAGGAACTGGGGCAGCTCTTTGTCCTTTACGAAGGTGTTGAGGGCAACGTAAACCTTCACCCCGTACACCCGGGCTGTCTCCAGAACCTTTAAGAATGTTTCGTTGTCCATCCCGGCAGCGTGCCTTGCGGAGAATTCCGGGAAGCCAAGATAAATGGCATCCGCACCGGAATTTACAGCCGCCATGACGCTTTCATAGCTTCCTGCGGGAGCCAGTAATTCGCACATCAAGCCTTTTTCAACCCGTACTCTCTAATAATCTTCCCCACGCCGCCGTTATCATTCGTATCCGTAATGACGTCTGCGGCATCCTTAATCTGCTGCACTGCATTGCCAACGGCAACTCCAAGCCCTGCGGCCTCTATCATGGTGAGGTCATTGAGCTGGTCCCCGCAGGCTATGGTCTTCTCCATAGGAATGCCATAATGGTCTGCAAGCCACTTGAGGGCCGTGCCCTTGTGGTCATTCAAGGGTGACACCTCCACGAGGCACCCTGCGCTGCAGGTGATGTCGAACCTGTCCGCAAGCCGGTCCCTCATTATCTCATACACCCTCTTCTGGTCTGCATTGGTTACCATAACCGTAATCTTCTCGCAGAACAGATTATGTGCGGCAACGAAGTCTGACATGAGGCCCTCAATGGTTATGCCGTACATCCCCGTGGACTGCTGGTAATACATCCTGTACGGATTGTCTTCCGCAACGTTGGAGTAGAACACGTCCCCGGAGTAGGCATTCATGCGAAGGCCGTACTCTTCCAGTATCCTGGCTGCATACACCGTCTGCTCACAGGTGAGCCCGCCGTGGTGTATCATCTCGCCCGTCTCTATGTCGGCTATCACTGTTCCCTGATACGCCACCACGATGCCCTTCAAACCTATCTCCCTCACACGGGGCAGGATGGACTTCAGCATTCTGCCGGTGCAGACGGCAAATATCCCGCCCGCAGCCTCATACTCATTTATGGCATCCACGACATCCTGCGGCACGTGGTGCTCCATATTGGCCAGCGTTTCGTCAAAGTCCGAGACTATAAGCTCATAATTCACGTTCTTCAAGCTGCCTTCCTCCTATAGTTCCGTTCTCTGCACATATACGGCCATTTTTAGCCGCAGGTTAGTAGTAATTATGTCTCGCATAATACTGAAGAAAATACTGCTGTATTATAATTCTGCGGGCAATTTTAAGAATCTGCAGCCTCTTAAAGGCTGTTCTCCAGATAGTCCTTGATCTTCTCCGCAAGGGCCACGGAGATGCCCTCCACCTTCGCAATATCATCCACAGAGGCGTTCATGATGCTGTCCAGGGAGCCGAACCGCTCCAGGAGGGCGTTGCGCTTGACGGGGCCTATGCCCTCTATCTGCGTCAGGACGCTCTGCAGGTTGCGCTTGGAATGAAGGCTGCGGAAGTAGGTTATGGCGAAGCGGTGCGCTTCATCCCGGATGCGCTGCAGCATCTGGAGGGCGTAGTCGTTGTGGGGAATCTTTATGGAGTCCTTGCCGTTCTCAGTGAAGATCTCCTCTTCCTTCTTTGCGAGGGATATTAGCTCTATGTCCTCTATGCCCATCTCGTCAAAGACCTCACGGACGGCGGAAAGCTGTCCCTTGCCTCCGTCTATTATTATGAGGTCCGGCTTGGGGAAGCGGGCCTCCTCTTCCGTGCCCAGCTTTGAGAGCCTGCGCACCAGGACTTCGTGCATTGAAGCGAAGTCGTTGGCACCCTCCACCGTCTTTATCTTGAACCGCCTGTAGCTGGAGCGCTCTGCCTCGCCGTCTATGAAGACAACCATGGAGGCAACCTTGTCCACGCCGGAGACGTTGGAGATGTCGAAGCACTCCATGCGCCGGGGGTACTTCTTAAGCCCTAGAAGCTCCTGGAGCTTTTGGCAGGCGTTTATGGTCATGTCGTTCTTGTGCTCTATCTTTCCCACGGCCTTGTCAAGGTACTCCTGGGCATTGTTGTTTGCCATCTGGAGGAGCCGTGCCTTGTCTCCCTGCTTCGCAAGGGTAATCTCAACGCTCTTTCCGTGGGTCTCCTTGAAGTATCTTGTGAGAAGATCCTTCTCACAGAACTCAGGCACAATGAGCTCCGCGGGAATCTCATGGGATGAGTAATACTGGATGATGAAGCTGGTCAGGGCCTCGCCGTCATCCATATTGGCTCCGTCCAGGGCATAGTTCCAGCCGCCCTGCATTATGCCCTTGCGGGTTACAAGCAGGCCAGCCACGGCATAGAGCCCGTTTGTGGCGTATCCTATGATGTCTGCGTCTATGTACCTGTTGAGGGACGTTATCCTTCTGTCCTCCAGCTTGGAAAGCATCCCCAGCTTGTTCTTGTAGTCCAGCGCAAGCTCAAAGTTCTCATTCTCGGCTGCTGCCATCATCTTCTGGGTTAAAAGCGCCTGCGCCTCTTTGTAATCCCCGTCCAGGAACTGCATGGCCTTGGCAACCCGTACGGAATAGTCTTCCCTGGATATCTTTCCGGCGCACGGAGCCCCGCAGCGGCCTATGTGGTAGTTGAGGCACTCCCTCCTGTTGCCTGCGGCCGTGGGCGTGCTGCAAAGGCGGACGCCGAATGTAAGCTGCACGGTGTCCAGGATGTCCTTTACATTGATGCCGCCCATGAAGGGCCCGTAGTACTTGGAGCCGTCTTTCTTAAGTTTCCGGGTCTGCGTGAAGTTTGGAAAGTCCTCCTTCAAGGCCACCTTTATATACGGATATGTCTTGTCATCCTTCAAAAGGATGTTGTACTTGGGCTTGTACTTCTTTATGAGGTTGTTCTCAAGGGCCAGGGCGGATATCTCGGAGTCCGTTATGATGTAGTTGAAGTCCGCTATGTTCTCCACCATCTTCATGACCTTCTCAGGCTTCGGAGAATTGTGGAAGTACTGCCTTACCCTGTTCTTGAGCACCCTGGCTTTTCCGACATATATGACATTGCCGAACTTGTCCAGCATGATGTACACGCCCGGATTGTCCGGCAGAAGCTTCAGTTTTTCCTGTATAATGTCCATATGTACCTGAGAAGCCATTATATGCGGCTTATATGCCGCATTGAGCGGCCGTTATGCCGCAGTGAGCGGCAGTTAAGCCGCAGGGAGCGGCTGAATCACAGCCGCCGGGGTTGTCCGGGCCCAAATAAGGCCACGGGGGGACGGATATGTGCGGGATC
>JAJPZC010000042.1:0-11020 GCA_021204585.1 Clostridia bacterium
CCGCCATCCCCACGCTGAAGCTCCTGGACACCGGGCTCTTCGACGTGCAAAAGTTCGGCTTCACGGACGTAAGCGTAGACAAACCTGCACCCCTCCCGGGCGCAGCCCCGGCCCGTATCTCACATATCCGGCCCTGTTTCCTGGTGTGGACATCATATGTCCAGTGCCCACGGGGCAGGCAGTCTCTCACAAGGCCACGCAAATGGCCTTCACATGGGCTCAATATGAGCCCGTACAGGGTTCTCCGGCCATAATCCGGTTCCGCAGGGGACTTCCAAATAATGCATATAACAGCCGCTTAAGGGAACTTGGGCGGCTTGTTTGTTACATAAACGGAGCACGGCAACCGCCGGGGACATCAGAAACGGAGAATTTCTTAGGGCTTTTTATGAGTTTGTTCCAAAAATAAATTTACATGCTACAAGTTTTGGAGTACAATACAATATGCGTAACTATGCGCTCTTGGCATACAGGCCCCGGAGGGGCATGCGGGAAGGGGCGCAGAGTGAGGGGAAAAGAGTTAGAAGCATGTTGCTTGGAGGCAAAGCGGCCCCGGAGAAATGATGGGGGTCATAGCGGAGCCGGAAAGAAGGAGAGACATGGGTCTTTTTAAATATATAGCGGATTCGGACAGCAGAAGGGCGCTGAAGAAGCTCAACAAGCAGGCAAAGAAGGTTATGGAGCTGGAGCCAAAGTACCAGGCCATGACGGATGATGAGCTGAAGGCCGTGACGCCTGCTTTAAAGCAGCGGCTTGCGGACGGCGAGACGCTGGATGACGTACTGTATGACGCCTTTGCGGCAGTGAGAGAGGCAAGCTGGCGAGTCCTTAAGATGAAGCACTTCTTCGTGCAGGTTGTGGGCGGCATATGCCTCCATCAGGGCCGAATCGCCGAGATGAAGACAGGCGAAGGCAAGACGCTGGTTGCAACGCTCCCTGCATACCTCAACGCTTTGACGGGCAAGGGCGTGCATATCGTAACCGTAAACGATTACCTCGCACGCCGAGACGCAGAGTGGATGGGCAAGGTGTACAAGTTCATGGGCATGACCGTAGGCGTGGTAGTGCCCGGAATGGATGACACGGACAAGAAGAAGGCCTATAACTGCGACATCATATACGCAACCAACAATGAACTCGGATTCGATTACCTTAGGGACAATCTGAAAGTCTCCATACCCGCCATGGTGCAGAGGGAGCTGAACTTCTGCATAGTGGACGAGGTGGACTCCATACTCATAGATGAAGCCAGGACGCCGCTCATCATATCCGGCCGCGGGGGCGTAAGCTCCAGCCTGTATGAGCAGGTGGACAGGTTCGTGCGCACATTGAACGGCGGTTTCGACGATGACAAGAAGGACGCCGAAAAGAACGCACCTTCCAAGAAAAAGAAGGACCTTACCGAGAAGGAGCAGGAGGCAGAGGACAAGCTTGCCGCTATCCTTGAGGAGATGGAGAACTGGGACTACATCATAGACCGCAAGGACAAGTCCGTAACCATTACCGAGAAGGGCGCAGAGAAGGCCGAGAAGTTCTTCGGCATAGAGAATCTGGGCGACATAGAGCACGCAGACCTCAACCACCACATCCAGCAGGCCCTGAAGGCTCATGAGCTCTTCCAGAAGGACCAGGAGTACATAGTCTCCGAACAGGGCGAGATACTCATCGTGGATGAGTTCACCGGCCGTATCCTTATCGGCCGCCGCTACTCGGACGGCCTGCACCAGGCAATAGAGGCCAAAGAGCACGTAAAGATCAAGGACGAGAACAAGACCCACGCCACTGTCACCTTCCAGAACTACTTCCGTCTTTACAAGAAGCTGTCCGGCATGACAGGTACGGCGAAGACCGAAGAGGATGAGTTCAGAACCATATACTCGCTGGACGTTGTTCCCATCCCCACCAACATGCCCGTCCGCAGGACAGACCTGCCGGACATGATATACTCCACCGTGGACGGAAAGCGCAAGGCCATAGTGCAGGAGGTCATAGACCGCCACGCCAAGGGCCAGCCCATCCTTATCGGTACCGTAACGGTAGACAAGTCGGAGGAGATATCCCGTCTGCTCCGCAGAAACGGCATCAAGCACAACATCCTGAACGCCAAGAACCATGAGCGCGAGGCCGAGATAGTGGCCCAGGCAGGCCGCTTCGGCGCCGTAACCATCTCGACCAACATGGCCGGCCGAGGCACGGATATACTCCTCGGCGGCAACCCCGAGTATCTTGCCAAGAAGCGCATGCGCGAGGAGGGCTTCGACCACGACATGGTTGAGGTTGCCACCTCTTACGCGGACAGGAAGTTCACGGACGAGGAAATGGTTGCCCGCAACCGCTACCAGGAGCTCTATGACGGCTACAAGAAGGAGACCGACGAGGAAAAGAAGCAGGTAATAGCCGTTGGCGGCCTGTGCATAATAGGCACGGAGCGCCATGAGTCCAGGCGAATAGACAACCAGCTTCGCGGCCGTTCCGGCCGACAGGGAGACCCGGGCGATTCCGTCTTCTTCATATCCCTTGAGGATGACCTTGCAAAGCGTTTCGGCGGCGAGAGGATGAAGAGGCTGTACAACGTCTTCAAGATAGACGAGGACACCTGCCTGCAGTCCAAGATGCTCTCCCGTTCCATTGAGAACGCGCAGAAGGCCATAGAGGGCCGCAACTTCGGCATAAGAAAGCACACCCTCGAGTACGATGAGGTCATGAATGAGCAGCGCAAGACCATCTACGGCGAACGCCTCAAGGTGCTCCGCGGCGAGGACGTGCATGACCAGATCTTAAAATATATCCCGGACTACGTGGAAAAGATCGTCTCCGAGGCCGTGAACGTAGAGGCCATGCCCGAAAAGTGGGAAGAGGATGAGCTCAACGCCATGCTCAAGCAGAAGGTTTACCCCGACGAGTGCGACTTCGTGATAACCCGCGACATGCTGGAGCGCTGGGACTATGACAAGGCCATAAAGCGCATCACCAAGGAAGTCACCGACTCATACGAGAAAAAGATAGAGAACATATCCAAGATGACCGAAGGCCAGGTGGACTATCACCAGGTGGAGCGCAACGAACTCCTCCGCGCCGTGGACCGCAACTGGATAGACCACATAGACGCCATGGACCAGCTTCGCAAAGGAATAGTCCTTCGCGGCTACGCCCAGCAGGACCCCGTCATCGCCTACAAGCAGGAAGGCTTTGAAATGTTCGAGGAGATGATAGACCGCGTCCAGACCACAACCATCTCCCGTCTTCTCAAGGGCCGCATCGTCAAAGTTTCCCGTCCCGTTCCCATCCGCACCATGGAGCCTACGCCCATGGCCCGCGCCCAGCAGACCTCCGGCAGCCAGGGCGCCGCAGCAACCCTCACGGGCAGCAGCTCTGCCCAGCCCGCCGCTCAGCAGGCTCCCGCACAGCAGGCACCCGCAGCAGAATCACAGCCTGCACAGCAGGCTCCTGAGGCCGCTCCTGCAGCACCTGCAGCAGCACCCGCAGCAACAGCCGCACCGGCTCCCGGAGAGACAATAATCACCTCCACGTCCACGACGGCAATGCCTGCCAACCCGCAGGACACCTTCGTGCAGAGGGCTACCGGCAAGCAGGATCCCAACTCCCCGTACGTAGGAGACGCACCGCAGGCCCCCACAGGCCTCGTGGCGAACACTGAGGGAGGCAAGGCCATCCCAAAGACCAACGCAAACAAGAACGTTGGCCGCAATGACCCCTGCCCCTGCGGTTCCGGCAAGAAGTACAAGAACTGCTGCTACTGGAAAGACCACAAGTAATGTTTATCCGGCTCTACAGGCCGTATAACGGGCTCCAATGTGCCCGCATATAAAATACCCCGGCTTGCCCTCTGTGGGCATGCAAGCCAACCGGCAGCCCCTGAAGGGGTGCCACATCACAAACCGGCAGCGATGCTATGTTTGCCGGAGACATAATATACCGGACCGGATACAAGGACTTATTATATAGATGTTTAAGGCAGACGATTACAGATTGAAAATAAAGGCTCTCAGCGAGACGCTGGCGGAGACCAAGTATGCTCTGGACATAGACAACCTGGAGCCAAAGCTTGCGGAGCTAAAACAAGAGCAGGAGAACCCCGAAGTGTGGCAGGACCTGGAAAAGTCCGCGGCCATAGGGAGGGAGATTGCTGCCATTGAGAACAAGATAAACTCGTACAATACGGGAGCTAAGGCCTTAGAGGAGGCCAGCGCTTTCGTGGACCTCGTTGAGGAGGCCGGGGATGAGTCCCTCATTCCGGAGCTGGACTCCATGATTTCCACGGTGGAAAGCGACATGGAGGACATGCGCATAAAGGCGCTCTTGAAGGGCAAGTATGACTTCAACAACGCCATACTTTCGCTCCATGCAGGTGCCGGCGGCACCGAGGCCTGTGACTGGACCCAGATGCTGTACCGCATGTACTGCCGCTACTGTGAGAGGCAGGGCTTCCGTCTCACGGAGCTTGACTCCGAAGACGGAGACTCCGCGGGGCTAAAGAGCGTGTCCTTCAAGGTTGAAGGGGACAATGCATACGGCTTTTTGAAGGCAGAAAAGGGCGTGCACCGGTTAGTTCGCATCTCGCCCTTTGACTCCAACAAGAGGCGCCACACCTCATTCGCCTCTTTGGAGGTTATGCCCGAGGTTGAGGATGACGGCGAGATAGAGATAAAGGACGAAGACATACGCATAGACATCTTCCGCTCCTCCGGGTGCGGCGGCCAGAAGGTCAACAAGACGGACACGGCCATCCGCATAACCCATTTCCCTACCGGGATAGTTGTAACCTGCCAGAACGAACGCTCACAGCTCCAGAACAAGATGATGGCCTTTGAATACCTCCGCGCAAAGCTTCTGGAGCGCCAGATAGCGGAGAGGGAAGCAAAGGAAGCCGCCATAAAGGGCGAGATAAAGAAGATAGAGTGGGGCAGCCAGATCCGCTCATACGTCTTCTGCCCGTACACCATGGTAAAGGATCACCGCACCGGCTACGAGACGCCGGACGTGCAGGGAGTCATGGACGGCAACATCCAGGCTTTCATCATAGACTACCTCAAAAAGACAGTATAGCCCTCCGGTCCGCCCGATAAACGGCACCAAAGCCTAAGGTGCCTCACAGGCGCCAAACCCAAAGGCGCCTCATACGGCATCAAAGCCAAAGGTGTCTCACACGGCGACGAAGCCAAAGGTGCCCTGCACGGCGCCTTTGCAGGCCGCTGTACGTCTCACACAACTGCATACACCCGCCGGCGGAAAGACGTGCCCGCACGGCGGAAAGCCCTCACGAGGCTGCACCACAACACGCACTTTGCCGGCCGTGGGCAGCTTAAAGGGGCAGACATAATAGGGGGAAGACATTATGGCAAAGGACAAGAAGAGCACACAGGCTGAAGCCGAGAAGGAGTTCGATTTCAACAACGCCGGATTCTGCTTCTGCGCAGAAGCTGTCTCCATGTACGGCGAGGAGAACTACAGACAGTCCACGGATATTCTCATGGACCAGCTTGTGGAGTCATCCATAGACGCCGGACAGCACATAACTGCGTTTACAACGGTCCCGGAGGCCTTCAGGCCGGATGCAGCCGTCAAGTGCATAGAGCGCATGGACAAGACAATGTTCCTCGCATTCATGCTTGTAAAGCTTGGCATCCTCCGCGAGAAGCACATAGACAACCTCGTGGCCTTAGCCCGCGCCATAAAGCATGCCCTCTACAAGTACCTTCCCGCAGGCGAGGTGGCAAGGCCCGTCGATGTGGAAGAGGGAGACGATGACGGCTTCTATGACTCCATAGACCTCTCACCCATGGAGTATCCCGCTCTGCATTAATCCCCGTCCGGATAATTTTCCGGCGCCCGCAGGCCCCAAAAGGGTGCCTGTCCGTCTCAGGGTTCGCCCGTTCCATACAGCAAAACAACTCAGCAAACCAGCCCCCATAAAGCAGTGCTTTCATGTACGGAAACTTCACTCTAAAACAAGAGCCCGTAATACTTGGGCTTGAATCCAGTTGCGATGAAACTGCCGCGGCTATTGTCCGTGGCAGATCTCTTATATGCAGCGAAATAATCTCTTCTGCGGCAGAACAGGCCAAATACGGCGGCGTGGTGCCTGAGATTGCCTCCAGGGCCCACACGGATGCCGTGGACGAGGTTGCCCGCAGAGCTCTTGCAGGGGCTCATATGAGCGTGCATGACATAGACGCCGTGGCAGTAACGTACGGTGCCGGGCTCCTCGGAGCCCTCCTTGTAGGCCTCTCGTTTGCCAAGACCCTTGCATACAGCCTCAACGTGCCTTTCATAGCCATAAACCACATCCGCGGCCACATGGCTGCCTCATACCTCACAGACCCGGATATTGAGCCCCCGTACATAACCTTGCTTGCAAGCGGCGGCCACACGGCCATTCTTCATACAAAGACGGAGCTGGAGTCCGAAGTTTTAGGCGGCACCTGTGATGACGCAGCGGGGGAGGCCTTTGACAAAGTGGCCCGCACGCTTGGCCTTGCATATCCCGGCGGGGTTAACATAGAGCGGCTTGCAAAGTCCGGCAAGCCCTCAATAAAGTTCCCGTCCCCGCTCATACACAGGGAGGGCGGCTTCGCCTTCTCATACAGCGGCCTCAAGACCTCCGTCATAAACTATATGCACAACGCAGAGCAGAGGGGAGAGCAGGTCTGCCTTTCAGACGTGGCATGCTCCTTCCAGCATGCGGCCGTAGACCCGCTTGCGGAGCGTGCCGTCACATGCGCCAAAAAGCTTGGCGTGCACACCGTAGTGGCCGGCGGCGGCGTAGTGGCCAACGGGTACTTGAGGGCCCGGCTCACACAGCTGTGCAGTGAGAACGGTCTCCGCCTCGTTCTTCCGGAGAAGAAGTTCTGCACGGACAATGCTGCCATGATAGCCGAGGAGGGGTACACCCAGTACAGGCACGGCAACTTCTCTTCCATGGACGTGAACGCCAGGGCGCAGATACCCCTGTAATCCCTTACAGGGAGGCCGCACAGGCCTCACGGGGGAGCTTGTCCTTCTTCCTGTGGCCGTCTTATGAGCCCGCAGGGGAGCACTCAGGGGAGCCCGCAGAGGCTCATGCAGTCCCGTCCCGGCCGCCCTGAAGCGGCGTGCCGCGAGGCATAGACGGACGCCGCAAGGCAATGAGAAGGAAGACTGAGAGACAGCAGAGCAGCGGAGCGAAGCAAAACCGGCGCTGTTTGCTTGACACATTTCACGGCGTTTTATATAATTGAAGAAAAGACACATATCAAAGGCGATGACGAAGGACAACGTCCCGCATATGATGCTTGCAGAGAGCACCCGGCTGGTGTGAGGGTGCAGGGAGTATGCGGGGATATCCCCTTCCAGCTTGCTTTGTGAAAGGCAACGACTAGCGAAGCACGGACTCATGACCCGTTACAAGTCATGGCAAATGACTGTTTGTTTTGGTGGTTTACAAGCGCTTGGAGCGTCCGGACAACACGGATGCTTTTTTCATACGCAGGAGCCCCTGCAGGGCTCTTAAGCTCCAAAAACAGGCCCAATTGCAGAGCAATTTAAGCCGAATTACAGGTTTGCATAGTACTTTTTTGATGTTTGCATAGTAATTTCTATTCCAAATGACCGCAAATAGCCGCCGGGACCGGCGGCAGGGAGTGAATCATGGCTTTATACAAGAAGGTGGACACATCACTCAATTTCGTGGACAGGGAGAAGGGTGTCATCAAGTTCTGGAAGGACAACGACATCTTTGAAAAGTCCGTAAAGAAGAACGAAGGGAACCAGGAGTTCTCGTTCTATGACGGGCCGCCTACGGCCAACGGCAAGCCGCACATCGGCCACATCTTAACGCGCTGCATGAAGGACATAATCCCCAGGTACCAGACCATGAAGGGCAAACACGTTCTCCGCAAGGCGGGCTGGGACACCCATGGCCTCCCCGTGGAGCTTGAGGTGGAAAAGTCCTTAGGCCTTGACGGCAAGCCGCAGATAGAGGACTACGGCATAGAGCCCTTCATCAAGAAGTGCAAGGAGTCCGTGTGGAAGTACAAGCACGAGTGGGAGCTCATGTCAGACCGCGTCGGCTACTGGGCCGATATGGACAACCCGTACGTCACGTACGCAGACAACTATATAGAGTCCGAGTGGTGGGCCCTCAAGGAGATGCACAAGAAAGGCCTCCTCTATAAGGGCTTCAAGATAGTTCCGTACTGCCCCCGCTGCGGCACGGCTCTTTCCTCACACGAAGTGGCCCAGGGCTACAAGACAGTAAAGGAGAATTCCGTCGTTGCCCGCTTCAAGGTAAAGGGCTGTGAGGACCGCTATATCCTCGCATGGACCACAACGCCCTGGACGCTTCCTTCCAACGTTGCCCTCTGCATGAACCCGGATGAGTCCTACGTGGAGATAGAAAAGGGCGGCGTAAGGTACATCCTTGCGGAGGCCCTTGCAGGGAACTTCTTTGATGACTATACGGTCGTGGACCGCAGGAAGGGCTCCGAGTGGGAAGGCCTCGAATATGAGCCGCTGTTCGATGAGACCAAGGCGGAGATAGCCCGCATCTCGCCCTCCGGCGCACCTGCCAAAGCCCACTATGTGGTGTGCGACGGATACGTCACCATGAGCGACGGCACGGGCGTCGTTCACATTGCGCCTGCGTTCGGCGAGGATGACTACAAGGTGGGCAAGAAGTACGGCCTGCCGGTCGTGCAGCTTGTAAACGACCGCGGATGCTTCGATGACCGCTTCCCGGTCCTGTCCGGCACCTTTGCCAAGAAGGCAGACAAGATGATACTGGACATGCTGGAGGAGAAGAAGCTCCTCTTCCGCGTGGTTCCGTTTGAGCATGACTATCCTTTCTGCTGGCGCTGCGACACGCCCCTTCTGTACTACGCACGCTCCAGCTGGTTCATAGAGGTCACCAAAGTAAAGGACCAGATAATTGCCGCCAACAGGTCCGTCAACTGGATGCCGGACAACATCAAGGAAGGCCGCATGGGCAACTTCCTCGAGAATCTCATAGACTGGGGCCTCTCCAGAGACCGCTACTGGGGCACGCCCCTTCCCGTCTGGATCTGCCCGGACTGCGGCGAGATAGAGGTCATAGGCTCCAAGGCAGAGCTCAGGGAGAAGTGCCATGTTGAGGGAGACATAGAGCTCCACAGGCCGTACCTCGACAACCTCACCTGCACCTGTCCCAGGTGCGGCGGGAAGATGAAGAGGACTCCTGAGGTCATAGACTGCTGGTTTGACTCCGGCTCCATGCCGTTTGCCCAGTACCATTACCCGTTTGAGAACGCAGACCTCTTCCACGAGACATTCCCCGCAGACTTCATCTCAGAGGCCGTGGACCAGACCCGCGGCTGGTTCTACACTCTTCTGGTCGTAAACACCATCCTCTTCGGCTGCTCACCTTTCAAGAACTGCATTGTCTTAGGCCACGTCAATGACAAGAACGGCATCAAGATGTCCAAGCACAAAGGCAACGTCGTAGACCCCTGGTCAGTCCTGGACAAGCAGGGCGCAGACGCCGTCCGCTGGTATTTCTACTCATCCTCGGCTCCGTGGCTTCCCTCCAGGTTCTACGAAGAGGCCGTCTCCGAGTCCCAGCGCAAGTACCTCGGCACCCTCTGGAACACCTACGCATTCTTCGTCCTTTACGCCGAGATAGACGGCTATAATCCTGCGGATTATGACCTCAAGGACTGCAAGCTGTCCCTCATGGACAAGTGGATCCTCTCCAAGCTCAACACCCTCGTGGACAAGGTGGACAAGGGCCTGGACAACTACGAAATCTGCGAGAGCGCCAGGGCCATCCAGGACTTCACGGATGACCTCTCCAACTGGTACGTACGCCGCGGCCGTGAGAGGTACTGGGGGCCTGAGATGACCGAGGACAAGGCCGCCGCATACACGGTGCTGTACAACGTACTCGTAACCCTTGCCAAAGTCACCGCACCCTTCACGCCCTTCATAGCCGAGATGATGTATTCCAACCTGGTGCCCGCCTTTTACCCTGACGCACCCGAATCCGTGCATCTTTGCTCATTCCCCGTCTGCGACAGCTCCTATATAGACCCGGAGCTTGAAAGGGGAATGGACGTTGTGCAGAGCATAGTCAACTCCGGCCGCGCCGCCCGCAACGCCGGCAACATAAAGAACCGCCAGCCGCTTGCTGAGATGGTGGTTGTTTCAGACAAGCCCCTGAACCTTTCGGACGAGGAAAAGAGCATCATCTTAGATGAGCTCAACGTAAAGAAGCTCTCCTACGGCACGGACGCTGAGAAGTATCTCAAGTACCGCATCAAGCCGCAGCTTCGCACCCTCGGCCCCAAGTACGGCAAGAAGCTTGGCGCCATCACTAAGTTCCTCAACACCTGCGACACCGCAAGCGTCGTAGCGGCCGTAAAGAACGGCGGCGAGTACTCAATAGAGGGCGAGGACGTTGTCCTTAAGCAGGAAGACCTCCAGATCTTCACGGAGAGCGCAGAAGGCTACGTAGCCGCAGCGGACAAGGGCATAACCGTGGCCCTCGACATCCGCCTCACCGAAGACCTCATAGAGGAAGGCGTGCAGCGTGAGCTTGTGTCCAAGATCCAGAACATGCGCAAGGAGGCCGGCTTTGAGGTCACGGACCGCATAGAGATCTACTACACCGCCGAAGGCCGTGCCGCCGCAGTCCTTGCCAAGGGAGACTTCGCAGGGGACGTCCTTGCAGACTCCATCACAGAAGGCTCCGCTCCCGAAGGCGCCTTCACCCGTGAGCAGAACGTGAACGGAGACAAAGCTGTGCTTTCCCTCATCCGCAAAACGAAGTGACCTGCCTCATGCAGGCACAATCCCCACAGGCAATGCAGGGGATTTCACCACAAATTCAGCATGATTTCATGCCTGCAGGCCCTTCTGGCCTGTACAAACCCTGCCTTTGGGTGTATAATACAAAGGAAGACAAGAGCAATACGCGCATACAGGAGCCGGCGCTTTGGACACCGGTCTTGGAAGGAGAAAGAGCAATGGCGGGCCGTGCCCATTGGAG
>JAJPZC010000042.1:11120-17660 GCA_021204585.1 Clostridia bacterium
GGCGTTGCCTCCGCAGGCCTTCTCAATGAGCTGAACGGCTACAGGAAAACCGGCCCATACAAGGGCGTAAACCGCCTGGACAAGTACACGCAGGGGCTCATAATCTTTGCAAAAAGCCCTAAGGCCGTGCGCCAGCTTCATGAAGCCAAGGGCTTCCTCGTGGAGAAGGTGTACGATGCCATATGCGTGGACGAGTTCAAGCAGGACGAGGACAAGCTCTACGGCTACATCCGAAAAGACCCCGACACCGGTCTTTCCGAGGTCTTCCCGAAGAAGGTTGACGGCAGTGAGCGCATCGTGACCGTCTATTCCGTCCTTGCCCGCAAGAAAGACTTAGCTCTCGTGCAGATAACCCTGCACACGGACAAGATGCACCAGATCCGCGCCCACATGGCCTCCATAGGCTGCCCCATCCTGGGCGACGAGAAGTACGGCGACGACGACATCAACGAGAAGTACGACATAGACGAACAGCAGATGGTCTCCAAAAAGCTCATCTTCTCGCTTTCCGGCGAACTTTCATACCTCAATAAGATGACCTTCGAGAGCTCCTTCTCACTGGACTTCTGACACCCGCACAAATGCCTCCTAGGTGGCTCATACAGCCCCGTACAGGCTCTTAGAGAGCCTTTACGTATCCCTGCAGAAGTCTGCAAAGCCCGCAAGGGCGGGCAATATACAGCATCCAAGCGCATCTGGCCGCCCGGTCCGGTGCGTTTTTTGCTGCTATGCCGTTCCATCCCGAAGTACTACTTTAAGTTATCAAAATGTTTTTGACCACAGCATGAACAAATGTTTGTACGAAATCTCAAAACATAAAGTACACCGTATTCTGTCTCACACGAGGCCGTGCCCGCAGAGCATTGGAAAAGCCACAGGAGAGCCTGTGGCTTGAGGGTTGCTGTATGGATTCAGTCTGTGCTGTCCGGTTCAAAGGCATAGGCATATTCCCCGGCAGCGGCAACAGGAAACTCTGGGGGAGAGGGTATTATTTTGGGCCATGGAGTTGCAGTCCAGTATTTGGTCATGTAGGCGTCCGCCAGAATCTTTATAAGATCCCGGTCCACGTCATCGGCAAGGAACTCAAGCCTTGCAAGGGTGGCCATCCTGGCCTCATCCACGACGCACCACTGCATGTGTGCAGCCATTCTTGCCGGGTCCGGAGCCTCGTCCGGGGCAAGGGAGAGGATGTAGTCCTTGCGGTATATCTCCACGTCTTTCCCTGTGTGCTTCAGTATGTACGGGAAGTCATCTCCCATGACGGTCATGCTGCAGTCCTCGCTGTTGTACCGGAGGTCGCAGATCCGTTCCCCGTTCCTGTACAGGTTCATCACCCCGAGTCTGAGCTTTGCAGGGTCAAACTCCAGGGCATACGAACTGTCTGATGTTATGCAGTTGGGCTGCCTGTTGTGATAAAAGGCATTACAGTCTACAGACGCCCCGCTCATTATTCCGGGGACTGGAACGAGGGGCTCTATGCAGTATGTTTCGCCGTCCCATTCATCACTCCAGAGCAGCAGGTTGGTCATATAGCAGACGTTGCGGGCCTCTTCATCCGTCACAAGCTGGATCCCGGTCCGTTCCTGGCGGCACTTTTTCCAGTAATTCCTGTCATTGGCGCATATGTCCGTAAGGCTTCTCCAGCGGTATGCAACGTAGTTGTACAAGGCCAGGACCGTTGCTGCGTCCTGCAGGCTCTTTGTGTGGAGGAGGGTGTACATGGCGCAGTCCTGAAAGTCATCCTCAAACGGATCGTCTTCCTCTCCAAAAGTGTATCCAAGCTCTGCCAAAGCTATTGGAGCCATGGTTCTGAACCTCGGCTTGAGCGGTTTTTTCTTAGCCATCCGTATACCTTATATAGAAACAGGCATGGTTGCCATGCCTGGGCTTCGCTCTGCTGCGGTGTGGTCATACTATGCCGAAGAGCTTGTTGCTCTTGGAGGCGAGGTCATGGGTCGTGTTCTGGCGCATGAGGTAGATGTAGCCGTAGGCAAGCATAAGAAGGAACTCTACGTCCATAGGCTTGTATGTGGTGATCATTGTTATGCCGTATCGGTTGTCGTCTACGGCGGCAAAGCGTATGGTGGCCATCGTCTTGCGCTTGTCCGGGAACTGGCCCTTGGGCAGGGAGTAGATGTAGGTGCGGTCATAGACGGAAAGGGAGCCGGTGTAGTCAAGGACGGCGTATGGAAGGAAGCAGTCCATGAGCAGGATGTCCTTCGTTTCCGGGTTGGAGACTATGGAGCACACGGGCTTGCGGTGCTCCCCGTACAGGATTATGCGGTTGTAGTCTATGGTCTTTATGCTCCAGTACTGGCCCTTCTTGTATGCCATAAAGACTTCATCCTGCCTTGCAAATGGCCTGCATATGGCCGTTACGGTGTCTTCGGAGCAAGGCACGGAGGGTGCCTCCGTGGGGCCGTCCGTGGCGGATATGTCCGGGTCTCCTGCGTGGAAGATGTAGTAGTATGAGTTCTCCGAGACGTCTATGGAGTTGGTAACGAGGTAGGTGCCTATGGTGGACTTGTCCGGGACCTGCTTAACCTTGTAGCGCCTTGCGGGCATGAGCTCAATGAACGACTCTTTGTCCTTTGCGAAGGCCCTCTGGATCTTCTTCCATTTCTTGGTGCAGTACGTAAGGGACTCACGGACGGCGCCTGCCGTCTCGGGGTCCTGGCAGTGGAACATGGTGTTGAAGGCGCATGCGCGAAGATCCTCCAATGAGACGGCCTCTGTCGGCCTGTATCCCATCTCGGCGAAGTCTACGGCTATTCTCTGGATGAATTTCTTGTCTGCCATACATTTTCCCCTTGTCTTAGGTCTGTATGCGGCTGTATTGGTATGGAAAAACCGCAACCTTCGCTGCGGTTTGGTGTGACATATGTAAGGTTTGCGCCCCTTAGGCAGGGGCCGGGGCATCAGGGCCTGTCTGCAAGGCGGACGTAGTCGCGCGGAGTGGCCACGCACTCATAGGCGGGACGGATGATCTTGCCGCCGGAGATGGCCTCTTCCATGCGGTGTGCGCTCCAGCCGGCGATGCGCGCGATAGCGAAGAGGGGCGTGTAGAGAGCGATGGGCAGGTTGAGCATGCTGTATACGAAGCCGGAATAGAAGTCCACGTTGGGGTTGACGGGCTTGTCCAGGTGCTTCTGCTCCTGTATGAGCTCCGAGGCAACGTTTGCCACGGTGTTGTACAGCTCAAATTCCTTCTCGCGGCCCTTTTCTATGGCCAGCTTGCCTGCATATACCTTGAGGACTTCGGCACGGGGGTCTGATACGGTGTATACCGCATGACCCATTCCGTATACGAGGCCGGAGCGGTCGAAGGCCTTCTTCTGCAGCATGCTGGATACGTAGTCCCTGATGTGGGGCTCATCCCATACGGACAGGTTCTCCTTGATGTTTTCAAACATCTGCATGACCTTTATGTTGGCGCCGCCGTGCTTGGGACCCTTCAGGGAGCCTAAGGAGGCTGCCACGGAGGAGTAAGTGTCCGTGCCCGTGGAGGTTGCAAGATGAGTCGTGAAGGTGGATGCATTGCCGCCGCCGTGCTCTGCGTGGAGTATGAGGCATATGTCCAGAACCTTCGCCTCGAGGTCCGTGAACTTGTTGTTCTTGCGCAAGATATGAAGGGTGTTCTGCGCCAAAGAGTACTCCGGGATGGACTTGTGTATTATGAGGGACGCATTTTCCGAGGATTCGTAGCGGTATGCGCGGTATGAGTATGCGGCAAGGAGCGGGAACTGGGATATGAGCTGCACGCTCTGGCGCAGTATGTTCGTAGGGGTCGTGCTCTCCGGGTCAGGATCGTAGCTGTACAGGTTGAGAACACACCTTGCAAGCATGTTCATCATGTCCTTTGAGGGGCTCTTCATTATTACGTCCCGCACAAAGTTCCTGGGAAGCACTCTGCAGTCTGAGAGCATCTCAGTGAAGGCGGAGAGCTGGTCTCCGCTGGGGAGCTCACCGAACAGCAGAAGGTAAACCGTCTCCTCAAAGCCGAAGCGGTTCTCTTCCACACAGTTGCGTACCAAATCCTTTACGTTATAGCCACGGTAGCGAAGGATGCCGGGAATGGGCGTCCTTACGCCGTCTCTGACCTCCCATGAGGTCACTTCTGAAATGTCTGTCAGTCCGCAGAGGACGCCTTTTCCGTTCTTGTCTCTTAAGCCCCTGTTTACGTCGTACTTAAGATAGAAGGAGCTGTCTATAGTGTCATTTACAGATGCTATTTTCGCAAGTTCGTTGATGCGGTGAGAATATTTTACTATGAAGTTTGCTTCATTGAAATCCATAATTCATCACTCCGAAATGCGCTATGGTCTTAATTTTACCATACAAACGGCGTCATGTCAAACAATACTGTGTTCGTAAGTCGCTGCCGTCCGTGACAGTCTCATGAAAGTTGGAAGGAAAACCGACGCATTTAATCAACATGTTGTCTATTATTTTCACCTGTCCAATCCTGCACTCATACGTCCTCCGGACCCCATTATACGGGTTCCGCAAAACAGATCCGGACCCCTTTCATACGGTCTCCGGACCCCATTGCATGCGTCCTCCGGACCCCATTATACGGGCTCCGCAAAACAGATCCGGACCCATTGCATGCGGCCTTCGGACCCCATTGCATACGGTCTCATGGAGCCGTCCGTCCGGCCTGCATAAGCCACAGGAGAGCAATTCACGGGCAGGCATGCTGGGCTGCAGAGAGCCACAAAGAGGGCATATGGGCCCTTTGCGCGGCAGCGGCGCAGAAGGGAGCAGAATGAATGCAATATGCATATTTGCATAAAATACAGAGGCAAAAGAGTGCCTGGGCGGTGTGGAGACGGGCGCATGGAAGGCAGTGGGAAAGACTTCAGGGCGGAAACGGACCCGGATATGAGGCAGACAGAAAATTTGTGGGCGCAGGGTGACAAGAAATTTTGGAATTCGTGTTTGACAAGGCGAAAAAGAGTTTATAATATATTGTGTAAGGATATTGAGTTTGAAGAAGCCCGCAAGGAGTGGTTTTATGCAGAATGTGAATCTGGCATCATCTGAGGAGAAGCTGGTCTTTGATCTTTCAGGAGAGATAGACGCAGCCACAAGCGATGATTTTTATAATGAAGTGAAGTATGCGTATGAGCATGACAGAAAGGACGTGGTGTTCAGGTGCGGGAGGCTCACGTTTATAGACAGCACGACCCTTGGCACTTTTGTGAAGATTTTCAAAAATCTCAAGGCGGACGGCTACAGGATGACAATACAGGGCCTTAGGCCCAACGTGAAGAAGCTGTTTGACATCTGCGGCTTAACGGACGTTATGGAGATTAGGGACGATGAATAAGCTTACATTGAAACTGGACCTTCAGGACAGCGTGTACAACACCGCCATAAGGCTTGTGGCCGGCGCCGTGTGCATGATAAACGACGAGGACGTGGATGACATAGAGGACTTCAAGGTGTGCGTCACGGAGAGCCTCCTCATTTTGAAGTCCTGCGGATATGAGCAGGCCGTGTGCCTCTTTTCAGCAGACGGCGGCACGCTGTGCGAGATACGGGGCTTAGGCGGCACTCCCTGCGAGGGAGAGAACAATGAGCTCTCTCTGGCGCTCATTCCCGCCCTTGTTTCGAGGTGCGACATAAGAAAGAACGGAAGCATTATTGAAAGCATCGAGTTGGAGTTGTGATGGACCGGCAAGTTGAAGAACTGTTCAGGGAATACCGGAAGACAGGAGACCGCGCCATCCGTAACCAGCTGGTGGAAATGTACCAGAAGACGGCTGCCATCATTGCAAGGAAGTTCACCGGCCGCGGCGTGGAGTATGATGACCTGTACCAGATAGCCTGCGAGGGGCTTATTTTAGGCATAGAATCATATGATCCGGACAGGGACAATGACTTCGCGGCGTACATAACCCCCACCATAGCAGGCAGGATAAAGAACTACCTTAGGGACAGCTCCAAGGCCATAAAGCTTCCCAGAAAGCTCTATGCCGTCACCAAGGCCATCAAGGAGTGCACGGACGAGTACCTGAAGGACCACGAGAAGAAGCCCACCGTGCGCCAGCTGACCGAGATGACGGGGCTCTCCGAAGACCTCATAGTCCAGGCCCTCGAATTCCGCCGTCCCGTCAGCATAGACACCCCCATACAGGCCGAGAACGCAGACACCACCACGGCCAAGTCCGACACCGTCCAGAACGGCTTCGACCCATACGAGGACCTCAACGAGAACCTTGCCATGCTGGAGGAGATAAAGCAGCTCACTCCCCGTGAGCAGCAGATAGTGAAGCTCCGCTTCATAGACGGCAAGTCCCAGGCTGAGACAGGCAAGGAGCTGGGCCTCTCCCAGATGTTCGTCTCCCGCCTGGAAAAGCGCATCATAGAAAAGCTCCAGCAGGGATTCTCCGAGGCCGAAGACTAACCGCCCGCAAGGGGCCCCCGGAATCCGGCCGCGGCAATGCCGCCAGGCAAGATGCAGACAGGCCGCATGCAATGGCACACAGAGGCCTCCGCAGAAGCGCATCAGAGCCGTCCGGAGCCCGTCAGAGC
>JAJPZC010000042.1:17760-44664 GCA_021204585.1 Clostridia bacterium
GGGGCGCACAGATAAGATATACAGAGCTGCCCGCAGGAAGGGGCGGCAAGCAGACCCTGCAGGAAGGGGCGGCAAGCAGACCCTGCAGGGCAGGGGAAGGATACGCATGATAACATTCAAGGTTGGAAACATGAGTGCCATGAGCGCACAGCTCAAGGCATTCTCCAGAGCGTTGAGGGAGAGCGGCATAAACGAAGACGACGTCTTCTCGTGCCGTCTTGTAGCATGCGAACTTCTTTCCAACGTCATACGCCACGGCGGTGAGACGGCATCCTTTGAGAGTGAGCTCAAGCCGGACGTCATTGAGATAACGGTCACCGCAGACTGCCAGAGCGACGTCCAGGCATATCATGCCCTTCCGGATGCCATGGAAGAGCATGGCCGCGGCCTTTATATCGTAGGCGTCGTCTCAGAGAGCGGCATAGAAAAGTCAGGCTCAACCTTCAAGGTTTGCATCCGCCGCACCTCAGTCCATACAGAGTCTTCCGTAGACCCTGAGACGGAAGATTAGCCACAGACGGGCAAGCGAACAGGAACAAGCAAACAAGAACAGACAAAATGAGCCATCCTGCTGCATCGGGGTGGCTTTTATGATGCATGGGAGGGATATGGAGCCCGCACGAAAGACAGCAGGATGAGTGCGAGAGTCCGGAGGGGCAGATGCAGGGCTGTACGGGAGCGCGCAGAGAGCACGGCGGACAATATAAAAGCCATCCGGGAAGGATGGCTGTTGGTGCTGGATAGATGCCGGCGCGGGATTACATCCTGGCGAGGTCTTCGGAGTAGATCTTGGCCATGAGACCATCGGAGATGATGTCGCGCACGGAGGTGTAGTAGATTATTACGTCGGAGAAGAAGGTGGAGTTGTCGCCGCCGATGTGGTAGTCATGAATGGCGGGCAGGGGATTCTCTGCACGCTCTATGAATACTCTGGCGAACTCTATCTTCTCGTCATTTGTGAGCTTGGAGATAAAGCGGTCCGTGGGTCCGTTGTATATGGTCTGAACTTTGTACGCTGCGGGAGCTGCCGCGGCAGGGGCTGCAGAGGGTGCCGCGGGAGCGGCGGCAGGCGCGGGATGAGACTCTGCGTGGTCATTGTGGCCAAGCCCTGCGTTCACTATTGCAACGTGCGGATAGAATGTGCTGTTTACGGGACGGGGCAGGTCGTTTGCCGGACTGCAGTATGCCTCAGCAAGAGCGGGCTCCATGAAGGAGCTTATGTATACGGTCTGGGGCTCTGCGTAGCGCTGCTGTGCGGATACGGGAACGGGAGTGAAGTATCCGTACTCATCCGTCTCGTCCGGCTCACTGAGTTCAGCGGCTCTGGTTTTCTTGTAACGGGCAATGCGCACCGTGTCTATGATCCAAGAGATAGCAACGAGGACGGCGCCGATGATGAACATGAGGCCGAAGCTCAAATCCGTGTCTATGCCTACAAGCACGGCGCAGATGATGAGGAACACAAACTCTATGAGGTACCTTATCTCATTGACCACAAGCATGAACTTGTTGGTCTTCTTGTAGATGCCCATAAGGTCCAGGAAGCAGTTCAGGAGCATCATGATGCCCAGGATGAAGCTGCAGATTATCCATGCCCAGCCGGCAGAGGTAAGGTTCGGCGTGAGAAGGCCGGATATGTTGCCGTCCACATAGAATACGAACTGGTACAGGTGACTCAGGCTGTCTGCGCCTTCGCCTCCGTAGAAGCCGCCCGTGATCTTGTTCCACTCAGGGAACTTGTTGGCAATGGAGGTGCCGAGGGACGGAATGAGCGTTCCGATGTTAAAGAACGCAACCATGAGGGCCGCAAGGGAAAGAATGAACAGGATGAACTTGATGACTCCGGATCCCTTGCTTGCAACGCACCTCTGGATGAAGCCTATGATTATGACCACGGCGAGGGCGATGGCTATGGGATAGCATGCATCCCCACCTATGTACTCCATGTCCACAATGACCAGAACGTTCATTATGAACAGCACAATGGCAGCGAGTACCTCAAGGGTGAACGCCGTATGATATGTTGTCTCTTTCTGCTTCTTTTTCTTAGGAAGCTCCTCGCCGTACGGATCTGTGGCATCCGCAGCCTCTTCAGCAGCGTCCTCAAGAACTTCGCCCTTCTTTGCAGCCTTCTTAGCGGCTTTCTTTGCTGCCTTCTCTTCCGGAGTCTTCTTGGTCACGCATCCAACGATGGCGGGAATGATGCAGATGACGGAAAGAACCGTTATGATGGCGTATATAATGGTTGCCCAGGCGTTGACGTCAAAGGATATCTCAAGGCCGCCTGCGATGAAGCTCATCTGGGATGAAATGGCAAGGGAGGAGCCGGCATTAGCCAGCGCATCCAACGTAATGCCGAATGTAGCCAGGACTTTGCTGAGGGCATCCGGAATCTGCATGACAAGCATGCTCCCGGCGACGTCTTCAGCCTTGAAGTTCATTGGAATCAAGAATCCAGCCAGCAGGCCGAGAATGATGATGATATACAGTATCAGCACCCAGATCTTCTGGCCTTTCTTGCTTGCTTTTGCCATCTGTGTAATCTCCTGGCTTCCCCTAGTAGGTCTTTCCGGGGTACAGGGCGCACTATGCCCCATTTACCCATTCTCTAGACCATTCTAATACAAAACCCGTTTAGTGTCAAGAAAACTTGTTAAAAATATGGATTGCAATCAGGGCTACACTTCAGCTGGCAATCACGGCCAGTCTGCCGCCGCTCCCGGCCCAAAAACAGCCCCGTATGCGGCCCTGGCTGCCCTGCATTGGCAGGCATTCTGCCACCTGCATGAATTCATTGGCCAAAGGGCTGCGCAGTGTAAGCCCTCTTGAGGCGTTTCAGCGCACATATAGCGGTTCAAACGCACCTGTTCCGGGTGTATTCGGAGGCTGGAGAATGCCTTGCAGAAAGCCATTTTGCGGGCAAGTTCAGTGAAGGCGGAAGCCTGGCGGGAACATCCGTACAGCGGACATACAGCCGCTTAGAGACCCGCCGGATGCCGCAGACGGCCGTCCGGAGACTGTTGCAGACAGAAAGAAAAACCCTCCGGAGACCGGTGGTGCGGGCAGAATGGAAGGCCGTCCGGGGAATGTTGCAGACAGAAAGAAAAGACCCTCCGGAGACCGGTGGTGCGGGCAGTACTCAAGCTTGCCCTGCATGCGGCTGCAGGCATCATTGAAGGCAAAGCGGCGGTGAGGCGGGCAAAAGAAAAGCCACCCCGGATATGAGGTGGCTTAGGATTATTTGAGGGTTTGGATCAATGCGTGTCCTCGGAGGTGAGCTTGTCTAAAAGTCCGAAGGAGATGAGGTTACGGATTCTGGGGTAGTAGATTATTACGGCAGAGAAGAACTTTGCGTTGTTGCCGCCAACCTTGTATGCGGGTATGAAGGGAAGAGCTCCTGCGTTC
Organism: Clostridia bacterium; assembly: GCA_021204585.1. GTDB lineage: Bacteria > Bacillota > Clostridia > Christensenellales > Borkfalkiaceae > Coproplasma. The sequence continues at coordinate 21,166 of JAJPZC010000042.1, forward strand.
CTTTCAAGGAATACCCTGGCGAACTCAACCTTCTCGTCCGTGGAAAGCTTTGCTATGAAGCTGTCCGTAGGACCGTTGTAAAGGGTGTGCAGGTTGTAAAGGATCTCAGGAGCCTGCTGGGGCTGTGCAGCATATGCGGGCTGTGCGGCAGCCTGTACAGAAGGCTGTGCAGCGGCGGCTGCGGCCTGGACTGCAGGCTGTGCCTGTGCCTTGGGCTGTGCGGCTGAAACGGTTGCCACAGGCGCATAGGGAGCGAATGCGGTGTTCTGGGATGCCTGCTGTGCGGAAGATGAAGGCGTATATGAGTAAGGCGGAGTGTCAATAGGCGGATAGTATGAGTAGCCGTAATGATCGTTTATGTCCGCTGCGCCCGTGCCGCTGTATTCGGGATAAGGTGTACCTGTGCCGTCGTACTCGGGATAAGGATAGTTGTATGTATTGATGGTCTCTTCCTTCTGCTGTTCCTCTGCTGCCTCAGCCTCGGCCTGAGCCGCAGCTGCCTCTTTCTTCTTGTCCTTATTGAACTTGATAAGCCTTGCAAGGTTGATGACGTAGGAAACGACGGCCAGTATGATGCATACGATGAGCATGACGCCGAAGTCTATATCCACGTCAATGATTACCATTATGACGCAAAGGATCACTGCGAGGAGCTCTATTATGTATCTGATCTGGTTGACAACAAGCATGAACTTGTTTGTCTTCTTGTATATGCCCATGAGATCCAGGAAGCAGTTCAGAAGAAGCATGATAGCAAGGATCATGGAGCCGATATAGAAGGCCCATCCGGCTGTTGAAAGGCCATCGAGAAGGGCTGAAACGGATCCGCTGGCGTAGAAGATAAAGTAGCTGAGAGCTGTAAGCCCCTCGGCTCCTGAGCCGCCGTAGAAGCCGGCAGCAATGGTGGACGCAGTCTCTTCTGCGGCGTCGCTGACTGTTGCTGCTCCGGAAGAGAATATCTTGCTGACGTCAAAGAATGCTATGATGACTGCAGCGAGTGAGAGAATGAACAGTATGAATTTGACTACACCTGATCCCTTGCTTGCTATGCACCTCTGGATGAAGCCCACGACAAGCACAACTACGAACGCAACCAGAATGGGGATGCAGACGCCACCGTTGTACAGGTCATATTGATAGTTGAGAAGCAGGAAGAAGTTCATGAGGATCAGCACGATAGCAGCCAGAACCTCAAGGGTGAAGGCTGTATGATATGTTGTCTCCTTGGCCTTTTTCTTCTTTGCAACTGCTTCGTTTGCAGCGGCGTCCGCAGCCTGCGCCTCGGCTACGGCTGCATGCACTGCATCATATGCGGCCGCATAATTATAGATGGCAACGGTCACAGGATCGGCATCCTCGCCAAGCTCCGGGATGATGTATTTTCCTTCTGCATCCTGGGGTATAGCCTGGCCCAGTGCATCCACGGGGATGGGGTTGCCGTCCGCATCAGACTTCACAATCAGGCCGCTTGCATTTTTCCATGTGCCGTTTCCGTCGTTTGTATAGCCGGCTGCACTGAGTGCTGCTCCGGCGGCGTTTGCAGCGTCAACTGCTTGGCTGTCTGCAGCATTTGCGGCCTTTTCTTCCTTTGTAATCCTCTTAACGGTGCCGACAATGGCAGGTATGATGCAGATTACAGCAAGAAGCGTCACAACCGCATAAATGAGGGTGAGCCATGCGTTGAAGTCTATAGTCATCACAGACGTTGCCGACAGATAGAGGGTCATCGGCGCTGCAATGATGAGTTCGGGAATATTTCCCCCGATAAGCACCTCGCCGGGGACAAAATTGTCCGCTATAGAGTTGAGTGCGGCCGGAATCTGCATGCAGAGCGACGTGTCGAAAGGCTTGTCCGCAGAAAAATCCATTGGAATCAGCAATCCGACCAGCAGGCCAAGCAATACGATGACATACAGAATAAGTACTCCGATCTTCTGGCCCTTTGTGCTTGCTTTTGCCATCTTTTATATCTCCAGGTGTTAATATTGGCAGTTGAATTTATGGATTGAGGGCGCACTATGGCCCAATAACCCATTCTTATAGTCTATTCTAATACAAGACCCGTTTAGTGTCAAGACGGCAGAAGCGAAAAATCGCCCCTGTTTCCGGCCAAATCCGGCTAAGGCCACCGGCCGTCTCAGCCGCATATCCGGCTTCAAATCCGGTTCAGAGGGGGAATGGTTCCGGCCGTTTGCCTGCTCCAATATCCGGCATTGCAAAGCCTGTCCATGTGCCCCGGACACACTTTGCGGGCAGGCATGCTCCGCCAGATATCCACAATAAAAACATGCAGGCTAATGAGGGGCTCAAGAGGACGTTTGGAGCCACTTATGACGACTTATTCGCCCTCAAAAAGGTGAGGCTCTGCCTGCGTTGCGGGCGTCATATGAATGCCCCGGAAGGGGCTGCAGAGAGTACCACAGAAGGCAGTATGAAAGGCCCCTGGACAGGGCACTGAGAAGCGTGGAAGGGCTGACGGGCAGAAGGGCCAAGTCCCGGCAGGATGAATGACGGACATTATAAAAGCCATCCCGGTCAGAGGATGGCTTTGTATCGTTGCTTAGAGATTGGTAAATTTACATGACGTTGATTTCTTCGTAGAGCTTGTCCATCAGGCTGTCGGAGATCAGGTCGCGAACCCTTGCGTAGTAGATGATTACGTTGGTGAAGAACTTGGTGTTGTCTCCGCCGATCTTGTACTCAGGAATAACGGTAAGAGGTCCGTCGACTCTCTCAAGGAATACCTTGGCGAACTCAACCTTCTCATCGTTGGTGAGCTTTGCGATGAACTTGTCGGAAGGTCCGTTGTAGAGTGAGTGAACGTTGTATATGACGCTTGCGTTCTGCACGTTCTGCGCATAGGGAGCTGCGGGCTGTACCTGTACCTGAGGCACTACGTCTGCCGCGGTCATAACAGGAACGTCCTCAACGACGGGTGTTGCTTCAACGGCGGTCACAGGAGGATAGTACGTATCGCTTGCCACTGCGGGTGCCGGCTCAGGAGCTGCCTCAGCTGTTGCCGTCTCAGCGGCTGCGGTATCTGCTGCTGCGGGAACGGGAACGAAATCGCCATCTGCGGGAACGAAATTGCCATCTGCGGGAACGAAATCGCCATCTGCGGGCACTGCCTGGCCTGTGGAGAACTCATCGAATACATCGGTCTCTTCAGGAACGGCTTCTTCAAGAGATGCAGCCTCTGCTTCGGCCTTGGCCTTCTTCTTGGCCTTGTTGTACATGATGAGCCTTACGAGGTCTATAACGTAAGCTATGACGGCAAGAGCGCAAACTGCTATGAACATGAAGCCGATCTCAACCGTCTCGCCTTCACTAGCATAAGCAAGGGAATCTGTTCCGAGAACGCCTACGATGCAGAGAACGAGGCCTGCTATCTCAAGGAGATATGTTACCTGGTCAGCCACAAGCATGAACTTGTTGGTCTTCTTGTAGATGCCGATAAGTGCGAACAGGCAGTTGAAGAGGAGCATTACGGAAACGATTATTCCGCCGATGGCAAAGAGATACTCATATACGCCCATTCCTTCTATGAACAGGTTGGTAACGGATACTCCGTTTACGGAGAACAGGAAGTCGCCGAAGTGAGCATATGCAGTTCCGCCGAATACTCCGGAGCTGAATCCGAGGATTCCGTCGGAGAGGTAGCCTTCCATGGATCCGCTGAGTGTTGCGATGTCAAAGAACGCAAATCCTACGGCAATCAGGGCCAGCAGGAACAGAATGAATTTGGCTGCACCGGAGCCTTTGCTTGCCACACACCTCTGTACGAATCCAACAATGAGAACCACAGCGAAAGCGATGGCAACGGGAGCGCAGTAGCTTCCTCCGTTGTAGTCCATATACATAATGGTGAAGAAGACCATGAGAAGTAGAACAACGGCGGCAATCACTTCAAGCGTGAAGGCCGTATGATATGTTGTCTCTTTCTTTGCCTTCTTGTTGGCTACGGCTTCTGCAGCGGCGGCATCCGCAGCCTTGGCCTTTGCGGTTGCAGACTTCTCGGCTGCATATGCATTCGCATACTTGTATACCGCAACGGTTTTCTCTTCAGCATCTTCTGCCACGGCAGGAATGACAAGAGTTCCGGTCTCGTCTGCAGGGAATGCCTCGCCGTGCTCATTCACGGGGAACGGGTCTCCGTCTTCATCTTTATAAGTATATCTGCCGTAAGGATTCTTCCAGTTTCCGTTTTCGTCCTGGATGTATCCTGCTTCCTCAGCTGCTGCCTGTGCGGCGGTAACGGCTTCAGCGGCCTCGCTGTCAGCCTTCTCTGCAGCCTTTTCTGCCTTTGTGAGTTTCTGAACGCATCCTACGATGGCGGGGATGATGCAGATTATTGCAATAACGGTCACAACGGCGTATATGATTGTAAGCCATGCGTTGAAGTCTATTGTGAGTGATAACCCTGCGATTGCAAGGGTCATCTCAGATGCAATGGCGAAGTCAGGCAATGTGCCGCCGTTGGATACAAGCGCATCAGTCAACCCTTGCCAGCCGATTGGAAGATTGTTTAAAACCGCGTTAAGGGCGGCAGGAATCTGCATGCAGAGTGACGTATTGAAGTCTACAGTCTCCCCTGAGAATATGTTCATGGGGATTAGGAAGCCAGCCAGCAGACCAAGGAGGATGACAATATAGAGAACCAGTACTCCGATCTTCTGGCCTTTCGTGGATGCTGCTTTTGCCATTTTTTGTTATCTCCAAGCGTTGAATAGTAGGTGATTTCAGGGGTTGAGGGCGCAGTATGCGCCAATTACCCATTCTTGAAAAATATTCTAATACAAAAAGATTTTAGTGTCAAGGAATGAGAGGTAAAAAAATAGACACGCGGCCGTGTTTTGCTTATATACGCGGGTCTTTCACTTAACTTTCATTAGATAGGCGGCATTTAGGGAAAAAATGTCCGGTTTCAATCTTTGTGCGCAACGCTGAAATATTTATGCATATGGTGCAAAATCGGGGTTTGCAGACCTGAAAATTTACAATCTTTCGGCAAAAACATTGCAAATTCAATTATTGCATGCTATAGTATTGACAACGGAGAAACCACCATGACTGACGAAAAGAGAGAGAAAGGCGCCAAGGCGCCGGCGGACAGCATTACGCTTTCCACCATTATAAACAATCTCACTAAGGAACAGAGGGCAAAGCTCACAGAGAATTTCAGTTTCCGGAAGTTCATGCCTATCTTCGAAGACGCGGAGCTCATGAGAACGGCCAAGGCGTTTTTAGACAACGGAATGAACGTAACCAGAGCCTCCAAGGAGCTGTTCATGCACCGCAACACGCTCATGTACAGACTCAACTCCATAAAGAAGGCCACGGGACTTGATCTCCATAACTTTGACATGGCTCTGACCTTTGAGGTCCTGCACCTTCTCTACGAAAGAAGCTAAAAGAACCTCTTCGCTGTTTCCGGTATAGTCGTGGAAGGGAAGCCGGATAATGGAACAGAAATCTGATAACACCGCAAGCACTGAAGACCCCAGGGAAGACATGATGTCGCCAGCCCCCGATGGAGGGGATCCGGAAGAGGGCCGCAAGTCCAGAAAAACTCTCAAGAGAGTCATAATCATCATAAGCTGCCTCGTTATCGTGGCAGCTGTTTTCTGTGGCGGATGGTTTGGCGGCCTATACTGGGGCAATGCCCAGTTCCGCTCCTACAAGTGGGCCTTGGGGCTTATAGAGGATTATTACTACGGAGACTACGACACCAGCGTATCGGAGAACTCCGCATACGCCCTCGCAGCCATGCTGGATGAATACTCCGAGTACTACTCCGCAGAAGAGTACGCCGCCCTCGTTGCCGACAACGCAGGCAGCAAGAGCGGCATAGGCGTCACATACCAGTTCGTGACGGATGACACATACGGCGACACCGGCTGCCTCATCGTTTCCGTCGTGGGCAACTCCCCCGCATACTACGCAGGCATCCGCGCAGGAGACGTCATCTCCTCCGGCACCTCCGGCGGCAGGACAACAACCTTCACGTCTGCCACAGAATTCCAGTCCTTCGTAAGCGCACAGGAGACGGACGCGGACTTCACCCTCACGGCCACGGACGGCACCGCCTACACCCTGGCCCGTGAGAACTACCAGGCCGCATACACCATAATGTACACCTCCGAGGCCACGTACTCATTCACCTTCGACGCCTCCGGCAGCCTGCAGATGGTGGCCGACCCGGAGGGCGGCATGTCCGACCTTCCCGAAGGCTTCGCATACATCCAGCTCCAGTCCTTTTACGGCACAGCGGCAACCGAGATGGATAAGCTCATAGGCGAGTTCAACTCACTGGGATGCACATCTCTCATTCTAGACCTCCGTAGCAACGGCGGCGGCTCCGTATCCGTCATGGAGCGCATAGCGGGATGCTTCATGCAGGACCCCTCATCGCAGACCCTTGCAATGGTGTCTGAGGACAAGAACGGGAAACGCTCCCAGTATTACGTCTACACAACCAACCAGTATACCCTGGCGCCGGATACGGAAATTTACATCCTTGCAAACAACGGCACGGCCAGCGCATCCGAGGCCCTCATGGGCTATCTGCTCTCATATGACCTCACGGATTACGGCCATATTTACCTTTCCAATTACGAAGACAATCCAGGGGATAATACCAGCAAATATCTCACATATACAGCAAGTTCCAAGAACTCACGCACCTATGGCAAGGGGATAATGCAGAGCACGTACGTGAACAGCTGGACGGGCGAGGCGCTGAAGCTCACGGTGGCCAAAATATACTGGCCGGACGGCAGCTGCATCCATGACACAGGTATAACCGCTGCAGACGGCTGCAACACCATCTCAACCCCGTGGGTAATAACATCAGGGGACACAGAGCTAAGAACTGCGATCCGGGAGATTGCCGGGAACTGAGCCACAGCTGCAATATGATTTCCACAAGAGGGAGCCAGTGCTGGTTCCCTTTTTTATGCCCGTCGAAGGGGACCTTGTTGCGAACTGCGGGTGAGTACGAACAAATGTTCATACTGGAACAAACGTATACTGGCACCCAGTATAAACAGTTCTGTTCATCATGAGCCAAAACGAACAATTGTTTTTAAATAGCGCAGGCCCTGCATCAGTTTTGCTGCGCTGGAGATTGTTCCGGGACGGGAGCGTGTGTGGAGGGTGCAATGAAATAAAGCATGGTTGTATGTAGAAAGGTTTTGCATTTTCTGGATACGGGTGTTATAATGGCGCTATCTTAATAAATTGTATGATACATTGGGACAGTATGCGCGCATGCGGGCGCATGAGCGTCCCTTTGGGATTAGGGTGCTGGAGTGGCTGCGAAGACGGATGTTGCAGTGAGAAAAGTTCAGACAGGGCATGTGGATCTTTTGCAGAAGGTCCTGGGGACTTTTGATGAAAATCTTAATATCATTGTGCATGAGACAGGCGTGAACATCCGGCTGGAAGGCACCACGGTGGTCATAAACGGCAAGGAAGAGTACGTGGCCCTGGCGGCAACGGTCGTGGAGAATCTCCTTCGGCTTGCGGAAGGGGGCGAGAGCCCGGACAGGGGCAGAGTGGAGTACCTTTTGGAGCTTGCCCATGAGGGCAGGGCCGGGGAGATAATGAAGATCTCTTCCGGAACGGTGGCGGTTACGGCCAAGGGCAAGCCCATAAAGTGCAAGACAATGGGCCAGAAGAGGTACGTGGACTGCATCAAGAAGTCGGACGTAACTTTCGGGATAGGCCCTGCGGGCACGGGCAAGACGTACCTTGCGGTGTGCGTGGCGGTGCAGGAGCTCAAAGCCCACCGGGTGGAGAAGCTCATTCTCACAAGGCCTGCCGTGGAGGCAGGGGAGAAGCTGGGCTTCCTGCCGGGAGACCTGCAGGAGAAGGTGGATCCGTATTTGAGGCCTCTGTATGACGCCCTGTATGAGATGCTGGGGCTGGATTCGTACAACAAGTACGTGGAGAGGGGCGCAATTGAGATAGCGCCGCTTGCGTACATGAGAGGCAGGACGCTTTCCAACGCCTTCATAATACTGGACGAGGCCCAGAACTCCACAAGGGAACAGATGAAGATGTTCCTGACGCGCCTTGGCGAAGGCAGCAAGATGGTGGTGACCGGGGACATAACGCAGATAGACCTGCCGGACGGCCGGCGCAGCGGGCTCATACATGCGGCGCGTCTTTTGGAGGGGATAGAGGGCGTCTCGTGCGTGTACCTTACGGACAGCGACGTAGTTCGCAACCCCATGGTAATGAGAATAGTCAAGGCGTATGAGCAGGAAGAGGAAATGCTCAGCGCCGGGAAAGACAAGGCAGCAGATGCTGCCGCGGAAGCGGCGGCAGATGGAAAGGCAGCAGATGCTGCCGCGGAAGCGGCGGCAGATGGAAAGGCAGAGGATGCTGCCGCGGAAGCGGCGGCAGATGGAAAGGCAGAGGATGCCGCACAGAGAGGCGTAAAGGAGGGCGCAGATGGCAAGGAACAACAACAGTCCGCAGATGGACATAAATGATCCGGTCAACCGGCCCATACCTTTGAGGGGAAGCAGGAAGGACAAGCTGTTCAACGGAGAGCTGAACAGAAAGAATGTAGCGCAGAGCATAGTGCTTCTCATTCTGTACACGGCTGTGCTCATAGGGTTCATGCTCTTAATGATCCTCATGGACCAGGGCGGCAACACGTACAAGTACTTCCAGGACAACTATATAGGCGTCATAACTACGATAGTGGCCATGTTCCTGCTGTCCATCATATGCTACGTGTACTTCGTATTTGAGGACAGGGACATGATAGTGCACAAGTCCAGGATGCTTGAGCTCTATCTTCTCATTGCCGTTGCATTCATCCTGGACTTCGTTTTGGGCAGGTACTTAAGCATTTGGGCAAGGCCCATGGTGCTCTTTGCGCTCATTATCGGCATGTTCAAGAAGAACAAGGACGCCATATTCCTCAACACCATATATGCCGTCATACTGTTCGTCTTCTCAAGGTTCCTGTACAACAGCGACATGGCGCTGCACGGCATGACGCAGGTGGAGAGCTTTGCAAACTTCCTCTGCGTGTTCTGCGGCGGCATGATAGCCATATTCATCATCAAGAAGATGCGCACAAGGGTCACAAGCATCCTTATGGCTTTCATAATGCTGGTTCCCACACTGGTCATAAACCTCGTCATGGACCTTCCCAGCGGGGATGTCACAACGGTTACCGGCACGATAGACATCATAATCTTCAGTGCACTCGGATGCATCATTTCCGTTCTGCTGTTCATGCTTTTGGAGCCCATATTCGAGGTCCTTTTCAAGGAGCTTACATCCTTCAGGCTCCGTGAACTCACGTCGGAGAACGCACCCCTTATAAAGCGTCTCCGCAACGAGGCGCCCGGCACATACAATCACAGCGTAGTGGTGGCACAGCTTGCAGAGGCCTGTGCAAGAGCCATAGGCGAGGACCCGGAGCTGACCCGCGCTTCTGCGTACTATCATGACATGGGCAAGCTTTCCAACCCCATGATGTTCTCAGAGAATCAGAAGGGGCAGAACCTGCATGACCAGTACCAGTATGAGCCGGAGATGTCCGCAGACATAATCCGCAGCCATACCACAAAGGGTGCGGACTTCATACACCGCAATCATCTGCCGGAATTCTTCTCAGACATAGCCATCCAGCATCACGGCACGATGCCCATAATGTACTTCTATGCCCGTGCCCTGCGTTTATCCGGCGGCCAGGCCAACATTACGGACTTCTCATACAAGGGTCCCAAGCCACAGACAAAGATTGCGGCCATCATAATGATCTCAGACGCCTGCGAGGCTGCCTCCAGGTCTCTCATGGACCGCTCCGAGGCAAGCGTGGAGGCTCTGGTTACCAAGCTCATCCAGGAGCGCCTCACCTTGCAGCAGTTCATGGAGTGTGACATAACCATGCGTGACCTCACCGAGATCCAGAAAGCCATCGTAATAGAGCTCACGGGCGTATACCACAAGCGTGTGGCATATCCAAAATTCAATTACAGCGCCAGCAACAAATAACCCCCTTCATGCGGGCTGCGCACCTTTTCCGCGGGCACCCGTTTGCAGGGCTTCATATATCCTCACAGCGGCCGCACACGGCCGCTTTAAACAGGGCATATTCCCGCCCATTTCTCCAAATCCGGCCTCATACAGGCCATCCGGAGCTTAATTCTGGCCTCCGGTGGGCCTTTCCCGGGGCTTTGACAGGCATAAAACGCTTAAACGGACATACATATGCTTAAAATATACTGCGATGATTATGATTTCACATCCCTTGCCGGAGCCTTTGAAGGCGTGGCGAAGGGAGACCCCATGTGCTGCGATGTGCTTCTTACGGACGAGGCCTATATACAGCAGCTTAACAGTGAGATGAGAGGCGTGGACTCTGTAACGGACGTTTTAAGCTTCCCCTCTTTTGACGGCATCCGGGGCCAGGAGCTTAAAGTTGCAGACTGTCCGTATGATCTGGACGAGGACGGGAGCATAATAATAGGCTCCATAGCCGTCTGCAAGAAGCGCTGCGAGGAGCAGGCCGAAGAGTTCGGCCACTCATATGAGCGGGAGCTCAATTACCTCGTGACCCACGGCGTCCTGCACCTTTTGGGCTATGACCACATGACGGATGAAGACAAGGCCCAGATGCGCACTCTGGAGGAGCAGGTCCTGGCCAAGATAGGCCTCACCAGGGACTAAACATATCCCATGCATACAGGCCTCTATGCATACAGGCCTCTGCCCTGCGCATGCAGATACGGGGCTAATATATGCCTCCAGGCGCACTGTACGGCTCATTTTCCGGGCCGGCACATCCGTCTGCAGGCCTCATTCAAGGCCCTTGCAAGGGGCGTATGAAGGCCACAGAGGGACATCATAACGAAGATATAAATACTTTGTGCAGAATGCACAAAAGTTGGACATAATAGAAGGATTGCTGCATACAGTGAGAAGCGGTTTCATTGGATTGATCGGGAAGGCGAACGCCGGCAAGAGCACGCTTGTGAACGTGCTTGTAGGGGAGAAGGTGGCAATAACGTCACCCAAGCCCCAGACTACAAGGACTACTATAATGGGAGTGCTTACGAAGGCCGGCTACCAGCTGGTGTTTGTAGACACCCCGGGTATATACAAGACCATGACGTACTTGGGCGAGGTCATGAAGAGGTCCACGGAGGACACGGCAAAGGACGTGGACTTCATTCTGTACGTCGTGGACGGGCATGAGGGGATATCGGAGGACGACATCCGGCTCATGAAGAAGTACGTCTGCGGCAAGACCCCGGCTGCCATAGCATATACAAAGATAGACATCATGCCCAAGGAGCGCATAGCGGAGGACGTGGCAAAGATAGCAGAGGCGGGAATAAACGCGGACGTGTTCCCCGTCTCGGCCCGCACGCACACCAACATAGCCAAGCTGGAGCGCTATCTTGCCTCCCAGATGCCGGAGGGGGAGAAGGTCATTGAGGATGACATAGTCTCGGACAAAGGGGACCGGTTCATGATCTCAGAGATCATGCGCGAGAAGCTCCTTTTAAAGCTCAACGAAGAGGTTCCGCACGGCATAGCCGTGGTCATCAACACCTTCAAGCTCCAGGACAATGACGTGTATGACATCAACCTGGACATCATCTGCGAGAAGAAGAACCACAAGGCCATAATAATAGGCAAAGAGGGCAAGACCCTCAAGGAGATATCCTCCTTCGCCCGCAAGGACATGGAAAAGTACCTCGGCAAGAAGGTGTATCTCACGGTATACGTCCGTGTGGAAGAGAACTGGCGCAGCCGCCCCGGCCTTGTAAAGGACATCATAGAGATCTAGCCGCACCGTCCAAACGGGCAGCAGGCGGGCATGCGTCCCCGGGCAGGCATTGCCCCTGTGCTGGCGCAGGCATCATATACAGCAAAACGGCGCCCTTTTGGGCACCGGCGGAAGAGCAATGGACATTATTACGGAGGCGCTTGTCCTCAAGGCCTCGGACTATGGTGAGAATGACAGGGTTTTAACCCTTCTCACGGCCACGGAGGGCAAGATAACAGCGGGAATAAAGGGAGTGAGGAAGGCTGGCGCCAAGCTTAAGTACGCGGCACAGCCCTTTTGCTTTGCTCAGTACTCGCTGATCCAAAAGGGCGGCAGATATACCGTAACCAACTGCTCTGAGTGCGAGAGCTTCTATGACCTCCGTGCAGACATAGTGAAGTATTACGCAGGCTGCGTGGTCCTTGAAGTGGCCAACAATCTCACATATGAAGGTGCAGACTGCACAGGCATGCTTCTCCGGTGCGTGAAGACCCTTACAGACATCTGCCAGGATGAGGACACGGCCGTAATCCGCTTCCTTCTGGACACTCTCAAGGATGCGGGGTACGGGCTCCTGCCGGACAAGTGCGAGGTGTGCGGCAAGTCCCTCGTGGATGCAGACAAGCTGCGCATAGACATGGACACAGGCGCCTTCACCTGCTATGACTGCGGGGACGGCATAGGCACATCCGGCTCCACGTACAACCTTCTGCGCTTTCTGGACGGCCGCTCATATGACGAGTCCCGCATAAACGATGACGCCAGGAAGCGTGCCTTGAAGCTCATCCGCCGCTATGCCTCATACAAGATGGGCATGGAGCTCAAGAGCCTGGATGAATACATCCGGCTGCTGTAACACCACACATAACAACAAGAAGGCCCGGGTACCAAGTCCGGGCTTTTTATTAGTACACGATAAAACGCGCATAACAGACAGTTAATTATCACGCAGATGTGAGTCACTCTGTGCCGCATAATCAATATTGTTTCAGTATATCATGGTGTTCTATATCTATAAGCATAATCAACCGGTCATTTTCATAGTACCAGATAATTCTTATATCCATATTGACACTGCATTCAAAGAGATTGTCAGTTCCTTGAATCCGTTTTGTACGCAGTGACGGATGACAGGGATTTTGGGCAAGAATTTCAACCTTGTTTTTTACCTGGTTTTTTTCAGTTTCGGTTAAATCTTTAAAATGCTTTTTTAAACTGGCCGAGTAGGTTATTTCATATATCATCACTCCGTCTCCAAAGCATCAAACATGGCATCAACAGAGTCAAATACAGGCTGCTCTCCAGCGGCTACTTTAGCTTTTATTTCACTTACTTCATTAAGTAGCTCATCAATATACTGCTTGGGATAAACAATTACAGGCACAAGGCAAATAACCCCATTTTTTTCATATATTTCAAACTGATCCCCCTGTGACAATCCTAACTTATTGATTAACGCTTTTGGAATGGTAACCTGTGACTTCTGACGTAATTCTGCAAGCATAGTCCTTCCTCCTGATAAATCGTAAAGTAAGAATTTCTTACTTTCCAATATTATTATAAGACATGAGAATCAGTTTTGCAACTGATTTTACATTTTTTTAATTTTTGCGGCGGGGAGCGAACGGCAGAAGAGTATGTCAAAAACAGCAAGCGCAGAGTACAATAGTCTTTTGATTGTGAGTTAATCGACAAGAAACATTGTTTGCGGAGTTGAAAATTACGCAAGGTTTTTGTGAGATTGTGCCATGAGGCTCATTTTTTTGTGCGAGGGGCGCTCAAAGAGTTGCTAAAAGAAGAAGGACAGGTTATTATATGGATATAGATAGTAAGTTATCTAATCAGACGGAGGAAAAATCACACATGGCTAAGAAGAAGTATTGTTACCTCTTTTCCGAAGGCGACGCGTCTATGAGAGCTCTCCTGGGCGGCAAGGGTGCCAACCTTGCGGAGATGACCAACATCGGCCTCCCTGTTCCCCAGGGATTCACCATTACGACGGAAGCATGCACGGCTTATTATGAAGACGGGAAGGTTATCAACCCTGAGATTGAGAAAGAGATACTGCAGTACATCAAGAAGATGGAGACAATCTGCGGCAAGAAGTTCGGAGACAAGGAGAACCCGCTCCTCGTATCAGTAAGGTCAGGCGCAAGGGCCTCAATGCCCGGCATGATGGACACCATTTTGAACCTCGGCCTCAATGAGGACGTCGTGGAGACAATGTCTGCAAAGTCCAACAACCCCCGCTGGGCATGGGACTGCTACAGAAGGTTCATACAGATGTTCTCGGACGTCGTTATGGAAGTCGGCAAGAAGTACTTCAATGACCTCATCGACCAGATGAAGGATGCCAAGGGCATCACCTCAGACCTGGACCTTACGGCAGATGATTTCAAGACCCTGGCCCGCCAGTTCAAGGAAGAGTACAGGAACCAGATCGGAAAGGACTTCCCGGATGATCCGAAGGAGCAGCTGTTCGAGGCCATCAAGGCCGTGTTCCGTTCATGGGACAACCCCCGCGCCAACGTATACAGAATGGACCATGACATCCCCTATTCATGGGGCACGGCCGTAAACGTGCAGATGATGGCGTTCGGCAACATGGGAGACTGCTGCGGCACAGGCGTTGCCTTCACGCGCAGCCCTTCCACAGGCGAGAAGGGGCTCATGGGTGAGTTCCTTGTGAATGCGCAGGGCGAAGACGTCGTGGCCGGCGTAAGAACGCCCAGACCCATTGCCGAGATGGCAGAGACCCCCGGCCTTGAGGGCGCATTTGAGCAGTTCAAGGATGTCACGAAGATCCTCGAGGACCATTATCATGACATGCAGGATATGGAGTTTACCATTGAGAACGGCAAGCTCTACATGCTCCAGACCCGCAACGGCAAGAGAACGGCACAGGCCGCTATAAAGATCGCCTGCGACCTTCTGGACGAAGGAAAGATAACAGAGCAGGAAGCTCTGATGCAGATAGACGCAAAGTCTTTGGACATGCTTCTCCACCCCACGTTTGACACCGAGGAGCTTGCCAAGGCAGACAAGAACAACGTTGTGGGCAAGGCCATTGCGGCATCCCCCGGAGCCGCTGCCGGCACCATAGTGTTCACTGCAGAGGACGCTGCAAAGGCCGGAAAGGCAAAGAAGAAGGTAGTGCTTGTACGCCTTGAGACATCCCCTGAGGATATCGAAGGAATGAAGTGGGCGCAGGGCATCCTCACAGTCCGCGGCGGACAGACGTCCCATGCGGCAGTCGTTGCGCGCGGCATGGGAACCTGCTGCGTCTCCGGATGCAGCGAGATCAAGATGGACGAGGAGAACAAGTGCTTCGAGTTGTCCGGCAAGATGTTCCATGAAGGAGATCCCATCTCCCTGGACGGTTCCACCGGCAAGGTATATGACTGCATCATCCCCACAGTTCCCGCAGACCCCTCTTCCGGATACTTCGGCCGCATCATGGCCATGGCGGACAAGTATTCCGCAATGGATGTAAGAACAAACGCCGACACCCCGAAGGACGCAAAGCAGGCCGCCGTATTCGGAGCAAAGGGCATAGGCCTCTGCAGAACGGAGCACATGTTCTTCAACCCCGACAGAATCGGCGCCTTCAGAGAGATGATATGCTCCGACACCCGTGAGGAGCGTGAGATAGCCCTTGCAAAGATAGAGCCCATGCAGCAGGCAGACTTCGAGGCCCTCATGGAGTCCATGAACGGCAACCCCGTATGCATCAGATACCTCGACCCCCCTCTTCACGAGTTCGTACCCACAGACGAGGAAGGCATTGCCCTTCTGGCACACGCCCAGGGCAAGACCGTATACCAGATCCGCCAGATAATCGCCGGTCTCCACGAGTTCAACCCCATGATGGGACACCGAGGCTGCCGCCTTGCAGTAACATACCCCGAGATCGCAGTAATGCAGACCAACGCAGTCATCAAGGCCGCCCTTGCCGTCCAGGCCCGCCATCCGGACTGGAACGTAGTGCCTGAGATAGAAGTGCCTCTCGCCGGCGAGGAGAAGGAGCTTGCCTTCGTAAAGAAGACAATAACCACCACGGCCGATGCCCTCATCGCAGCTTCCGGCACAGACCTCAAGTACGAAGTCGGCACCATGATCGAGATCCCGCGTGCTGCCATAACGGCCGACGACCTTGCAAAAGAGGCTGAGTTCTTCTGCTTCGGCACCAACGACCTCACCCAGATGACCTTTGGCTTCTCCCGTGACGATGCCGGCAAGTTCCTGAAGTCCTACTACGACAACAAGATCTATGAGCAGGATCCGTTCGCCCGCCTCGACACCGTAGGCGTAGGACGCCTCATGAAGATGGCCGTAGACCTCGGCAAGAAGTCCCGTCCCAACCTCAAGTGCGGAATCTGCGGAGAGCACGGCGGCGATCCTTCATCCATCGAGTTCTGCCACAACATCGGCCTCGACTACGTCAGCTGCTCACCTTACCGCGTGCCCATCGCCCGCCTCGCCGCTGCCCAGGCCAACATCAAGAACCCCCGCAACTAATTCCACAACCATGTGTGAGAAAGACCCGTGTCCCCTCGGATGCGGGCCTTTTGTCATCCCGCATTTTCCAAAACCCCGCCGCATATGCCTCAAATACGCCTCATACAGGCCTCCTGCGGGCATTCTCACCAGGCCTGTACAATCTGTCTGTGCTGAATCCTGCCACGCTACATGGAGCAGGCGCGTCCAACGCAGTCTGCTTCATTTCCCACAGGGATGCTGCCAGTCATTTAGTCCAGCCAGACAGCTCTATATAAGCTGACTAATGGTGTCCACACGCACGCACACGTGTGCGTATCATATTAACGGGATAGAAGTCTGGGATGAAATCTGGGCTTCTGCCTGTGAGTGCAAGGAGCGGAAGATTTGCAATGTGGACCAATGCGCCGTTTTGCGGCTGAAATGATTGAATTTTGTTCATTATGTCCGTAAATGAACAAAATGAGCAAATTTACCTATTATAGCACATGCCAAATGAGCACCAAATGAACACCAGATTGACGGTTGTTCCATTCTATAATAGTATTGTCTCGCTTTCATAGGCGCCGGAACAGCGGACATTTTGAAATATGACTCGTAAAGCCGGGGAAGCGTCCGGATAAAACCGGACAATAAGCATCAGCACAAATGAACAGTTCGATCCAAAGGGGTACCCCTTTGGCATGGACTACGCAGTAGTCCATGCATACAGTCTTACAGCCTTCTGATGACAGGGCAGGGGTACACTTCAGGACAAAAAACCGCATATGTTGACTGTTAAGCGCAACATATGTGCGAGAGAACGGTTTCCGGAGTGTGGCAGAATCCCTTGCAGCCTGTCTTTGAGAAATGAAAACAGACCCGGACCGGCCATAAGCCGTCCGCCGGGGGGATTGAGCGGACGAACCCACAGATTTCATTTTTCAATAAGTAAGGAGGTTAAAAGATGAAATTTGGCTCTTGGATTTCGCCTTTACGCGGAATCACTGCCGTAATGGCTGCCATCATGGCTTTGTCCGTTACAGGTTACGCTCTTGCCGATTCCTGGAGAGGTTCCGTGGATGATATGCTTGGAACTTCAAGCTATGGAATAGATGACAGCGGAGTTGCCGAGACAGAGTTCCAGAAAGACGATGACTGCAGCACTATAGACCAAATGATGGACACAGCCAGGAACGTTGCCATCAGGGAAGGCGAAGAGGGAACAGCTGTTCTGAAGAATGATAACGGTGCTCTTCCTATTGCATCCGAGACGAAGGTTGCTCTTTTTGGCCTGGCTTCATATGGCACATATGAGGCATCCGATGACTTGAACGGCGGCAATGCGGACGCTGTAACAAGTGTTTATGCAGCATTTGAGGATGCTGGATTTGAAGTTAACGAAACGCTGCAGAAAGTTTATAACGCAGCCATGAACAGGCATCAGGAAGAGGTTGATCATACATACTATACATCGCTGGACTGGGTTTATGACATTGGACCTCAGACATCTGTAGGCGACATGACCACGTTCAACAACAATGAGCTCAGCGTTGAAGACATCATCAAGGCCGCCAAGGCAAAGGACAGCTCCATCTCCGTAAGCAATACAAGTGATTTTGGAATAGAAAAAACCGAGACAGTCGGAATCGTAACCATCGCAAGAGCCGGCGGCGAATCCAACACATATCTTCCCGAGTCTCAGGCAAGTGATGAACTTCCTTCATCTGCAAAGGCTGTTTTAAGCTCAGACGGAAAGTCCATTACATATGAGGGAACCACAAAAGATGCCCTGGAGCTTTCAGATAATGAGCTTGCTGTCATCAAGACAGCAAAGAGCCTCTGCAGCAAGGTCATCGTTCTTCTCAACACAAGCAATGACATGATGATAAGCGACATCACCACCAGCGGGGACTACGAGGCAGACGCTATCGCTTACATCGGTGTTCCCAACGATTATCAGCTCACAGGAGTTGTGAATGTCCTGGACGGCAAGGCCAATGCAACAGGCGCCCTTACAGACACTTATGTCGTAAACAACGAGTCTTTGCCTTCAATGCAGAACTTCGGCGGCGACTTCTATTCAGACTATACACTTGTAAACGCCAACTCCACAAACGGCTGGGATTCCAGATGGGGCACAGGCGCAGAGATTTCCAACCGTATCCCGTTAAGCTCATTCTCTGCAGTTGATGACACCGGAAATCCTTCATACAGCGGCGGCCAGTACATCGTAGAGGCAGAGGGAATCTATATAGGCTACAAGTATTACGAGACCAGATACTATGATTCCATCATGGATAGCACCTACAATAGTACTTCCAAAGCCGGCTCTACAACTGGCAATGCCTGGGCATATAATGATGAGGTTGTATATCCCTTCGGATATGGCCTGTCATATATACCTTATACACAGGAAATAGATACATCATACGGCACATCAGACGGCTTCACCAACGGCATCAAGGTTGATATGACAGACGGAAAGATAGATCCGGACGGTTACACAACCGTAGCAGTTAAGGTCACAAACCAGGACACCAACACAGAAGATGCCGATGCCACATTCCTTGCAGAGCTCTATGTATCTCAGCCTTACACGACTTATGACCAGAACTCAGATCATCCTGTAGAGAAGTCTGCCATCATGTTCCTCAACTCTCAGAAGGTTACTGTTCCCGCAAACAGCTCCAAGACAGTTGAGATCAGCGTAATGACCAAGTATCTCGCAAGCTATGATTACAGCAACAATGGCGGATACATTATGGACTATGGCGATTACATCTTTACAGCAGCCAACGGCTCACATGAAGCAGTACAGAACGTAATTAATGCCGTGGACAGCAGCAAGCTTTCAGACTATGATGGCACAACTACAGGCAAGTGGACATATGGTGAAGCAACTGCAACAACACCGGATACCACTACATTTGCAGAAGACAACGGCACAACCATTACCAACGCTGTAGAGAGCTATTCAGATATGAACAGCTGGATCAGCGGATCCGTAAAGAATCTCTCCCGTACAGACTGGGCCGGAACATTCCCCATCAACTACAATGAGCAGTATTACGATAATGGCACACTGACAACCGGCGCCATCAGTCTTGCAAAGAGCACCAAGAAAGATGACTGGGTAGCAGAGCTCAGAGGACAGACATACACCGTTCAGAACGGTGAAGAAGCCGAGAACGTAGACGGCGTGGACAACGGCGTACAGTTCAAGCTTGAGCAGCTCATTGAAGTTGATGAGACAACCGGTGATGCCAACTGGGCAAACATCAACAATGCATACTGGGATGAGCTTGTTTCTCAGCTGTCTGTAAATGAGGCGGTAGGAGCCGTAATCCATGGCGGTTCTCAGACAGATAATCTGTCATACATTGACAACCCCGTTATTTCCCAGCACGAAGGCGTCAACGGATTCTCCGCAACAACTAATGAAGGTTACAACTTCAACGTAAGCTCACAGACTCTTCTTGGATCAAGCTTCGATCCGGATCTCGCTCTTGAGTGGGGCCGTGTGGAAGGCAACTCCGGACTGTGGCTGCAGATGTACAACCTCTGGGGCACAGGACTCACGCAGCGCAGAACTCCTTACAACGGACGTAACTATGAGTACATCTCCGAGGATCCTATGCTCACAAACGTTATGGGCTACGGAATCATAAAGGGAACACTTTCAAAGGGCATCCTTTGCGGACCCAAGCACATCGGCTGCAACGACCAGGAGCACAACCGCAACGGAATCGCAGAGTACATGACTGAGCAGAAGCTCAGAGAGACGGATCTCAGAGGATTCCAGGGCGGAATGGAAGATGCCAACGGCCTTGCCGTAATGGTAGCCTTCAACCGCATAGGACCCATGAACGCCTGCCACAGCCAGGGAATGCTGAAGCAGATCATGCGCGGTGAATGGGGCTACAAAGGACTCATTTCATCCGATATGATGAATGACTGCTACTACTTCAACCCTGAGTCAATCATAATGGCAACCGTAACGCAGGTTGCAGACTTCTCAGTCAACGACAGCTACATCTCCAAGATGAACAGCTACAATACAGCAGACGCAAGCTGGTCATATCTCACAATCAACTACGTAAAGAACGATTCAGCACTTGTAACTCAGGCCCGTGAGAACATCAAGTATCAGCTCTACGCATTCGCCAACAGCGCAGTACGCGGCGTTGAGACATATTCCGTAACTCCTTGGTGGGAAGCAGCTCTCATCGCTGTAATCGCTGTCAGCGCAACTCTGTTCGCACTCGGCGCAGTAGCCCTCGTAGTTACCACTACATTCTCAAAGATAAAGAAGGAGGAGGACTAATATGAACTTCATTAAAAAGCAGACTGTCAGTTCATGGATCACCCTCGCTGCTTTAGTATTTGCAATCGCTTCCATCGCAATGGTTTTCACCAGCTTCAAAGATATCGCAGCGACAAGCCTGTTCAATACATCCATTACTGGTGCCCTCAAGGCGGAGCTTGTGTTTGAGCTTATCTTCCTCGTTGCCATTATCGCCCTTTCAGAGTTCAGGCTTGGCGGACTCCTCGGCGACATCATTGAGTGGGTTGTATGGGCTCTTAAGATCATCGTATGCATTCTTCCCATTCTTGCACTCATTGCATTCCTTGGAATGAGAGTACAGGGCCTTGCAAACCTCTATTTCTCAGATGAAAATATTAAGGTTACAATGCAGGCAACACCTGGCTATATGGAAGCAGCATCTTATGCCATCAAGACAGCTGTCATAGTAGGAGTAACGGCTGTGCTTGCCATCGTCGCTGCATTCTTCAGACCGTACAAGAAGGTTAAGAAGGCCGCAGCAGCAGAGCAGGCTGCATAATATCCTTACCTGCAAACCCACATAACACGATATGACATTTGACTCCCGCCCTTCCGGATTAGGAGGGGCGGACAGCCGGTGCCGGATTCCGGAAGCGGAATCCATATACAGACTTCCATCAGTCAGCCGGCATAAAAAAGCATGCGGAAGGTCTGCAAAAAGCTTTTAAGGCCGGCAGGCGGCAGCTTATTGAAGTGTGTTGGACAGTGGAAGTTTTGCAATACGCCCACAACCAGCGCCGTAAAAGCAAATAAAGCGCGGAATGTTCATTATGTCTCGAAATGAGCATAATGAACATTTTGCGTTGTCTTAAAACAGGTCAAATGAGCATCAAATGAGCATGTGATTGACGCTTGTCAAAATCCTATAATAGGATTGCCTTGCTTTTACGGGCGCCGGTCAGTGGACATTTTGAAATATGGCGCATAAAATCTGATAGACCGCTGCTGTGCAGAAATGTGCAGGGCGGTTTCAGTGCATTTGAACAGTTCGATACAAAGGGGACCTTTGGCATGGACTACATGCGTAGTCTGTGCATGCTCATTTACAGCTCCTGCCAGCAGACCTGGTTACCACAGGAATCCGGATTTGACGCACCAGCTGGGTGAGCCATCCGCCCATGCGGAATAGAACTGCGTCATCTGTATTGCATCATCTCATTTTATAGCCTCCTTTTGAGAAATTGAAACTCGCCTGGCCAGATACAAGTCGTCCGCCGGGGGGATAGGTGCGGACGATCCCACAGATTTCATTTTTCAATAAGTAAGGAGGTTAAAAGATGAAATTTGGCTCTTGGATTTCGCCCTTACGCGGAATCACTGCTGTAATGGCTGCCATCATGGCTCTGTCTGTTACAGGCTATGCGCTTGCCGACTCATGGAGAAGTTCTGTGGATGATATGCTGGGGACTTCAAGCTATGGGATAGACGACAGCGGCGTTGCTGAGACAGAGTTCCAGAAAGACGGAGACTGCAGCACGATAGACGGAATGATGACGGCAGCAAAGAATGTGGCCATCAAGGAAGGAGAAGAGGGAACCGTTGTCCTGAAGAATGACAACAGTGCGCTTCCCCTTTCTTCTGCTAATCAGGTCGCTCTTTTCGGTCTTGCTTCATATGCTCCGTACTGCGCATCAGATGACCTGAACGCAGGCAACGCTGATGCGATAGATCTTGAGGGAGCCCTGGAGGATGCAGGCTTCACCGTGAATTCAACGCTTGCCAGTGTTTATGCCAAGGCCATGAACAAGCAAATAGTAGAGGTTACGAACGCATACACCGGTGAAGTCTCAGAGCAGGCTTCATATGATATCTCTCCTCAGACTACGGTCGGAGACATGACCACCTTCAATAACAACGAGATCAGCGTGGATAATGTTATCAAGATGGCCAATGTAAGCGGGGTATCCTCCACAAGCGATCTCAACATACAGAGCGGAACAGTCGGCATTGTCACAATTGCCAGGGCCGGCGGTGAGTCCAACACATACCTTCCCGCAGGGTACACCAACGGCGGCAATACAAAAGCTTCCGCAGCTCAGATTTCGGTTACCAACGGATCCATAGATAAGGATAAGGATGGCAATACCGTTTACACAGATACAGATAAGGATGCCCTTCAGCTTTCAGATGTAGAGCTGGGTGTCATCGCAACAGCAAATACTCTTTGCAGCAAGGTCGTCGTTCTCCTCAACACAAGCAATGACATGATGATAAGCGACCTCGTTGCAGGAGAGGACGCAGATGCAATTGCATACATCGGCGTTCCCAACGATTACCAGTTCGAAGGCATCGTCAACGTCCTGGATGGAAAGGCCAACTCAACTGGCGCCCTTACAGACACATATGTTGTGGACAACTGGTCCAACCCCGCAATGCAGAACTTTGGCGGCGACTTCTATGATGATTACAAGATTGTTGAAACCGGTTCCACTGCAAACGGCGGATCCGCAACAGACAGCAGGTGGGGCAGCGCATACGTGACCAACGGCGTTCCCACAAGCTCATTCTCCGCTTCAGACGGCACAAAAGGCAGTGTAGGCTCATACAGCGGCGGCCAGTACATCGTAGAGGCAGAAGGAATCTATGTAGGCTACAAGTACTACGAGACCAGATATTATGATTCCATCATGGATAGCACCTATATAGCATCCACAGCCGGATCCACATATTATGAAGACAGCACATTGCAGAATTGGGATTATAACCATGAAGTTGTATATCCCTTCGGATATGGCATGTCCTATGATGAATACACACAGGCAATAGATACAGAATATGAGCCGACAGAGGAATCAACTGAATACACCGACGGCATTAAGGTTGATCTATAACTTTTAGTTATTAGGGAATAGAACTGCCACTCGATATGTGGCAT
>JAJPZC010000015.1 GCA_021204585.1 Clostridia bacterium
GCCCGTTCAGCCCCAAAAGCGTTGAAAATGAGGTAAGATAACTGTCATGCCCGAATCTGAGGTCTGTCCCCGGAACTTCCTGCAACAGGGCGGCGTCGGCCTTGTCCACGAAATCCCTCACAAGCGGAATCATGGCGGCCGGCGCATAGTCGCCGAGATACGGGGAATTGGACGAATGAACGTAAAGATTGTAGTTGACGGCCTGAAGAATGACATAAATCTCATCATGCGTGAACACGTCCCACAGATAGTCCACCCCCGCAAGGTCAATCCCATCGACTATGTTCCCGCAGTCGTAAAGCAGCCTGACAAACTCGGCAGTGTCCTTCAGAGCCGGAACCTCGCCCGTGAAGAGCCTCGCCATGACAGGCTTGGCGTCATAGTATTTCTTGAGAAACGTATTCGCGGCGGAAACGTACGGCCGATCGCGCGGATAGTCGGGAGTTCGCCTGAGGTATTTCAGGGACGCGGAGGCGCAGCGCGTGGACCTGATCTTGGGATTCAGTTCGAGAAGCCTCGCGTTGCACGCGAACATGCTCATCATCGTCCTCTGCGACACGGTCGAGTACAGACGAACCTGAGTGTTCGCCGAACGGAACACGTTAGGATAGTTACGGTACATCCTTTCGGCTATACCCCTATGCTGTTCCTCCCCGACGGAAGTCAGGTCCCCGACG
Source organism: Clostridia bacterium (assembly GCA_021204585.1). Classification (GTDB taxonomy): domain Bacteria; phylum Bacillota; class Clostridia; order Christensenellales; family Borkfalkiaceae; genus Coproplasma. The sequence continues at coordinate 678 of JAJPZC010000015.1, forward strand.
GAACCGCGATGATAGTCGTCGATCGCGATGATCTTTTCATACACCTCCCTACCGAGAGGCGTGAGAAGTCCCTCCCGGTCGGCTCTCTCGAACGCGCGGCGGAGCGAGTCCGGCTGCGCGCTGCCTGTAATTTTGCGTGACCCGTGCCGCAGGTATGCGCTGATGTACACGGGCCTGTATCCCTTAGGCGCGGGCGTGTACGTGACGCCCTCAGGCTCAGGGTACGTACGGTAGACTCCGTATGCGTTCAGGGAATCGGAGTAGAAGAGTTCTCTGCCGTCAATTTCATTGCGGTCCGTCGTACCCGTCTCAGGGACGGCAGCCGAACACGCGCACGTCAGCGCGCAGACAGTCAGTAAGGCGATCTTGTTGTTCATAACGATTATAGTGTTCTTTAATAGTGTTCTTTGAGCGTCCTTGCGTGCCCCTTAAGTGCCCTTTGAGTTCCCTCTGAGCGTTCACGTCGCCGATGCGCCGGATAAATTCGTTTCCATTGAGGCAGTTTAGATGTCCGGGGCATCGGCTTAAAAAACGGGACAGATCTCATGACATGTCCCGTCCGAATGATATTAACAACTATTTTATAAAAATTAGGCTCAAAATAAAAGGGTTAAGCAGGCTATTCGGTCACGTTGCCGCAGGAGAAGCCCTCCGGATCGTCGGGACGAATGTATGTGCCGGTGACGAGGTCATGGAAGACGGGCATCCCGTCCTCGTTGCGGACACAGGGGCGGTAGTCATGGACGAGAGCGTCGCCCTCGTAGATTTTCAGGTAGTATACCCTGCCGCAGAAGGCCTTCTCCAAGGGTTCTCCGAAGATCGTCAGCCTCCCCGTCGTGGCGCAGTACGCGCTCGTGTCGGCGGGATATTCCCTGCCGTCGATGTTGATGGAGCTGCGGCAGACGGTGACGGTGTAGTCCGTGTCATAGCCGTGGGAGGTTACGTTGTCGTTGATGTATCCGCAGGACGTGAAGCCCCAATAGTCGCCGCTCTGGTTGATGTGGAGCGAGTAACCGTCGGACTTGGTCACGTGGCCCGCAAAGACGGAACGGGGCTTTCCCGCCGTAGCCTCGCCCTTGGCGTTCTTGGAGTATGCACGGCACCTTACCTCGATGCGGGTGTTCTCCTTGGGCACATAGCCCGTGTCGAAGAGGCTGCGGTTCTTGTCCGAACTGCCCGTGAACTCGATGTAGGAGGCGTCGGTGTAGGTTTGCGTCCGGCCGAAGAGCGGTCTGTCCCACGTCACCGCAACCTTGTCGCCGACAACGTAGGGCCAGCCCTCGCTGTCCCACATCACCTGAGAGAGGTAGGTCACGCGGCCCGTCTCCCATGCGTCCGCCTGGTAGCCGTGGTACAGCAGCCACGTCTGGCCGGCGTCGTCCTCGATGAACTCCGAGCAGTGCCCCGGGCCGAGAACCCGGCCGTTGCCCTTCTGAAGTTCGGAGTAGAAGTTGCCCAAGGCCGGAAGCCCGTTCTTGTCGACGTACGGGCCGAGAAGCTCCTTGGAGCGCGAGACCACGAGGCGGTAGGTCGCCTGCGCGCCGTTGCAGCAGCTCCCGGTCGAGCCGACCATATAGTAGTAGCCGTCGTGCCGGTAGACCATGGTCCCCTCGGTGAGCGAGCCGGCCACGCGCTGCTTCTTCGCGCCCTCCCTTATCGACAGCCCGTCGTCGGAAAGCTGAATGGCGTAGATTCCGTGGTAGGAGCCCCAGAAGAGCCACTTCGAGCCGTCCTCGTCCTCGACGTAGCACTGGTCGATGGAGCTCTGCACGTCGACGTCGGTGGAGACGAAGAGCTTGCCGAGGTCGGTATAGGGACCCTCAATCCTGTCGGCCACCGCCACGCCGACCCCGTGGCCGATCCACTGCACGTCCCATGTCGTGAAGCTGTTGCTCGTGTGGTCCCAGTTGAGGATGGAATAGTAGAGAACGTACTTTCCGTTGATGAGGTTGATGTCCGGGGCGGTGATTCTGTTCATCTTCGGGAGGAAGGACGGATGCCCCTCATCGGTGAAGGCCGTCCCGACGAACTGCCACGAGACGACGTCGGACGACTTGTAGATCGGCACGTTGTGGGACGCTTCGGCAGTGTCGCTGTTGATGTCCTCCGTGGCGAAGAGATAGAAATAGCCGTCGGCGGCGCGCATCACCGTCGGATCGGGCAGAGTGGTCTTGATGACCGGGTTGGTGTAGAACATCCCGCCGTCGCCGGCGAAAGCCGGAACTGCCGCCATGAAAGCTGCAAACCCAACGAGAAGATTAAGAATTCCTTTCGGGAATTTACGTCTTGATTTCTTCATATCAGAATTGTATGATCTT
>JAJPZC010000087.1 GCA_021204585.1 Clostridia bacterium
GGCCGTGAGCGAGATAAGGGCCGGCTTTGAGCACTTCAACGAGACCGCCCTGCTGTTTCTGTCCAGCCTCAAGGAAATCAACTACTCCCTTCCGGACGGGTCCAGGGGGAAGGTGTCTATAACCCGCAAGGCAAACGGCATAGACTTTCTGACGTGCGTCCTGGTGCGGAGCCCGGACAAGAGCATGAAGGAGTCATACTGGGCAACCTTTTCCGCAGACTGCCCCTTGAAGGTCCGTGAGGAGGGCTCCACGGCGCAGGCATTCAAGAAGTTCCCTGTATCCATCGCATACCACCTGAACACGGACCACGGCAAGTACATCATGGACTCATCGCTTGCGGGCAAGGTGTGCATATTCTTCCCCACAGAGATAGACAGCGGGCTTCATTTCCACATAAACGCCCCCTTTGCCTCAACGGTGGCAAGGGACGTAATACTCTATACGGATGAGGACGGGGCCAACAATGACGTCATGATACGCAGGCTTGCAGAGCTTGCGGCAGCCTCCCTCACAAAGCTCAAGGCAAAGAGCATGCTGGATTATGCGGCATACAGCACCTTGCCGCAGGTGAGGGACTTTGAAGGGAAACCCAACTCAAGGTTCAAGATTTTTGCGGACCTCGTGAAGGAAGAGATGCTTAACAAGGACCTGTTCATAACGGAGAACGGGGATTACAAGTCCGTGCAGGACGTGCTCATGGGCACTGTGGGCATGAAGAGGGTCATGCCCTCAGGATATACGGAAAAGTTCTTCAAAAAGAGCTGGATCCCCACATTCCAGCCCGCAACGCGCATAGAGAACTTCATAAGGCAGTTCGGCATACAGGAATACACCATAAATGACTTTGTGGAGGACCTGTGGAAGTCACCGGGCTGCTATGACTCCCTCTTTGCTGCCAACAAAAACAGAGAGTATGCCAGGAACCTGTGCTACCAGCTCTCGCAGGCGGACACCAGGCGCAACTATCTCAAGTATGTGGACAGCCAGGGCAGATACAAGGATGACTTAATAAGGCGCTACATAACCCAGCCCTCAAGGGATGAGATGCTTGAAAACGTCCGCTTCATACTGTGCGAGGACGGCCAGTACCATACCCCTAGGGACCAGATATTCTTCCGCACCTCATACACTCCCGTCATGTTCCAGACCAACCCCGTATATGTAGACTTGGGGTTGAGGGACAATGCGCAGGACAGGGCCATGAAGGAGTTTCTTCTCGGCCTGGGCGTGAGAGAGATGTGTGCGGCGGAGGATTTCACCACAGCAGGCGAATCCGGGGATGTCATGTCCCTTAATGAGACGGAGAACATAGTCATAAGCGCCATGATTCTCATAGACAACTACACCAACGGCAAGATAGACCCCGGGGAGTATGCAGACAAGCAGCGCTTTGCCGCATATGAGGTGGATGCAGAAGAGAACGTATACCATGCCGCACGCGCCAGTGAGTGCTGCTGGTCCAAAGAGGCGGCCTTCTTCTGCCAGGACAAGAAGTACATCATAGCCAGGGACCTGTACGTCCAGGAGCTTGGCGCTGCATACATGGACATCCTGGAAGAGATCTTCATCCGGCTAGGCGGCAGGACAGCACCGGTAATAGAGCGGCTGGACGACCTCACTGAGGACAACTTCCCTCTCTATGACAGGCTTAACCTTTACAACGCGCGCGCAACCCGTACAGAGATTACCTACACCATCTCAGGCTTTGACTGGCATGCCTTCCCCCGCATAGCAGACGAGGATCTGTACGAAGAGGCCCGCATGCTTTGGCAGATGGTAACCGAATCCAATGACCCGGAGTGTCTCCAGACCATATTCCAGCCCAACACGAAGGCAAAGGTCCAGACCTTTGACTCCACCCTCGTATACTATCTCAAGCGCATTCCCTGGGTTCCCACAACGTCCGGCGAGTACAAGCGCCCCTGCGACCTCCAGGACGGAGACCTTCCGGAGGACTTTGAAAATACACCCTCAAGACTTCGCACAGCCATATCCGAGACCCCCTATGATGCCGTTGAGGACCTCAAGAACAAGGGCGTCACGGATGACAAAATGCTGGCCTTCGCAGCCTATGATACGGACATCCAGCAGCAGATCCTCCAGATAGCGCAGCAGCTCCAGGACAAGAAGTCCCGCAAGGGCAAGACCCTCACAGAGGTTGCCGCGGCTTCAGACAAAGACCAGTCTCCAGTGACCGATGACTACCTGGATGACAGCCCCGCCGGCACATCCAAGCCCAAAGACCTCTCCGGGCGCCGGAGCAGGCTGGAGAAGGAATTTGATGTTGCAGATGCCCCCGAGGCACCTGCAAAGAAGATCAAGGTTGAGATGTCCAGACCCTCCACCAGTGCAGATGAGCGCTCTTTCATGTACGGGCAGTACCATTCCAAATGTCAAATATGCGGCAGCATGGGCTTCCTCAAGGCAGACGGCACACAATACTACGAGGCCATCAACATCTTCAGCACACAGGCCCTCGACTACACCCTGCAGCTCAACTTAGGTCTTGGCTGGAACACCCTCTCCCTCTGCCCCTTATGCGCCGCAAAGCTCAAATACAGCCAGCGGAAGATAAGCACAATCATAGACCAGGTCCTCTCCCGGGACCCCTCCGGCGAGACAGAGCTTGCCGTGGACATAACCCTGGAAAACAAGCCCGCCCGGATACACTTCACTCCGAAGCACTTCCTGGCCCTCCAGGTGGCCATCCAAAAGATCCAGGCCCTAGAGGCATCCGCTGCCGCAGAAACCACGGAAGAAGAACCGACCCAATTACGGATCCCCAGCGAATAACATTCATTGGCTAACGATACGGACCAACTCAAAATGCGGGTGAGACTTGTGTCCCATCCGCATTTGATTTTGAACCTGTTAAGTTTGGTTATACAGCCAATTGGAGACCGCATATGATGAATCTATCAATCTTTACTGCAACTGGTTTAGTTCTTCTTCACTGATGTGTCTGCAAGATCTATGCTTGCAAAGTTG
>JAJPZC010000006.1 GCA_021204585.1 Clostridia bacterium
AACACGCCTTTGAGGACCGGGGTGGCGTAGCTGAGGCTGAACTCCTTGAGCCGGGCCATGACGTCGAGCTGGCGGATTGAGGGGGTGTAGGTGCCGTTGAGGGAGAAGGTGGTCCTGCCGTCAAGGGAGTTGGCCGCGAGGACGTGGAACTTGTTGAAGGTGTCCTCCCATTTCGTCGCGAGGGAAAGGTCGCCGATGCGTTCCCCGGCGATTCCGGCCGAGTCGCACCTGAAGTCGAGAAGCAGTCTGCGGGCCTCCTTTGGCGAGGTGATCCGCGCGCGTCCCGACAGTCTGCCGCTTGCCGCGAGGTCATCCCCCGCGAGGGCGTTGAGGATCGAGAGGTCGAACTTGCGGACGTCGACGTCGAGGGTGTCGGCGATGTTGTCGGAGAGCTTGCCCTGGGCCGAGATTGACTCGTCGTTGCTGTAGATTTTGAATCTGTTGACTGACAAGGTGTTGCCTTCGAGGCGGATTTCGGCGGGGAGGATGTTCCAGTCCTTGGCGTTGACGCGGAATGTGGAGGGCAGGAGGCTGATGTCCACGGTGGGACGGCTTTCGGGCGAGGGCCTGCCGATGTCGGCCCTGACGATGAACTCGCCCCGGTCGCCGATGTTGTCGTATTTGAGGTTGAGACGGACCGTGTCGTCCTTGGCGGTGATTTCGAAGCGGTTGTCGCGGATCATCAGGGGCGAGAGGTCGATGCTCTCCCCGGTCAGCGCGCCGGTCAGCCTGCCGCCGGAATTGCCGATGGTGAGGGCGAGGTCCTTGACGTAGCGTTCGCGGTAGGCCAGTCTCTGGGAACGTATCTGTCCGTCCAACAGGCCGTCGCCGTCGAGCGAGACCTTGACCGACGTGCCTTCCGCGACGTACACTCCGGGCGCGAAGAACGAGAGGAGGTCGGCGGTGTTGAATGTGCGGAAACTCAGGCGGTAGCTTTCGCCGGAGCGTTCGTAGGACGCATCCCGGAAGAGGGCGGGGAGCTCGCGCCTTGCCGTGACGCTCACCACGTCGCTGAAGAATTTGGTGATGGACGCGCTGCCGGAGAAGGTGCCCTCGGCGAACTTTGACCCGAAGCGCATCTGGTAGAGGTCGTTGCCCACGAACGACTCGATCCTCACGTTGCCGACGTCGTGTCTGCCGACGGAGTTGACAAGGCCGATGTCCGCGAGGTTGATTTCGCCGAGCCATACCCCGGCTCCCGTCCTGGTGAAGTTCGCGCTGATCTTCAGGTCGACTTCCGAGCGGCCCCTGCGGTCGATGTTGAGGGCGTTGAGGTTGGCGTGGCCGATGTTGGCGTAGAAGCGGTAGAGGGCGTTGTTGGTCTTGCCGGAGACGGTCAGGAGGCCCTGGAAGAGGAAGTTGAGGTTGGGGTCGTTGCAGACGATCTTCCCGTCGAAGCGGTGGTCGGCGATCGTGCCGGCGGCGGCGACGTTGCTGTAGTCGTAGCCGTTGAGGCGGAGGGAGCTGACTTTGAGGGAGTCGATCCGGAGGGAGGGGCCGACGGTGTTGTCGTTTTCGGCGTCGGCGGTGTTGGCCTTGGTGTTGTCGGCGGTGTCGTTGTCGGCCTTGTTGTTGGTGTTGGCCTTTGTGCTGTTGTCGGTGGTGTTGGTGTTGTCGGCCTTGTTGGTGTTGGTCTTGGCGGTATTGTTGTTGTCGGCCTTGGCCGTGGCTTTCCTGCTTCCGAGACGGGCGGTGAGGACGGCGTCGGCGGTGCACTGCTCGGCGGGGATCCTGTCCATCAGGCGGTGGAGGTTGAGGGCTGAGGTGCGGATCGTCCCGCCGATCACGGTTTCGGACATCCTGTCCATGAGGCCGGTCACGCGCAGGTCGGCCACGAGGGAGCCGGCGGAATCGGAGCGGATGTAGCCGTTGAACTTCATGTCGTCGGGACGGCCGAACACACTGCCGTTCAGCGTGAAGCCCACTCCGCTCGCGTATTTGCCGAGGTCGGCGCCGCTCTTGCCGAGCGCGCTCATCAGCCTCTGTGCCCCCGCCGTGGAGAAGCGCAGGTTCTTCATCTCAGCCCTTGCGGTGAGCTTTTTAAGGTCCGGAAGGCCCCGCGTCGAGGCGTCTATGACTCCCTTGATCGCCCCGTTCTCCAAGGAGAGGTCCAGATTGCTGACTGTCAGGGAGTCCACCGTGCCGTCCACGAAGCCGTGCCTGATGCCCACGGCAAGTTCCCTGTGTCCGAGCTTCGGGGCGAAATAGCTGAGCGTCATGCGGTTGAGGTCGGTAGGTTGGATTTCGGCGGTGATCCTGACCCCGTCCATGAAATGCGCGAAGTCCGTCGCCTGGGCGTAGCGCATGCTGAAATGCGGGATGTCGACGTCGCTCCACGGGTCCACGAGCCGGATGTCGTCGATCCGCGCCTCCCCGTTGCCGACGACGGTGCGACCGCTGACGTGGTCGACCGAGTAGCCGCTCCTTTCATTGAACGAGGTGTAGTCAAGAGTGCCCGACATGACCTTGCCTTTGAGCGCGAGGTTGCGGGCGTGGATTTCCAAATCGCTGATGTCAAGGTCGTTCCAGTTGATGCCGGAGGTGTCGATGTCGTGGCATTTCAGCACTCGGTAGTTTTTCAGCGTGAACCTCATGTTCTCGATGTCGGCGTTCCTGATGAGAAATATGTCCTTGTCCTCCACGTCCTTGTGCTGCTTTTCGGGGATCCGGAACATCCTCGTGATGTTGATGGAGTGGCCGTTCTCCTCGACGACAAGGTTGAGCCGCACGTCCCGGATGTAGACCCGCTGGAGCCGTATTCCCTTGCCGAGCAGACCGTTGAGGGAGAATGTCGCGGTGAGGTTCCCGACTGCGAAGAGGGTGTCCACGGGCCGGTAGCGCATACAGCGGAAGATTCGTTGACGGTCGCAGTCAAGACTGGCTGTGTCCACCTCGTATGGGGCGTTGTCGATGATGGCGAGATCCTTGATTATGAG
>JAJPZC010000044.1 GCA_021204585.1 Clostridia bacterium
GGGGTGGCCCCCTCCTTCCTTGGGGGGCCACCCATGGGGCTGTGAACTTTCTCAAAAATAAATGAATCTTATTTCAAAACCAGCCTTGACTTTTTGAAAAAAATGATGATACTATGAGCTTGCGGTTTCATGTTGCCGCACTCCGTTTCTCGGATGAGGCGTAAGCCTCAAAAACTTTCCACTCCGGTCCGCGTCTGCTTCATTGCGGGCCGGTTTTATTTTGCCCTAAATGAAAAGTATGCCGCGCGTGTCGTACACCGATTCGGAGTTGTCGTTGCCGCACCTTATGGCACGGTCCAGAGCCATAATCATCGCCACAGCCCCGTCTATCTTCTCCGTGGACTTTTCCTTGTCCGGCTTGATGTTGCCCGCCGGGTCCGTCTTGATGAAGATGTTGTCCATCATCCACCGGAGCACCGGATGCCCGTCCTGGGCGATTCTGCGCTCCAGCACGAGCTTCATGAGCTCCTTTGTGGGCGGGGACATGTCCTTGAACCCCTGGCCGAACGGAACCACCGTAAAGCCCATGCCTTCGAGGTTCTGCACCATCTGCACCGCGCCCCAGCGGTCAAAGGCTATCTCGCGGATGTTGTACTCCTCGCCCAGGTGCTCGATGAATTTCTCGATGTATCCGTAGTGGACCACGTTCCCTTCCGTGGTCTCGAGATACCCCTGCTGGGCCCACAGGTCGTACGGCACATGGTCCCTGTTCACCCTTCCCTCGATGTTGTCCTCGGGAATCCAAAAGTAAGGCAGAACCGTATACGGCCCTTCATCGTCCTGCGGAGGAAACACCAGAACGAAGGCCGTGATGTCCATGGTCGAGGACAAGTCAAGGCCGCCATAACAAATTCGGCCCTTTAAGGATTCCGCGTCTATGGCAACCCGGCAATTGTCCCACTTCTCCATCGGCATCCAGCGCACCGCCTGCTTCACCCATTGGTTGAGCCGGAGCTGTCTGAAAGCGTTCTCCTCAGCCGGGTTCTGCCTCGCGCTGTCGCAGGCCGCTTTCACCTTGTCCAGGCCAACGGTGATGCCAAGGGACGGATTGGCCTTTTTCCAGACCTTGGGGTCCGTCCAGTCATCGTCCGGGTCCGCCCCGTAAATCACCGGGTAGAAGGTCTTGTCCACCTTCCTGCCCTCCAGGATGTCCTTGGCCTTCATGTGCGTTTCATAGCAGATGGAGTTGGTGTCCGTTCCGGCAGTGGTGATAAGGAAAAACAACGGCTGCATCCGCGCGTCGCCGGACCCCTTGGTCATGACATCGAAGAGCTTGCGGTTGGGCTGGGTGTGCAGCTCGTCAAAGACCACGCCGTGGATGTTGAATCCGTGTTTGCTGTATGCCTCAGCCGAAAGCACCTGGTAGAAGCTGTTCGTGGGCAGATACACGATGCGCTTGGTGGCCGTGAGGATCTTCACTCTTTTGTTGAGAGCCGGACACATCCGGACCATGTCCGCCGCCACGTCAAAGACTATAGAGGCCTGCTGGCGGTCCGCCGCGCACCCGTACACTTCCGCTCTCTCCTCGCCGTCCCCGCAGCAGAGGAGCAGCGCCACCGCCGCGGCCAGCTCGCTGTTGTGGGTGGGCAGGCAGCTCCGGCCAATGAGGTACTGGTGCGAAGGGCTGTCCACCTGGACGCACTGCATTCCGGGATTCTCCACCGGAACGATTGAGTCGATGTATCTGTAGTGGCTGCGGGTCTTCCGGTTCCGGCACACCGCATTCTTCTGCTTGCGCTGCAATCCGGCCACACACACATCCTTGAAGGCCGTGAACCGGACTTCGTAGATGGTCTCGCCGGTTTCCACGCGCCCGCATTCGCAGCTGGGCTTGGACCAGTCCGTCCGCTGGGTTGAGGACGAAGTCTTGATGGAGTTCTTTATGCCGAGGGTCCAAAGGAGCTCGCTCACGCTTTCCGCAAGCCCCTTCTCCGTTGAGCAGTAAACCGCCTGCCCCTTCCTCGGATCTATGTGGCCGTCGCTGTCCATGAGGCCCTGGAGAAGGCGCAGCCTCTGTCTGTGCGATGCCCGCAGGTATTCCATGGGCACGGCCTTGTCGTGGAAACTGCTCAACAGGACGGCCTTGAGGTCCGGAATCGTGCAGACCACGCTGTCCCCCGTATTCAGCTTTATGTTCGTGACAGCATGGTACGGAACGATGTTTGAAAGCACACCCGCAATGTCCGCCGTCATGACCGTGATGTACGAAGATTTCGCTGTTCCGTTTCCCAGCCAGTACCCCATGAGGTACGGCTCAACGGGCAGGGCGGCATCCGGCGTGTCCAGGCTCTCCGCCACAGCGATGCGGAAACAAATACTCCCTGTCCATCTCCTTGGCATTCTGTACAGCTCGCCCGTGGTCTTAATCATGGGTTTCGGTTTGCCCCAGGTGTACTCTCCGAACCATTGGTGGTGCTCTCCGGCCACGATGCTCTCGCCGTCTTTGAAGGTTATCCTGTAGGCCTGCTCCGCGTAATCCACTTCGCTCTTGGCTACCACATGGCATACCTGCCCTTCCTCGTCAAAGAGCTCGTCTCCTACGGCGATCTCGCCCATGGTCGTGTATCCGGACGGCACCGGGATAGGAGTATCCAGGGAAACCTGCTTCCCGGATTTTTTTGGCAGCTCAACATACGCCGTGTTGAACTGCCGGTACCCGTTCGGTTTTATGATGCCGAACAGGTCGCGGATTATCTGCTCCTGCCAGTCAATGAGCTCAAACGGCTTGCCGGCCCAGGTCCCCTTGGTATGGCACAGGCACTGGATGAAGTTCACGGCGTAGTCCGCCGCTTCCTTGCTGTAGACCGAATCCTTGGCCATGAATTTCGTTGGCACGTACTTCTTGAGTTTTCTCATCCCCGCCATTCAAGCCCCCTTCCGCCGGCCTCGCGCCGCAAAAAAAACTGCCGATGTCGTTAATATATATTGGCAA
>JAJPZC010000030.1 GCA_021204585.1 Clostridia bacterium
GTTACTATTCACGGGGTAGGGGTAAATTCTCAACCTACCCCAGGCCCTTAAGATCGAAAAAATAGACTACTATAAAACATCAATTTTCGGCTACGATCCTCCTCTCCGACAATGGTCTGGAGGATCTCATTTTGTTCGAATATATTGCCAAATTTGACTTACTTTCTTTTGAAAAGGTGCTTATTTTGTTTGACATATTTTGACCGCTATGCTATACTGTTTATATAAGAAAGAGGAGGGTTTTATGCCTACCAGCGTTTATTACAGCAAGCAGAACAAGACATCTTATGTCTATGAGACCGAGTACTACTACGACAAAGAAGCGCAGCGTACCAAGTCCAGGAAGAAGCTCATTGGCAAGATTGATCCAGAAACAGGCAACATGATTCCCACAGGCAAGAAGGGTCGTGCGCCCAAGCCCAAGACGGAGCCTACCAACTACAATCATACTGACGAAGAGTATGATGACCTTCTGGCGAAGTTCAACCAGGTCTGCAGGGAACTGCAGGAGAAAGAAGCTGTCCGTATAGAGCTGGACAAGCAGCTTCGTGCAACCAAGCGCGCTCTGAGGGAATACAAGAAGCGGGTTCATGAGACCATTGCAGTCCTGTACAATGACCCCGAACTTGACGCCGAAGATGAGTGATATCTGCCGTCCTTTGGCCAATTGCCCTTCCACTGTCCTTTAACGGAGACCTATAATGGCTGATGCAAATACTGCACAACTGAATACCAATTATGTGGCCGAGTACAATGCTCTAATCCTCGGGATCATGAGCAAGTATGACATAACCACGCCCGAGGGACAGGAGCAGTTCAGTGCCGAATTAGCGGCTTATATGGCCGAACAGCACGAAATCTCACAGAATTTCATAGATGGACAGGCCACTACCATTCACAGATATGAGGTACAGCACACCAATCTGGTAAAGGAAAATGCTGCTCAGATGGCTGAGAACAAGGAATTAAAGGATACGCTTAGAACCTATGACAGCAGGCTCAGGTTTCTTGACTACTGGAAAGAGAAAGCAGCAGACAACCAAAAGAAAGCATGGGCTCTACAGTCTCTGTGCAACAGTATGACGCAGTATATAAATGCCATTGAGTCCGGAAAGAGAGACAACAATGTAGTTAAGTCATTAAGAGCTGAGATTAAAAATCTCCTTAACAAGATTGAAAAACTGAACGCTGATCTTACGCAGAAGGACAAAGAAATCCTGAATCTTGAGCGTGTGAATGACGATTCAGTTAATTACGCAGATGCCCAAATAGCAAAGATTAAAGCCGATGCAAAGCGCAATGAGGAAAGGTTGCTTGCTTATGCTAATGATCTGGAAGCAAGTGTCCAGAATCTGACAAACCAGATAGCCATTTTGAAAAAGGATGGCGCGAAAAAAGACAAGAAGATTGCCTTCTATGAAGCAAAGAAAAAGGAGGACTATAAAAGCACTGGCAATCCATCTTCAAAATACCCTAATAAGCCTGTAAATACGCGTAAGAAGTCTGACAAAGAGCCTGGTGCCCAGAAGGGGCATCCGCATTATCCGCGCAAAAGCTTTGGTGCTCCCACAGAGGAAATCCATCTTGAAACGCCGGACTGGATTAAGGACAACCCTACAAGATACCGTCCGCTGGGCACCCAGTCCTGCAGGGAGGTTGGGGATTTCATTCTTGTTCCCATTGTAAAAGTGTATATGCAGGACAACTATATGGACAAAAAGACAGGCAAGATAGTCCATGGTCCGTTCCCGGATGATGTTCCGAATGAAGTGAATTACGGACCCAGAGTAAAGGCATTTTCCCTTCTTATGATGGATAGATACAACGTTTCTGTTGGCAATGCGCAGGAGATTTTCTTTCAGCTGTCCGATGGCGTAATCTGTCCGTCCACAGGGTTCTTGTCCCAGCTTTGCAACGAGTTCGCATTAAAGACTAAGCAGGAACGCGAGAACATCATTAAATCACTGAATGAATCTTCATACCTCAACGCAGACTTTACCTTTGGAAGACTGAACGGGAAGCAGGGCACTGTACTTATCATAACAAACGGCGAAAAGGTTTTCTTCCAGAACAGGCCCTCAAAAGGACAGGCAGGAATTGACGGTACGATGCTTGCTGATTACGAAGGCGATATAGTATCCGACAATGAATCCGCACTGAAGAAATTGGGGAAAAGACACCAGCAATGCCTGGCTCATGTGATTAGGTACCTCATAAATTCCCAGATCCATGAGAAGGAATTTACTTGGAACAAAAGGATGGAGAACTGGGTTTACAATGCCATAACATACTGGGTTGAAGCCAATGAGAGCGGGAAACCAGACCCAGAAAGGGTATCCAAGTTGGATGTTGAATATGATGAGATACTTCAGGTTGCTGCAGAAGAGTACAAAGATGGGGCTCCGAACAAGGATTTCAGAGCCGGCATAAACCTATACAAAAGAATGTCTGAGCGGAAAGAGGAATATACGCTGTTTATGTATGACCTGACTATTCCGCCAACAAACAATGCTGCCGAAATCATGGCGAGAAAATTCAAGCGCAAGTGTCACCAGGCCATAACCTTCCGAAGCCTAAGAGGGTTCGTTGACTATCTTTGTGGCCTAAGCGTGCTTGAGTCCTTTAAGGCAGATGGTCTGAACCTGTACAGTACCGTTACGGATGTCTTCAACAGGCCGAAGCCTTCACAGCCCAGGAAACCTAAGAAGACTGAGGAAGCTCCTACTGCTTCAGATGTCCCCTACGCTCCTGTGAATACAGGTGATTTGGCAACGCCCGAAAAAGAACCGACAACAGTTTAACAATCTGATTATGATTATTTGAGCATATTGAAGGGTGGATTGGCATATCCGCCCTTTTACTTACTTCTTACAACCAGAGACTCCCAGGAATTTACCCCTACCGCATGAATAGTAACG
>JAJPZC010000083.1:0-7212 GCA_021204585.1 Clostridia bacterium
GCTGTGCTCTGTGCGTGATGGCAACTCCGCGTACGCGTGCTTTGTCAGCAGCGGCGGCTTTGCGAGCTCCGGCAACTGCTCCAACGCGTATCGCGTGCCCGTCTGCTTCCGAATCATGGAATAATCTGCACCTAATCCCGCCCCATCCAGGGGCGGGATAGACTGAGCCAAAACGGAAGGAGAAGAGCATGAGCAGCGTACTGGCAAGAATGCGCGGGAAGACATCCCTGGATGTGCTCACGAAGGCGGAAGAGATAAGAGCCGAGGCCACAAGGCTGGTATGGAACACCAATATAGTGCCGAAGGGATGGAGGGATGTCTTTGCTAAGCCCATGTGCCGGATCTGCTGTGATCTTTATGACCAGATCAAGGAAGCCAATGAGATCAGGGCCACCACGGAAGGGAAGGTACAGGAGAGGAAGCAGAAGGCCCAGGATGCCATCAACACCCTGGGCAGGATCTACAACCTGATCGGATACCTGGCCACCACACTTCCGGTGGACTGGAACAGGTTTGACAACCTGCTCACCATGATGGTGGATGAGGAGAAGAGGCTGAGGAACTGGAGAGATTCCACAAAACTGATCCAGCCCAAGGAAAAGAAGTAATTATCTGGCCGCAGTAAAAACTAAATAACATAGGTTATCAGCTGTATAAGTTTGCCAGGGCCAACTGGTGGCTGTGCTCTGTGCGTGATGGCAACTCCACGAACGCGTGCAATGTCAACAACAACGGCAATGCGAACAACAACAACTGCTCCAACGCGTATCGCGTGCCCGTCTGATTCCACCAAATGATCCGACAAAGTAGGCCCATGAGGCTGAAATCTGTATCTGGGGAAGGAAGGAGCTGGTGACCTTCACGAAAAGTGCAAATGAACTCTCTGATATGGGTGGGCGGACGCTGCTTGCATGGTGCATCACATCCGTTATGCGGGAGGATGGCATTACATGCCCACACCATTATGCAGCTGTAGGACCGCGTGCTGTACGGAGAGGATACTTAAAGACATGACAAGCGAAGAGAGACATGAAAGAAGGTACCAGCGCCGGAAGGCGGCCAGAGAGGCCCGCCGGAGGGAGAAGCTGGCCGAATATGACAACTTTGACCGCGTGGCAGACTACAACAGCCTCTATGCAGCCTACAAGGCGGCACGGAGCGGAGTGGCATGGAAAGCAAGTGTGCAGCGTTATGGAGTGTATCTGCCCAAGAACCTGAACATGGTCCACAGGGCGCTGGTGAACGGAGAAGATGTGCGGAAGGGCTTCATCTGCTTTGACCTGGTGGAGAGAGGGAAGCCAAGGCACATCCAGAGCGTGCACTTTGCGGAACGCGTGCCGCAGAAGAGCCTTTGCCAGAATGCGCTGATCCCTGTGCTCTCCGACAGCCTCATCTATGACAACGGGGCATCCAGGAAGGGCATGGGAGTCTCCCATTCCATCAGCCGGCTGGAGCGGCATCTCCATGAATTCTACAGGCATTATGGCAGGGACGGGTATGTGCTCCTGATAGACATCAGGGACTTTTTCAACAGCATCCCGCATGAGGGAGTGAAGGAGATGATCCGGAAGAAATTCACGGATGAGCGGATCATCAGCCTCACAGAGGGATTCATAGATGCCTTTGCCGGAGACAGAGGCCTGGGCCTGGGCAGTGAGATCTGCCAGATATGCGCGATCTCATACCCGGACAAGGTGGACCACTACATCAAGGAGCAGCTGAGGGCTCACTGGTACGGAAGATACATGGACGACAGCTACATCATAGGGCACAACAAGGAAGAGCTGAAGGAGATGCTGGACCGGATCAGGGAGGCCTATGCAGCCATGGGCATCACGCTGAATGAGCAGAAGACCAGGATAGTGAAGCTGAGCCGGAGCTTCACTTTTCTGAAGACGCAGTTTTACCTCACGGAGACCGGGAAGGTGATCAAGGGCATAGGCCGTGAATCAGTGACCAGGGAGCGGAGGAAGCTGCACAAGTTTTATAAGTTACTGGCAGCCGGCAGAATGGAATATGATCAGATCAGGACGGCATACAGCTCATGGAGGGGCTATGCCCAGGGCAAGGACGCATACTTCACGGTGCGCCGGATGGATGCCCTCTACAATGACCTGTTCATAGATAGATGGCAGTGGAATACAGCGGAAGGGAGGTAGAAATCTATGGCAATGACGCGGGAACAGATTGAGGCCGAGATCAACGGCCTGGACCAGCTGATGGCAGCTAATGACTACATCGGCATCAAGATCGCCATGGGCCGGGCCACGGTAGAGGAGTACAAGGAGCAGATCCAGAAGTCCAATGACATGGCCGCGCGGAAGGACGAACTGAAGGCAATGCTGGAGGAGATGGATGAGGCAGAATAATTTCATCTGCCTCCATGAAGCTCTGAAACACTGCAAGAGGACCTTTGAGGCATGCGGAAGCGGCTGCAGATTTTACGGCGCATGCGGGGAGTGCAGGAACTACCACATCCCGCGGAGCCAGGAGCCCTGCAGCAGCTGCCGGTACAAGCAAGTGGAGCAGCCAGAACACGCGGGAGGAGAACACAATGATAGGGCGGATCGTAGCCTGGGCATCAGCCGCGGTGGTATTCCTGGGGACCTTCATAGAATTCAGCAAGATCAAGATCAACCCATGGAGCAGCCTGTTCAAGTGGATAGGCGACAAGCTGATGTCAGGAGTGAAGGAAGAACTGAAAGAGGTAAAGACGGAGCAGGAGAAGATCAGCAAGGAGCAGGAGCGGATGTCCCTGCAGATAGCATCTGATGCCTGTGACGCGATCAAGGGAGAGATCTTCCGCTTTTACAACGAATGCCAGAAGGGGCAGCGGCACTCCGAGGCCGAATTTAACTACATCATACAGCAGAACAGGAAGTATGAGCAGCTGATCCAGGCCACGGGAGGGACCAATGGAGTATATGACATGGAGTACAAGCGGATCATGGATGTCTACGGCAAGTGCCAGCGGGACCATGACTTCCTGTGAGAGGAGAGAAGAGTGACAGCGGAAGAAAAGCAGGAGAAGAGCCTGCAGCGGATCAGGAGAGCGGGGGAGAAGCAAAAACTGAAGGATGAGCTGAAGGCGGAGAGGGAAAAGTACTGGCCGAAGAAGAAGCGAAACTACAGCAAGCTGGCCCTGGCCTACATCCTCCTCTCAGCCACGGCCGTGCAGATCTACAGCATGGCCGCCATGTGGTACTACATGGACCTCTCAGCACTCTACAGCCTGATAGGGGCAACCGTGGGGGAGGCTATTTCATTTTGCGCGTATGAGGCAAAATCCGCAAAGGAGAATTCTGCGGGCGGGATCATCCACGACACGGCCATGATGCAGGCCGCCGGCACGGATGAGGAGCCGCAGGGATAGGAGGTGAGAACCGAATGATGAGCTACGCGGGCATGATCTGGGCGGCAGCCATAGCCGCGGCTGTGATAGCCGTGCTGGTGGCCCTGACCAACATCTTCAGTCAGGTGATCAAGAAGGTGGTGGACAGGACGGAATTCCCCACCCAGGCCATTGTGTTTGTGATCGCGGAAGTGCTCACCCTGGTGAGCGCCGGGATACTGGATGCAGTCCTGAGCATGCACCCACCATGGTGCTACTGGGTGCTGGCCGTGATAATGGGTGTATTAGTAGCATACGGGGCCATGTTTGGATATGACAATCTATATAAGCAGCTGAAGACGGCAGTGAAGAGCCTGATCAGCTGCATATTCAACAGGGCCGATGATAAGGAGGAGTAGAAATGTCTGTTTTAGTGGGCAGCGCCAACTATGACGAGAACGGAAAGACCGTGGGCACCACAATGGGGGACCAGACCGGCAAGGAGATCTGCACCAAGGCCTGGTACTCCAAGCCCTGGAACGTATATTTGGAACCGCTGGACAGCTCCATGGCCGAGAAGGCGGCCACGTACATGGAGCAGATCTGTGCGGATGATAACTATGGCTACAGTCAGAACAACCGCTGGACCGGATACAACAGCATTGTGAAGAACGGCAAGAAGGTATCCGGTGGCAAGGGCGACTTTGACTGCAGCAGCCTGGTCCTCAGCTGCTACATCCTGGCAGGCCTGGGAATAGCCGCGGAGGGCTACACCGGAAACATGGTGAGCATCCTGGTGGGCACCGGGAAATTCACCAAGCACACGGCCACAAACTATCTGTCTTCGGATGCCTACGCGCAGCGCGGAGGCATCTACGTGAAGGAGGGCAGCCACACGGTGATGGCCCTGGGCAACGGATCCAAGGCATCCGCGTCTTCCGGATCCAGCTCCAGCGCGGGGAACACCACCTACAGCGGCACCGGCATCGGCACCGCGGTGGCCAAGTGCAGCATGAACATCCGGAGCGGGGCGGGCACATCCTATGGCACGGTGGGGAGCGTGAGCACTGGCACGGCCGTGGAAGTGCTGGAGATCCTGTCCTCCGGCTGGTACAAGATCGTCTGGCCGGGCGCGTCCTGCGGGTACGGCTACACCAGCAACGTGAATGACAAGTACTGGACCTACACGGCCAACAGTACGGCATCCGCGTCTTCCGGATCCACCAGCTCAGGAAGCAGCGCGTACACCCTGGCCAAGGCCCAGAGCTTTGACAAGAGCCTGGCAGGAAAGTACACCACCACGGCCAGCCTGAACATGCGCTACAAGCCGGGTGTGATTGACGCGGCCAACGTGATCCAGGTGATCCCCAAGGGGAAGACGGTGCAGAACTATGGCTACTACACCACGGTGAGCGGAGTGAAGTGGCTGTACGTGGTTTACAATGGGCAGGAGGGATTCTGCTCTGAGAGCTATCTCACGAAGTGAAGGAGGAAAGAAAGATGGCAGAGAAAGCAAAGACCTACAAGGTGCTGGCAGGGAGCTACAAGAGCATCAAGACCGCCAAGGACAAGGCCAAGATGCTGGAGGCAGAGGGCTTCAAGGGATTCCATGTGGTCCCTGATGGTGTCCTGTACCAGGTGGCCGCGGAAGTGGCCACGAAGGAAGAGGCTGAGAAGCTGATCCAGGACGGCATTGCCAAGAAGCTGCACTTCTCCCTGTGAAGCGCACGGCAAAAAAGAGGGGCCTGAAAATGGTCCCTCTTTTTATTTTGAGGATATATCCACAACCATTCTGACCGGAAGGCCATGCGGAATAATTATGGACTACAAAACAATGGACAGCGTGGATCCGTCCCACACGCATTCCTTTATCACTTCCACGGCGATCTGATTCCTCTCCTCAGGAGTGAACTGGTCAAAATCATCCAGGAGCCGGATGATCTCATCCCTCTTCTCCTGGGCTTCGATCCTGGCAGCGGCCTGCCTCCTCTCTTCGGCAGCCGCGTCCATCTGCTTCCTTCTCAGCTCATTGTACTCCGCGTCTAACTTCTCAATCTCCACCACAATATACTTTGCCGCCGTGCTGGAGGAATTCTCCGCGAGGGAAGCAGTCAATGCCTCAATCCTCCTCTGTACGTCTTCAATGGACTTCCTGAGCGCGTTTGATGTGTTTTTAGGGGCCTTCTGCGGATCCTTCAGGTATTTGTCCACAGTGGCCGGATCATGGCCGATCTGCCGGAAAATGTGCATCACCTGGTCATCAAGCAGCTCCGCCGGAGTGTAGGGCATATCACAGGAACCATCCAGGGCCCGCCGGGTGCAGAAGTAATAGGTGTGGTCCCCATCTGCCCTGTGTTTCACGCAGTAGGACATCAGCCTCCCGCACTTGCACCTGAGCACTCCCTTCAGGAACGGCCTGGGATTCCTGGACTTCTTTGTGAAGGTGTGTTTGTGGAACTGGTCCTGGATGCGGAAGTAATTCTCCGCCGTCTGAAAAGGCAGGTGCACTCCGGGCGAGATCCTCCAGCTGGTGGGCGGGGCCTGAACGTGAGCGCCGGCCTTCCCCGCAGTCTTCTCCATCTGCCCGTAGAGGATAATGCCGTGCGATCCGTCCCACTCAGAGCGCGGATGCTCCGGATCCATGATGCATCCCATGCCCTCAAACCAGTCATACATGGCCGGAGTATCTTCCACGCAGTAGGGGCTGTCCAGGAGCCGGTAGATGGTGGTGGAGCACAGATTTTTTCCGGATCGGGACTGGATGCCATGGGCCCTGCAGTACGTGGCCATGGCCGAGATGGTGAAGTTATTCTCCAGGAAGATGCTCACCAGGCTCTGATAGTACTCAATACCGGCAGGATCGAATTCCAGAGTCTTGTGGGACTTGTTGCCCTTTGAGACGGGCACAATCTTATATCCCAGGGGCGGCTGGCCTCCGCACCAGTAGCCGGCTGAGGCCAGATGTCTCATGTTGTCGGTGATCCGGAGGGAGTCTGTCCTGACCTCCAGATTAGAGAAGACCACAGCCAGGTACATCATGGCCTCACCCATGGGAGTGGTGGTGTCTATCCCGTCCTTCACGGTGATGAACTTAACCTTGTGGTCAGTGAGAAAAGCATAAAAGGTGCAGAAGTCGATCATCTTGCTGCATACCCTGTCAATTTTGTAGATCACGACACAGCCGATCAGGCCGGCATCCACATCTTCCTTCAGTTTGTTCATGCCGGGCCTGTCCATGTTAGAGCGGATGTATCCATCATCCTGGTACACGGTGACGGAAGAGACCTCTTCCGGAGCAAAGTGCCGGCTGATGAAGGCCTGGCACTCTGACAGCTGCATGCCCACGCTGTCAGAGGTGTCTTTGAAGTAGGACTTCCTGCAATAGATTCCAAAGTCCATAAGCATCTCCTTCCTGAAATTTTCAGATAACACTGCAAGTTACAGCCCAGATTGAAAAAGACCGGAGAGGATGCTACAATGAAGAGGCACAAGATATAGTCTTTATTCATTTGTCGCATGATTTTACTCCGGGGAAAAGGACCCAGCCTGGGCAGCTGGGTCCTTTTTCTGTGGGCGGATCTCACTCACCGCTGGCCTTTGGCTCTGGCCCGTCTGAACTTCCGGAAGCTGAGGATGCCCTTTTTTCATTCTCCAGCTCATGCCGGTACTCCTCCACCTCCCTGTCAATCTCAGCCTGATCATCAGCCTCTTCCGCTGCCAGGTACACCCTCCGGATGTAGTCCTTCAGGATCTGCCGGCTGGCCGGATCCAGTTTGAGGTATTCCTCAATGAGGCTCTGATCCATTTTGTCCAGGTGGAACTCCTGGACAAGGCTGGAGATCATGGAGGGAGACAGCTGCACAAACATCTCACCCTGGCCG
>JAJPZC010000083.1:7312-12265 GCA_021204585.1 Clostridia bacterium
GTAACGAAAGTAACAGAAAGGGGATAAGCAAATGAACGCAGAGAACACAGTGACGATCTGCCACGGCACCGGCTGCATCCAGGGAGCGGATGTGAGCCAGGAATTTGTTGACGCGCTGGCCAAGGAGGCCGGTGGCCTGCAGTACCTGGGCATCTGGGAAGATGAAGACACCCACATCAAGCGCAGATGCTACCAGGACCACGGAGTGAACCTCCTGGTGCCCGTCAATGAGATCCAGACCTTCACCATCCCGCGGCTGGATCCGGTGAAATTCCTGGACACCAACGTGGGGAAGGACATGCTGAGGGCGGTGAACCGGCTGGACAGCCTGATGGATCAGAGAGGCCGGAAAGATGACCTCTCCTATGAAGGCCAGAAGATCCAGGGATGGATCAATGAGGAGATGGCAAAATTCAGAGCCTACGCGGACAGCATCTCCCAGTTTTACGGCATCCACAAGCTCTACTTCAGCCGCACCGCGGAATGCTACGGTGCATGCACGCTGGAGCAGGACTTCTGGCTGATCAAGGTGGAAAGAGGAACGGCAGAAAAGGAGGATAAGTCATGAGTGAAGAGAAGAGGTACAGCGGGATGAGCCTGGGGCAGCAGTATGAAGCCCTGGACACCATCACAGAGCTCCTGAGGGAGGCCGGCCCTGACAGCGGGCTGGCCACGGCCTTTGACGGCTGTGTGTCCCTGGCGGAGAGGAACATTGCCGGAGGATGCAGGGACAGCCTGCAGAGATGGCTGGACCAGTCCAAGGAGAGGGAGAGCAACCTGATGAATGAGCGGATGGATCTGAGAGGGGAGAACGTGGAGCTCCGGCATGACAAGCAGATCCTGAAGCTGCAGCTGGAAAGCACACAGAAGCAGCTGGACAGCATGATCAGGGCCAATGAGCAGACACCGCGGGAAACGATAGTAAAGAAGGTGAAGGGAAAGATCCGGCTCCTGATCGCCATGTATGCGGAGGAGATGGTCAAGTGGGAGCGGATGGCCGCGAAAGAGAAGGAGCTGGCAGAGGATCCGGAATGCCCTCAGGTGGTGCTCATGACCGGAGAGAACAATGCGGAGTGCATGAGGGGATGCATGGAAGCAGCCATTGATGCCCTGCACTACATTGAGGACGATCCGGCACCGGACGGCTCCATGGCAGACTGGCAGGCCGCCGGCATCCTGGGCCTGTTTGACGGCCTGGAAAAGGGAGCGCCGGTGCCCATTGATCTGGCCTATGCCATCCAGGGCATCCTGCTGATGCTGGACGGCCAGGAGCCGCACTTCACGGTGGAAGCGACATTTACACCCGCAGGAGAAAAAGAGGAAGGAGAAGATGATGGAGAGGCTGACAGCTGAGTGGGAAGGCACGGAGAGCGGAGCAGACAAGCTCATCCTCAGGAAGCGGAAGGGGAAGATCAGCGTGAGTGAGGCCGCCGAGTATCTGAGAAGATCCAACAGGGGCCTCCTCCAGGGGAACTACGCGGTGATCATCCGGGCCGGGGAAGAGACCTGCGAAGGCACCGGCTGGCTCATGGAAGACGAGCCGGAAGGGGATGTCCTGGAGCTTTACCGGCTGGACGGAGAGGGCAGATGTCCTGTGTGCGGAGAGATGGCACCGGCTCTGGAATGGTGCCCTGAATGCGGGGCCAACCTGCAGGGGAAGGAAGAGAGCCGGCAGGATGCCGCGGACGATGTGGAGAAGATCCTGGCCTTCTACATGGAGGACCACAGGAAACTGATGAGCCAGAACATCAGCGAGGACAGCAAGGACTGCTGGGAGCATGAGACCTGGGGGATGCTGGTCCTGGCAAAGGAGCTGAAGCTGATCTCCGAAGAGAGGTACAAGCAGCTGGGGGAGCAGCTGAAGAGGAACAGGCAAGAATGCAGCAGGACAGGAGGAAGAGCATGAGGGCAATGGCAAGGGCGGCAGAGATGCAGCGGCTCTCCGGTGGAACAACGGACGGCCACACCTGCAGTGAGTGCTGCAACTTCCTGACGATCACACCCACGGACAGGACGGTGTTCAAGTGCAAGCTCTACGGAGTGACCCGCAGCCAGGCATCCGACTGGGCCAAGTCCTGGAGGGCCTGCGCATGGTTCAACCAGGAGAGACCGGAGAGGAACCTGATGATGGTGCACGCGCACGAAAAGAAGCCGGTGCCGCAGTGCGAGGGCCAGATAGTGTTCACGGATATTGATCCCGCCGCAGGATGGCCTGAGCAGGAGAAAGAGGAAGACAGGAGGAACGAGGAGAGGGAGTCCAGAAAGGAGATGAGGACATGATGAAGGACAAGAAGCAGGCACAGCTGGATCCGGAGCTGACCGATGTCAGGGAGTTTGCCGAGATGGCCGCACAGCTCACCGATAGTGAGCGGCTGCAGCTGAAGGGCATCATCATCGGCATGCAGATCGCGAGGGAAGCGAAGGAGGCGGCAGCCGTATGAACAGACAGGTACAGGTGGAGCTGATCATCACAGAGGGATACCAGGAGAGGTTCACCATGGCCTGCATCAGGACGGCACAGAAGAGGCTGGAAGCCGCTGAGACAGACCAGGAAAAAGAGCATGAGGAAGCGGTGTAGACATAAAAAACGGGCGGGCCGATTTTAGGCCCGCCCACCCGCGGCCAGAGAGGATGGCCACGAAGCTCACAAAAAGAGTATACCACAGGCCGCGGAAAACAGTCAACAAAGCCGCAAAAAACAAGGCATTCGGAGCCTTTTTACTAGCTTGTTAAGGATATTAAAGTTAGTTGACTGGGTGGTGGTGGAGTGTATGTAAAAAAAACTTATGACATGGGATCCACCCGGATGGTGGAAAAGTACTATCCGGGGAACTATGGAGCGCCGGGATGCCCAAGGCAGAAGAAGAGGCAGAGGACACCGGAGGACATAGCCAGGCAGAACCAGAGGAACAAAGAGAGGAAGGTGCAGAGGCTGATCCTGGCCAACTTCCATGAAGGAGACTGGCACCTGATCCTCAGCTACAGGAAGGATGAGAGGCCGGACAGCATGGAAGCGGCAAAGAAGGACGTGCAGAAATTCCTGCAGCAGATGAGGAGGGCCTACAAGAAGGCCGGGAAGGAATTCCGGTACATCTATGTGACGGAGAGAGGGAAGCGGGGAGCCTGCCACCATCACCTGATCATAGAGGGGATAGAGGAGCCGGAGCTGAGCACCACCAAGCTGGTGAACAAATTGTGGAAACATGGTGGAAAGAACTTCACACCGCTGTACGAGGATGGGGAGTATGAGAACCTGGCCGAGTACATAGTGAAGAAGGAGACCAAGGAGGATGCAGAGGGCTGCAGCTACTCCAGGAGCCGGAACCTGATAGTGCCGGAGCCGAAGAAGGAGATCATCCATGCCAGACGGTGGAGGCAGGAGCCTAAGCCGCCCAAGGGATGGGTCATAGCAGCCGGATCGCTGGAGAACGGGTACAACCCGGTGACCGGATATCCATACCAGCACTACACCCTGAAACAGCTGGGAGGAAGCGGATAATGAATGAGAACCTGATGAACGTGACGCTGTACATTGAGACATCGTACAACGGGCCGCAGAGGGGAAAAGGAGCAGCCATGTGGCTGATGGAGTACAAGAAGAAGGACGGCACTCCGGTGACCAGGGAAGGGATCATCACCCTGGAGAATGGAACAGGAACACAGGCCACGCTGAAGGCCATGGCAGCCGCCGCGGATGCATTGAACAGAAAATGTAATATCCGGGTGTGCCTGGCTGAGGGCCACGTACTGGCAGCGTATCACTGCAGATGGCCTGAGCAGTGGCAGGAAGCCGGCTGGAGGAATTCACACGGCCAGCTGATCAAGAATGCGGACGAATGGCAGCAGGCCCTGGAGAAGATGGGAAAGCACCGGTACATGGTGCTGGAGGCCGGCCACCACGAGTATCAGCAGTATATGCAGAATCAGATCAAGGAGGAGATAAGCCATGAAGCAGCAGGATGATGCCTTTTGGGAGAGGATCATGAACAGGCCGAAGACGGAGGCCGACAAGGTGAAGGAGGCGATCAGGGCCGCCCTGATCCCTCTGGACCTTCCGGTGGATGATGTCTTCAGCATCCAGGACAAGATCATGGAGGCGGTGACGGACAACTACAGGAGCCTGACGGAAGTGCAGAGCATTGTGGACTGCGTGAGGAGCGGCCAGAGGGTCCATGTGGACTACTGGGATCCTGAGGATGAGGAAAGCATGGATCCGCTGGCCAACCCGTGCTGGTGAGAGGAGGAGAAGAAAATGTGCAAGTACGACAAGGAAGACCGGATGCCCAGGGTGTATGTGTGCAGCCAGTTTGAATATGGCAACATGGACACCAACCTGGAATTTGACAAGGTATTCTGCTCAGACCTGATCCAGTGGGGATACCTGCCGGTGTGCGCTCCCCTGTATTTCAGGGACATCCTGAAGGACGGGATAGCAAGCCAGGCAGAGAGGCGGACCCGCTTCGGCATTGAGCTGCTGGCTGACTGTGAGAAGCTGGTGGTCTACAGCCGGATCAGGGAGGATGAGATGGTGCGTGAGATCCTGGCCGCGGACAGCATGGGCATTGAGGTGCAGGTGGCGGATCTCAGCGTGATCTACTCGGAGGACCAGGCACCGGCTCTGGAGGAAGAGATCATCAGGGACCTGGAGAATGTGAGGCTGATCTATGGCGAAAAGTATCATACAGCTGAGGACTGACGCGGCCAGCCGTGAGTGCTTCCTCTGCAGGGAAGAGGCCGACAGGGAAGGGTACTATGGGGAGCTCAGGCACACTGGGCTCCACAAGCACCACTTCATCTATGGCCGGTATGGGGACTTCCGGAAGAAGGCTGAGCACTATGGCCTGTGGGCCTATGTCTGTGAAGCCAGGCACCATGAGCACGGGCCGGAATCACCCCATGAGAACCCTGCAGTGGACCTGCATCTGAAGCAGGTGGCACAGGAGGCCTTTGAAG
>JAJPZC010000151.1 GCA_021204585.1 Clostridia bacterium
GGCGGGTGCCATGTAAACAGTGTTCATCATTTAACCTCGCTTATCTGTGAGCTATCCGGTTGCTGCCAGAAGGCTCTTTGGATGGCTTAAGTATAGCATGCCAAGGGTGCGGAAATCAATATAGGGAAGAACAAAAAAGCGGATGCGTTAGCTACATCCGCCAAGGTATTTGCCCAATGTTCAATGATTAGTCATCCCATTCGATATAATCAGGTGCCCAATCAGGCCATGTCTGCCCATATCTTTTCTATGCAATATGTCACTGCTGATGGTTTTTATGAGCGCCAGACTGATTGCCACTGGATTTATTTCCCTTATAGGCAGCATTGTTAGGGTTCAACTGATTCGCACGGTTGTTTACGTTTGCACGATATGCTGGATTGTTAGGATTATGCTGGTTGGCGTAATTGTTCAACTGTGCCTGAGTATGTGTTTTGCCAGAAACATTTGACATGCGTTAATACCTCCTTCTAAGCAAATAAAGGACCATACAGCCTATGGTGCATGGTCTCAAACTTGCTAACTTAGTTGTGCCTTGCACCACAAAATAGAGCCTTTATTGGCTTAAGATTTTGTCGTGCAAAGCATTGAAACATAGAGGGAACTACTGAAAGTCCTATCGTGCTACTTTCTCCATGTCAACGAGTATCTTTAGAGCATGGATGAGTTTCAACGTTTGTCCGTTGTCAGATTCGCAAATGCGTCGAGGATTTCTTTCGCACACTCGTCCTGCAAACAGATAATCGCCTATGCATGATAAGCTCCTCTGACACATTTAGTTTAGCACCTTCATTCGCAGAAATCAATACAGAAAGGGCGATTTAACCTTCCAAAATCAAGAATTTCCGGGGTCTATATGTGCATTTTGTGCATGCATAAATGCAGGTTGTGTTTTGGACGGGACAAGGGTGTCCGGGGTGTGGTAACATGGCGTATATGTAGAGAAAATGATGAGTTTGACCATGGTCAAAACGGGGTATATGGTAGCGGGGTTTTGTGCAAACTGCACAAAAATTTTTGTCTTTTATATACAAGTGTTTTTTCTGGTGTTATAATCTCTACATTGAAAAGTGTTTTTTGTTGCCGGCTTTTGAAGGGGGACCGGCAAAATTCGGCAACGGGTAGTACCCGGGGAGTATTGAGGTGAGCGAAAAATTAGGCATCATCGATTTAGGCTCAAATTCAGCAAGACTCGTAATTGTTAACCTCTTTGAAGAAGGGTATTTCATGGTCGTGGATGAGCTGAAGGAAAGTGTCAGACTCGGACAGGACATGGAAAAGGACGGCTTTTTGAAGCCGGCACGTGTATCTGAGACTATTAAGACCCTCAAGATGTTCAGGCGCCTGTGCGATGCGTCAGGCGTGGACAGAATCATAGCGGTAGCTACGGAAGCGGTCAGAAGAGCAAAGAATCAGCGCAGCTTCCTGGATGAGATACAGGCAAACTGCGGCATTAAGCTGCGGGTGCTTTCTCCGGATGAGGAGGCGGTACTCGTTTATCGTGGTGTAATAAACACAATGGACATCCCCAAGGGCCTCATTTTAGAGATCGGCGGCGGGTCCACGAAGATTGTGTACTATAACAGAAGGAACCTTCTAAACCACGTGACCATACCATATGGTGCGGTAACGCTTACGGACATGTTTGCAGCGTCCGGTTTGAAGCCTGAGGAGCAGGCAGCCGAGATAGAAAAGCTCATATCGGAGCAGCTGCAGGGCATAGACTGGCTTAAGAACGTGGATTCGGACGCACAGATGATAGGCGTCGGCGGCTCCTTCAGAAACCTGTTCAAGATCACCAAGATGGTGCACAAGTATCCTTTGGACACAGTGCACAACTACCGCATGCTCACGGAGGACTTCACCCCCATATATGACATGATCAAGGTCTTGGACCTGGACAAGAAAAAGAAGATCAAGGGGCTGTCTGCGTCCCGTGCGGACATACTTCCCGCGGCCCTTGCTGTTATAAATGCCTTCATAAAGTATATGCATGAGGATACGATTGCATTCTCAGGCGCAGGCCTCCGTGAGGGCATAATGTTCAACCAGGCGCTGCCGGCTACCATGGAGAAGCCGCTGCAGGACGTGCTGGGCTATTCGCTGCAGACCCTTGTAAAGTATTATGAGTGCGATGAAAAGCACGTGGAGCACGTTGTGAACCTCTCCGTGCAGCTCTTCAAGCAGCTCCGTGTGCTTCACAAGTTCCCTCGTCAGTATATACGCATCCTCAAGATAGCCGCCTCGCTTCATGACTGCGGCATGAGGATCAAGTTCTACAACCACCAGAGACACAGCTGGTACATGATTTTGAATGCCACGCTGTACGGTGTCTCCCACAGAGAGATAGTGCTTGCTGCCTTCGTGGCCTGCTGCCACAAGAAGGAAGACATCAACATGCAGGACTGGGTGAGGTACCGGGACATTGTGTCAGACGATGACCTCGAGATAGTAAGGAAGCTGGGCGTGATCCTCAGAATTGCGGAGAGCCTGGACAGGGCCAACTCCGGAACAGTGAAGAACGTCAACTGCGATATCCTGGGCGATTCGGTAATCATGAAGACAGAGGTGGAAAGTGATGCCACTCTGGAGATAAAAAACGCTATGGCGGCCGCGACGGAGTTCAGAAAGTCTTTCCACAAAAACCTTGAAATACTTTAGACGCTAAATGCCGCAGCACCTGCGGCATTTTTTACCAAGTGGGCCCCTGCTGTAGCCCAGGCCCGTCTGCAGGATCAGCATGCCGGCCGGGGCCCGGAACCGGGCCGGTTTTAGGGGGAGGTGCACAATGAAATACATACTCGCAAGCGCATCCCCAAGACGGAAGGAGCTTCTGCACAGGGTCTTAGAATCCTTTGAGATACAGCCCGCTCTGTCTCCTGAGACGTATAACGATTCCCTGTTCCCGGAGGACGTGGCCATATCCCTTGCAGAGTCCAAGTGCGATGAAGTCTACGCCCGCAACCCGGGCGCCGTGGTCATTGCCTGTGACACCATAGTGGTCTTAAACAAGGAGATCCTCGGCAAGCCCGCAAACGAAGAGGAGGCCTCCGAGATGCTTCACAAGCTCTCCGGCAGGACGCACCAGGTTATAACGGGCGTGTGCGTGCGCTCCTCCATAAAGCGCAAGTCTGCGTATGAGTGCACCGAGGTGCGTTTCAACCAGCTCACGGAGGACTTCATCCGGGACTACATAGCTTCCGGCTCTCCCTTGGACAAGGCCGGGGCGTACGGCATCCAGGACGCAGGCGTGGTAAAGGAATATTACGGCAGCTACACCAACGTCGTAGGCCTTCCCGTATCCCTTGTAAGCCGTCTTATCCAGGAGTGCACAACCATCTAAGAACGCACATAAGCGCCCGCAAACGGCCTCTTAAGGGCCATACGCCGCAATATATGCGGCATCCAAACGCAGAGTAACATACTTTAGACACTATACACAGCAGGAACTGCGCAGGGCGCAGTCCCATCCCGCAAAGCGGGGAGCCCGCAGAGCTTTTGGGAGGCTTTCATGAAAAGATTAGTTATAGACTTCGGGTCCGGTTACACCAAGATTTACATGCCCGGCTGCGGGGTTGTCCTTTTTGAGGCCACCTGCATTGCCGTGGAAGAGATGGCAGAGAGCCACTCATACAACATAAAGGCGTACGGGAACAAGGCAAAGGCCCTTTCCGGCCGTGCCGCACGCACCACGCACATCATAGAACCGGTGTCCCAGGGAGACATAAGGCACATGAACCTCGCCCTGCAGCTCCTTAGATACTTCCTTGAGAAGATAGAGATACCCGCCCGCCAGGCGCGCCATGCAGAGGCTCTGTTCCTTCTGCCGTGCGGCATAAAGGAAGACATAGTGGCAAAGTACAAGCGCCTCGCCGAAGAGTGCGGCTTCGCCAACACGTACTTTGCGCGCATTCCCTTTGCGGTAATCCTTGGCCACAACATAACCATGAGCGAATCCCGCCCCGTATGCTGCCTGGACATAGGCTGCACCGTCTCAAACCTTGCCATAGTGTCCCAGGACGGCATAATATCCGGCAAGTCCGTATACCTTGGCGGAGAGGACATAGACATAAGCATAACGGACTACTTAGCTGCAAACCACAACTTCCGCATAGGCACCCTGACTGCCGAGAACCTCAAAAACACCGTCGGCTCTTTGCTTCCGGATGACAACAAGCTCAACAACGTCTATGGCCGCGACGGCTCCTCAGGCATCCCCGTCACCATGCCCATATACTCATGGCACCTGACGGGCATAATCTCCAGCCATCTGGACGCCATCATAAAGGAAGTTTCAGACATGCTCTCCAAGGTCTCCCCGGACGTCTCGTCTGCCATAATGCGCTCCGGCATCTACCTTGCCGGCGGCATGATGAAGGTAGACGGCGTGCCGGAGTACATCCAGGAAACTCTGGGCATACCCGTTATAATGCCGGAAGATCCCCAGCTGGATGCAGTAATGGGCGGAGGCGCCATCCTCTCGGATGACAAGCTCTTGGAGCGGCTCACCAAAACCGTAGACTAGCCCCTGCATGTGTCTCCCAGGAGGCACAATTTTTAAGTGAAGAGCACCCTGGCTCTTCTTCCCGCGGGCATCATTCCGGCCCTCCACAGGGCAGAAAACGGTACATACTGCGGGACCAACGCAAACCAAAGCCAAATTCCCCGCAAACGGCCCGTCTGGGCTGTTCATGCAGGAATATATACGAAACAACGGCTCTGTAGAGCCACAGGAACACACGCTGGCAGAGATTATACGGACATATGAGAAAACCGGACAAGAACATAAGAAACTTCTGTATAATAGCTCACATAGACCACGGCAAGTCCACGCTTGCGGACAGGCTCATAGAGTACACCGGCACCGTCTCCAAGAGGGACATGGAGAACCAGATTCTGGACTCCATGGACATAGAGCGTGAAAGGGGCATTACGATAAAGCTTGCGCCCGTCACCATGTACTATGACGCCAAGGACGGACAGGAGTACAAGTTCAACCTCATAGACACGCCGGGGCATGTGGACTTCACATATGAAGTGTCCCGTTCCCTTGCTGCCTGCGAGGGGGCCATTCTCATCGTGGACGCCACGCAGGGCGTGGAGGCGCAGACGCTTGCCAACGTGTATCTTGCCATAGAGAACAACCTTGAGATCCTGCCCGTTATAAACAAGATAGACCTTGCCTCCGCCCAGCCGGAGGAGACCAAGAAGGAGATAGAGGAAGTCATAGGCCTGGACGCCTCTTATGCGCCCCTGGTGTCCGCCAAGGAGGGCATAAACATAGAGGAGGTCCTGGAGGACATAGTAAAGTACTTCCCCTCCCCGGACGGGGACATGGATGCCCCCTTGAAGGCCCTCATCTTTGACAGCTACTATGACAACTACAAGGGCGTAATCCTGTTCGTGCGCATAAAGGACGGCACGGTAAAGCCCGGAGACCACATAACCACATTCCTTTCAGACAAGATGTACGAGGTAGTGGAGACCGGCACCTTCAGCCCGTCCTTAACTCCCCGCGCCGGCCTTTCCGCCGGGGATGTAGGCTACATAGCCGCCAGCATAAAGAGCATACAGGACATTGCC
This sequence comes from Clostridia bacterium, assembly GCA_021204585.1. Lineage (GTDB taxonomy): Bacteria > Bacillota > Clostridia > Christensenellales > Borkfalkiaceae > Coproplasma. Next base: position 5,584 of record JAJPZC010000151.1, read on the forward strand.
GTGGGCGACACCGTCACCAATGCAGACAACCCCGCCTCAGAGCCCCTGCCGGGATACATGAAGGCGCAGAGCATGGTCTTCTGCGGCATATACCCCCTGGACGGCAGCAAGTTTGCAGAGCTCAAGGACGCCCTCATAAAGCTCCAGCTCAACGACGCCTCGCTCCTGTTTGAGCCGGACAACTCGCAGGCCTTGGGGTTCGGCTTCCGCTGCGGCTTCTTGGGCCTTCTGCACATGGAGATCATACAGGAGCGCATAGAGCGCGAGTTCGGCCTCGAGATCATTACCACGGCACCCTCCGTAAGCTACAAAGTCAAAAAGACGGACGGCACGGAAATATTCGTGGACAACCCCTCGCACCTGCCTCCGCAGGGCGAGATAGCCTACATGGAAGAGCCTGTCGTGGATGCCGAGATCTACTCCCCGCCGGAGTACATAGGCTCCATAATGGACCTCTGCAAGGAAAAGAGGGGCGTGTTCAAGCAGATGAACTACCTGGACAAGACCCGTGTCCAGCTCTCATATGAGCTGCCGCTCAACGAGATCATCTACGACTTCTTCGACTCCATAAAGTCCCGCACCCGCGGCTACGCCTCCCTGGACTACGAACTTGCCGGATACAAACAGGCAAAGCTGGTGAAGATGGACATCCTCTTGAACGGCGAAGTCTGCGATGCCCTCTCCATGATAGTCCACGAGGACTCCGCATACCCTAGGGGGCGGACCCTCTGTGAGAACCTCAAGGAGGCCATCCCCAGGCAGCTCTTCGAGATACCCGTCCAGGCAGCCGTAGGCGGCCGCATCATAGCCCGCGAGACGGTCAAGGCCGTCCGCAAGGACGTCCTCGCCAAGTGCTACGGCGGCGACATAACCCGCAAGAAGAAGCTCCTGGAAAAGCAGAAAGAGGGCAAGAAGCGCATGCGCCAGATAGGCTCCGTGGAAGTTCCTTCCGAGGTCTTCATGCAGATCCTCAAGACCAACAAAGACTAGCCTTCAGGGCATCATTACGGCCCTTCAGAGCCCCTGTGGCGGCCTTCAGAGGGCCCGCCGCAAAAGGCTTCACAGCTTTGTTAGAAGCCACTTATAACGACTTACAGCCCCTTATACGGGGCCTCACATATGCACCAGACACACCAGACCAGCCTGCTTTAGGCGGGCGGCAGCCAAAGGCATGTACAGCAAAACCAAGGGGGAAGAGATCATGAAAATACGCAGAGCCACTGAAGCGGATTATCCGTTCATGAGGGACATTTATGCAGCGTACGTGAACAACACAACGGCAACATTTGAATACGACTCTCCGACTAAGAAGCAGTTCACGTCCAGGATGAAGAACCTGGAGCTGGACTTCCCCATACTCGTTGCGGATGATGACGGCAAGATAGTGGGATACGTGTATGCGGAAAAGCTTTTCTCCCGTGAGGCGTACAGGTGGAACGCAGAAATCTCCATTTACATTGCCCAGGGCAGGACCGGCCAGGGCACGGGCAGGGCGCTGGAGTCTGCAGAATCTGCAATACTGAAGGCGCTTGGCTTCAAGCGCATATATGCCCTCATTACCACAGAGAATGAGCGCAGCCTTGCTTTCCACAGAGCACGCGGGTACAGGGATGCCGCCTACTTTGACGCCCAGGGGTTCAAGTTCGGCCGGACCTTAAGCGTCAACTGGCTCAAGAAAGAGGTCAACGGAGACGAAGTGTACGCCAAGGCGCCCACACGCCTCGCCGTGTTCCTTGCCACGGAAGAGGGCCGCACAAAGTTCCAGGAGATCCTGGACAGCGCCTTCAACGCATGATATACGTAGACCCTTCCGCCCCTCAGGGCGCACAGACGGACGCTTGTGCAGAATGCACAAACAACGCATCTAAAGGGCCCGCAACCCCCTTCAATAGGGCTGTATATGAGTATCTCAAGACCGTCCCAAAGGGCAAGGTTGTAACATACGGCCAGGTGGCTAGGGCCATTGGGGCACCCAGAGCCTCCAGGCAGGTGGGAAGGGCCCTGCACATAAACCCGCAGCCCGGGATAATACCCTGCCACAGGGTAGTCTTTAAGGACGGAAGCCTTGCGCCCGCTTTTGCTTTCGGCGGGATGCAGATACAGGCGGAGCTTTTGCGCTCCGAAGGCGTGGAAGTTACAGGCGGCAAGGTAGACCTTGCCAAGTACGGATGGAAGGAGTAAAGAGAATGCCTGGAATATACGTGCACATACCCTTTTGCAAGTCCAAGTGCTCTTACTGCGACTTCACATCCTTCCCGGACAAGATCTGCTACGCAGACAGCTACATGGCCTGCGTGTACCGCGAGATGGCCATGCGGAAGGATGAGCTCAAGGGCTACACCTTCGACACCGTCTACATAGGCGGCGGCACTCCGTCCGTCATAGAGCCCAACCTCATTGCCATGCTTATGGCCTCCGTGCGCAAGAACTTTCAGCTGGCGCCCAACCCGGAGATTACAATAGAGATGAACCCCGGCACCGTCTCTGCCGGAAAGATAGACACGTACCTTCGGAGCGGCATAAACCGCTTCTCCGTAGGCCTCCAGGCCGCCCAGGACCGCCTTTTGCAGGACATAGGCCGCATACACACCTTCAAGGATTTCCAGCAGTGCGCCCGGCTTTTGAAGGGCCGCAACTTCAATGCGGATGTCATGATAGGCTTGAAGAGCCAGTCCGTACAGGACATTCTGGACACCATAGACGCAGCCGCGGCTGCGGGAGCCAGCCACATCTCCATGTACGCCCTCACCCCTGAAGAGGGTACGCCCATCTACACAGACTACCTCAACGGGGAGCTCCCGGACGGGGATACCGTGGCCGAAATGTATAATGCAGGCGTAAAGAAGCTCCGCTCATTGGGCTTTGAGCGCTATGAGGTTTCCAACTTCTGCAAGCGTGGAAAAGAGAGCCGCCACAACCTCAATTACTGGCGGCGAGGGGAGTACATAGGCTTCGGCGTGTCCGCCTCAAGCTGCATAGGGAATGTGCGGTTCACAAACACCTTTGACCTGGATGAATACTTCAAGTGCCTCATTTCCGGCCACTTCGCCGTCATAGACAGCGAAGAGATAGACCGGGAAGGGCAGGCAGAAGAGCTTGTAATGCTGGCCCTCCGCACAGCCGAGGGGCTGGACACCAACAAGTACTTTGACGTAGCCGGAGAAGAGTTCTTCGTAAAGTATGCGGACGTTTTGGAGAGATACGCAGATTACCTGGACGTGCAGGGCGCTGTAGTTAAGATAAAGGACGAATACCTGTTTGTGCAGAACAGCATCATATGCGACTTTCTGCAAGGGGAAAAGTGAGAGAGCAATGGATTTGGAGTTTGAAAAGACACAGATAAAAGAGCTTGCCGGGGTCATGGAGATCTACTCCGAGGCCCAGGCATTCATGGAAGCGAACGGCAACCCGCAGTGGCCCAAGGGCTTTCCGGATGAGACAGACCTGCAGGGCGCCATATACGGCGGCATCCTGTACTCCGTGCATTCCCACGGGGACCTTGTGGCCGTCTTCTCCGCAGTAACCTCAGACAACAACTATGACGAAATAGAGGGTTCCTGGCTCACCCAGGGTCACAAGTATCTTGCCGTGCACCGCGTGGCAGTCCGTGCGGACATGCGCGGCAACGGCATAGCCAAGTACATCATCAAGGCCGCTGCCCCGGACCTCGCGAGGTCTCTAGACAAGACCTCCATCCGCATGGACACCCACGAGAAGAACATTCCCATGCGCAGCCTTCTGAAGTCCTGCGGCTTCACCGAGTGCGGCAAGGTCTCCCTGATCCGCGATAACAGCACCCGCCTTGCCTACGAGAAGATCCTAACCCAGTAGATCTAACCCATCCCATAGACAACACCCAGCTCACGGCCCTTCCGCGGGCTGTTTTCTTAATGGAAAAAATGCGCAAAAAGCGCATATGTGTGTGTCAATGGCCTCCGGAGGGCTTTTGGCGCGGCTGAAGGAAATTTTACGGGCCGGATATGCGCCGTTTCAGGGCGATCTGGCGAAATGTGCGGGAGTATCATGGATTTGGTGAATGGTTTACAGCCAAAATATTGAATGCCAAACAGTTGCTTTTTGGATGGCAAAGTGTTAGAATACGATAAATAAAAAAGAGGCAGGAGCTAAGGGATTTGGCAAAGAACCTTGTTGGCAAGACAATAGCTAAGACGGTTGTAGCGGTCATCATCGTTATAGCGATCATTTATGCTGTCTTGAGCCTTGTCATCCCGCAGCACCTGGCAACCATGTATTCAAACCTCGGGGCATATTCTGCGGCGGCAAGATATGCCTCGCTTCGTTATACGTACACCGGAAACATAGAGGATCTGGACCGCTGCGCAACGTATGCCGTTCTTTCCGGCAAGGACAAGAACATCATAGAGTTCTGCGGAGAGCTTTTGGAGGATGACGGCTTTGAGGACTACTGCGCCACCAAGGAAGAGTCGGAAAGCTACAGGCAGCACATATACGGAAGCCTTGCGTCCTCGTATTACTCCACAGGCGAGACGGAGACAGCCATAAGCTATGCAGAGGCAGCGATAGAGGACCTCACGTACTTCCCGGAGTACAACGCAATGGGCACTCTTACCGTCAAGGTTGCTGATGCGAAGGACGGGTCCACGGCGGCTGTCCTGTATGCATACATGCAGTCCTGGACGGATGACAAGGGGTATGACCCGGAGTCTGCACCGGATGCGGAGCAGACGTATTACAGCGCCGTAATGGACGTGCTGCTCTATTGGAAGGGCGGCGAATAACAGCAGCAAGTAATGGGGCTTATCTCGCGGGTAAGCCTGTTTGTATAGATGACATGAATTGCGGCCTCCGGAACCGTAAGGGAGGAGGCCTGCCAGGAAGGGAAAGGAGTGACAGATGAACAAGATTGTTAAAGAGGCTCTGACCTTTGATGACGTTCTGCTCATACCGGCGGCTTCAAACGTGCTGCCTGCGACTGTGGACCTCCGCACGACGCTCTGTGACGGCATAAACCTCAACGTGCCGCTTTTAAGCGCCGCAATGGACACCGTTACGGAGAGCAAGCTGGCCATAGCCATGGCGCGCGAGGGCGGCATAGGAATCATTCACAAGAACATGTCCATAGAGGAGCAGGCTTCCCAGGTGGACAAGGTTAAAAGGAGTGAGCACGGGGTTATAACAGACCCGTTCTATCTCACCCCGGAGCAGCCCGTGTCCGATGCGGATGCACTTATGGCCAGGTACCGGATTAGCGGCGTGCCCGTGGTAACCAAGGACGGCAAGCTTGTGGGCATCCTTACCAACCGTGACATGCGCTATGAGAAGGACTATTCCCAGCCCATAGCCAACATCATGACCAAGGAGAACCTCATAACCGCTCCGGAGGGCACATCCCTTGAAGAGGCCGCAGAGATCCTTGGAAGGCATAGAATAGAAAAGCTTCCCATAGTGGACAAGGACGGATACCTCAAGGGCCTCATCACCATAAAGGACATAGAGAAGAGCATCCAGTACCCCAACAGCGCCAGGGACGTAAACGGACGCCTTCTTGCAGGCGCTGCCATCGGCGCCGGCAAGGACATGCTGGACAGGGTTGCAGCCCTTGTGGACGCTAAGGTGGACCTCGTTGTGCTGGATTCCGCACACGGCCATTCCATTGGCATCGTTAAGGCTGTGGAGAACGTAAAGGCTCACTTCCCCAACCTCAAACTCGTTGCCGGCAACGTGGTAACGGCTGAGGCAACCCATGACCTCATAGAGGCCGGCGCAGATGTGGTGAAGGTAGGCATTGGCCCCGGCTCCATATGCACAACACGTATCGTGGCCGGCATCGGAATGCCTCAGCTCACTGCAGTCATGGACTGTGCGGAAGAGGCAGACAAGCATGGAAAGCGCATCATAGCAGACGGCGGCATAAAGTACTCCGGAGACATTGTAAAGGCAATAGCAGCAGGCGGCAGCGCCGTCATGATAGGCTCCCTGTTCGCAGGAACCACAGAGTCTCCGGGAGAGCTTGAGATATACCAGGGACGCTCATTCAAGTCATACCGCGGCATGGGCTCCCTTCCCGCAATGGCAGCGGGCGGCAAGGACCGTTACTTCCAGTCCGATGCCAAGAAGTTCGTGCCGGAGGGCGTAGAAGGCCGTGTGCCTTACAGAGGCGCCCTTGCGGACATCATATACCAGCTCATGGGCGGCCTTCGTGCCGGCATGGGATACACCGGCTGCGGCACGATAGAAGACCTGCGCACGAAGGCACAGTTCGTCAAGATGACATCAGCCTCCCTCGCCGAATCCCATCCCCATGACATCTCCATCACAAAGGAGGCTCCCAACTACAGCCCCAAGAGCATGTAGCTTTAAGCCTTGCCAGATACCGCAACCCAAGGGCGTAAGCTTAGCGCTTGCGCCTTTAAATAACCGCACATATGCGCACCAGACGCCCTGCAGGACGTCTGCATGATGCGGCCGCACTCCGGCCCGCAGGGCGCAAAGACCCCGCAGTATGCGCCATACAGCGCCATATGCGGGCTGCAGCCCACAGCAGAAACATACAGATTATATAAGAGGCAGCGATGAAACATCAGAAAGTGCTGGTGCTGGACTTCGGTGGACAGTACAACCAGCTGATAGCCAGAAGAGTCAGGGAGCTTGGCGTATACTGCGACCTGGTTCCCAGCGAGAAGACACTGCAGGAGATAAAGGATTATGACCCCATAGGCATAATCTTCACGGGTGGCCCCAACAGCGTCTATGACGAAGGCGCCCCCACAGTGGACCCTGGGATCTTTTCCATCGGCATACCCGTCCTTGGCATCTGCTACGGATGCCAGCTCATGGCATACCTTTTGGGCGGCACCGTGGAAAAGGCAGACACCTCGGAATACGGCAAGGCGGACATCCAGTACGGTTTCTCCAAGATAACGAAGGACATGCCCAGGGAGGCAGTATGCTGGATGAGCCACACGGACAGGATAACGGCCCTTCCGGAAGGCTTCAAGAAGATTGCCAGCTCAGACAACTGCCCCTATGCGGCCTTCGGAGACGAGACCCGCAAGCTCTACGGCGTGCAGTTCCACCCCGAAGTGCAGCACACGCAGCTTGGGATAGTCATCCTCAAGAACTTTCTGTATGCCGTCTGCGGCGCCCACGGAGACTGGACCATGTCCAACTTCGTTGCCAGCAAGATTGAGGCCCTGAAGGAGCAGATAGGGGACAAGAAGATCCTCTGCGCCATGTCCGGCGGCGTAGACTCCGCCGTGGCCGCAACCCTCGTCCACAAGGCAGCAGGAGACAACCTCATCTGCGTCTTCGTAGACCACGGCCTCCTCCGCAAATACGAGGCGGACGAAGTCATGCACGTCTTCAAGGACCAGCTGGGCATGAACCTCATAAAGGTTGACGCAGGCCCCGTATTCCTTGAAAAGCTCAAAGGGGTCACAGACCCGGAGCGCAAGCGCAAGATAATCGGCGAGGAGTTCATCCGTGCCTTTGAGAAGCAGGCCAAGGAGATAGGAGCCGTGGACTTCCTTGTCCAGGGCACCATTTACCCGGACGTAATAGAGTCCGGCAAGGGCAAGAGCGCCGTCATAAAGAGCCATCACAACGTGGGCGGCCTTCCTTCCGTCGTGGACTTCAAAGAAATCATAGAGCCTCTCCGGGACCTCTTCAAGGATGAGGTCCGCAAAGTGGGCTTTGAACTGGGGCTCCCTAAGTCCGTCGTAATGCGCCAGCCGTTCCCCGGCCCCGGCCTTGCCATCCGCATCATGGGCGAAGTCACCGAGGACAAGCTTGAAACGCTCCGTGACAGCGACTACATCCTCCGTGACGAGATTGCCAAAGCCGGCCTTGACGGCGACATCTGGCAGTATTTCACCGTCATAACCAACTCCAAAACCGTAGGAGTCCAGGGCGACTTCCGCACCTACGAGAACGTCATCGCCATCCGCGCCATAACCTCCGTGGACGCCATGACGGCAGACTGGGCACGCATCCCGTACGATGTCCTGGAGACCATCTCCAACCGCATCGTGAACGAGGTCAAGCACGTCAACCGCATAGTCTACGACATCACTTCCAAACCGCCTGCAACAATTGAGTGGGAGTGACCCCGCCAGCCACAAAAAACGCCTCCAAAGGCGCCAATCGTTATTCAAATATCTATTCGCACGGCCAAACCAGCCGTGCTTTTTTTGGCCCAAAACCAGCTTAGACCCCCGGATATGGCCGATTTCAGCCACCATTCAGGCGTCATTCGCAAATTGAACAAACAAATGTTTGTGCAAAAATGTGTACCTTTTGCATATATTCCGTATACCTATTGACAACATTAAAATTTGGTGCTAAAATGACTCTCCTGCTCACTCTTCCGGGCCCATGCAGCCGGGCCCGTACACCATCCCAGAGTGGCATAAGACGCATGAGTTCATTAGAAGAATACCTTTCGCTGCACTACCCGGTGCAGATAACCGAAGACCCGGACGAGGGCTGCTTCATCGTGTCCTGCCCGGACCTCCCGGGCTGTCTCACAAGCGGCGAGACGCTGGACGAGGCCATAACCAACGCAATTGCTGCCAGGTGCCGCTGGCTTGCGGCTGCGTATTCGCAGGGCATTCCCATCCGGGAGCCCGGCACGGCGCAGCCAGACGTTGCCTGCCTTACTTTAAGCATCTCCAGGAGCCTGCACAGACTGCTCTCCAAGAGGGCCCGCACGGCCGGCATGACCATCAGCCAGTACTGCGTGGATCTTCTTTCAAGGGCCTCCACAGTGCCCGCAGAGGGGTAAGCATGATGTCGGGTTTGTTACAAACCGGCCCCTGAAAAACCGTCGGGATTGTTACAAAACAGGGTCCAAAAAACCGTCGGGATTGTTACAAAACAGGGTCCAAAAAACCGTCGGGTTTGTTACAAATCAGCCTCTGGAAACCGTCGGGTTTGTTACAAATCGGGGCCTGAAATATCGTTGGGTTTTTTACAAATCAATTATTTGAGTTCTGCCGGGGATAGGCTGAAAGTCGCTATAACCCGCATGAAACGAATAAAAACACAGGATACGCTATGGGGGACATTATATGGCTGTTTTCAAACGCAAGATAATGAAGGAACTGCAGAAATGGAAAGACGGCCGGCGTGACTATGCTGTCATTGTTTTAGGAGCCAGGGGCGTAGGAAAGACCACGGCCGTGACGGAGTTTGCTAAGCGAAATTATGACAGCTATATCCTTATAGACTTTTCAAAGCAGCGTGAGGAGGTCGATCAGCTGTTCTGGGACATATGGGACAAGGACGCCTTTTATAAGAAGCTGGAGGCAATATACGACGTTAAGCTGGTGCCCGGGCACTCAGTCATCATCTTTGATGAGGTACAGTACTTCATGAGGGCAAGGGAGTGCATAGACTTTCTTGTAAAGGACGGCAGGTATGACTTCCTGGAGACCAGCACACTGGAGCATGTCAGCATCGCGAGAGACAAAATAAGGCTGCCCGGGGAAGAACACTCCGTGGATATGTATCCAATGGACTTTGAGGAGTTCCTGTGGGCTCTGTACGATAATGATGATTTTATCTGTGAGGGCATCAGGACGGCGTATGAGAGCCTTGTACCCCTGGGGTCAGATCTGCACAGCAGCCTCATGGATGCCTTCAGAATATACATGCTTGTAGGCGGCATGCCTAAGGCCGTAGCGGCATATATGAGCGGTGCAGACGAAGGCTTTGCCCTTGCGGAACAGGCGAAGCAGATGATCTGGGGGGACCATGCCGAGTATCTGGCCAGATTCGGAGGGACTGACGAAGAAAAGACAATGGTGCAGGCCGTGCTGAAGGAGATTCCCGGCCAGCTGTCTGACAGGGACAAGACGTTTGACATCACAGATCTGTCTCCGGACGCATCATGGGATGACAATTACGTTGGAGCCTTCTGCTGGCTGGATGATGCGGGGATAATCAATGGATGCCTCCAATGCGCCAAGCCGGAGGGTTATCTCCGGTCTAATCTGGGTGAGACTTCATTCAAGTGCTATGTGGCAGACACGGGTTTGCTTGTAACACTGTATAATCTGGTAAAGAAGGATACGTACACCCTTTATCATGAGGTTTTGGCAGGCCGTCTTGGAGTAAAGGAAGGCATGCTGCTGGAGAATGCGGTGGCCCAGATGCTTGCCCCGTCCAGGCGGGATCTGTACTTCTACAGGCACTATGACGGGGTCTCCAAGCTGGCGGACATAGATGCAGACTTCATGGTGTATGAAGACCACAGGATATGTCCCGTCGATGTTAGGGCTGTGGATGCAACTGGTCGCGGTTCTGCCTCACTTGAAAGACTTAAGGCCAGGTATGAGCGGTATATCGGCAAGGGCTACGTCCTGCACACAGGGAATGTGGCCGTGAAGGATGACATCATATATCTTCCCGTCTATATGGCAATGTACCTGTAGCCCGGCAAAATGAAACGAGTTGAAACAAGTTGAAACAAGTTGAAACGAGTTGAAATGAGTTGAAATGAGTTGAAAGAAGTTTGTCCGCTCCGGACAGGCTCCTTTGGAATCTCCGTTCCGCAATAATTTTGCTATACAATGTATAGAAAAATGATTGACAGCGTTAGGGCGGCGCAATATAATGGAGTCCACAGATTTTAATCTTGTGAGGGAAGGTATGACACAGATATGCATAAGGGTTGATGAGGAGGTAAAGGCGCAGGCCGAGGCGGTATGCGATGAGCTGGGAATGTCTCTCTCCACGGCCATCAACATATATTTGAAGAAGCTTGGCAGGGAGAAAAGGATACCCTTTGACCTCTCTGTGGACCCGGAGGAAAGAGTCAGGCAGAGAAGGAACACAAGGCTTGCAGAGGAGTATGAGCTGCAGCGCTAGCGTCCGGGCCGGCATGCGGATCTGAAGTATTTGAGGCAGGGAAATTTGGTGGCAAATCAGGCATAATCCCGCATGAATTGCGGGGAAGGAGTGCGTTGTATGGAATACAAGGTTTGCGGAGGCAAGGTGGTTGTCCGCATAGACAGAGGCGAAGAGATAGTGGAGCAGGTTGCGGCAGTGTGCGCCGCAGAGGGCATCAGGCTTGCGGAGGTGTCGGCTCTCGGCGCCATCAACAAGCTTGAGGCAGGGGTCTTCATGACGGACACGAAGCAGTACAAGGCCAACTGCTTTGATGGCTATTATGAGATAGTGTCCCTCTGGGGCACCGTCACCACAAAGGACGGCCAGTTCTATTCACACCTTCACATGAGCGCCGGGGATGAGAACGGCAAAGTCGTAGGCGGGCATCTCACCAGGGCGTGGGTGTCTGCGACGTGCGAGATGGTAATAACGAAGATGGACGGCATCGTTGAGAGGACCTTCAACGATGACGTGGGGCTCAATCTGTTTGACTTCCACAAGGAGTCATAAGAAAGCACTCCGTCCTGCTGTTCCCGGGCCTTGCCCGGAAGATACCGGGCTTTACACCGGAGCCGCAGGGCGTCGCAAGGATGCCGCAGGGGCTCTGTACGGGGCCTTGCGGGATTGCCAATAAGTAGTCATAAGCCCTTGTGCGTGCCGGGGCTTGTGGCGCAATGTGAGGCACGCAGGACTGCATGAGAAAGTAAACAGAGGGCCGCAAAGGGTGCGGCCTGCGGGGGATTTTATGAGAATCATACACACGGCGGACATACATCTGGGGTCCCCGATGGACTCCAAGTTCCCGAAGGAGATAGCCGAGGTTCGCAGGGGAGAGCTGAGGAAAAGCTTTGCGAACCTTGCGGACTATGCGAGAGACAACGGCGTGAAGGCCGTTATGCTCTGCGGGGACGTGTTTGACAGGGACCAGCCTTACAAGAAGGACAAGGACTTCTTTTACAGCGTGGTAAAGAGCCATCCCATGGTGGACTTCCTGTATCTGAGGGGCAACCATGACAGGGAGGCCTCATATGAGGGTGTGGAAATACCCAACCTCAAGCTGTTCGGGACTTCGTGGACGAAGTACTCGTACGAGAACGTGGACATATACGGCATAGAGAGCTGCGAGGAGAACGCAGTCTCCATGTATGCAACGCTGGAGCTGGACCCCGGCAAGATCAACATTGTCATGATGCACGGCCAGGTGTCGGACGTGCCGGGCAAGGATCTTGTATGCATACCAAAGCTCCGCAACAGGAACATCAACTATCTGGCACTGGGGCATATCCATATGCCTTCTTACACCATGCTGGATGAGAGGGGCGTGTACGCCTATTCCGGCTGCCTGGAGCCCCGCGGCTTTGATGAGCTTGGCCAGCATTTCTTCAACTTCATAGGCGCCAACGGCAAGTTCTTCGTGAAGAGAGTGGACGGTGCGGAAAGGCAGATACTGGAGTACAGCGTGGATATATCGGGGCTGAAGGATGCATATGCGGCGGCTGAGAGGGTGAAGGCACAGGTGCAGTTCAACCCGAAGTTCATATACAGGGTTAACCTCACGGGCGAGGTGGACTGTGACACGGACCTCTTTGAGGATGACGTGTACAGCTACCTCAAGGACCAGTGCTTCTTCCTCATCGTAAGGGACAGGACCAAGAAGAAGATAGACCTGGCATCGTATGAGAAGGACATGTCCTTGAAGGGCGAGTTCGTGCGCTATGTGACGGAGAGCGGAGACTTTACGGACGAGGAGAAGCAGATGATAGTTCACTGCGGCCTCAGAGTGCTTGAGGGGGAGGACTGCGACTTATGAAGCTTTTATCATGCGTAATACAGGGCTTCGGCAAGTTCAAGTCCGTAAAGATTGACTTCAACGAAGGCCTCACCTGCATATGCGAGGACAACGGATACGGGAAGACCACGCTTGCGGCCTTCCTCAAGGCCATGTTCTACGGCATGGACAGCAGCACCAAGAAGAGCAAGTTCAACGACAGGACGCACTATCTGCCCTTTGACTCCGGCGCATACGGCGGCGTTGTAATCTTTGAGTACGGCGGCATAAAGTACAGGATAAAGCGCACCTTTGACTCTTCATCCAGCACCAAGGATACGTATGAGCTCTCTGCGGACAGGGATAATGCGCCCTTCCTTGCAGACCCCATAGGGGAGAAGATATTCGGCATAGACAGGGACTCCTTTGAGCGCACCATATTCATAACCTCACAGGAGATAGACTTAAACTCCACGGACAGCATCAAGACCAAGCTCAACAACTTCGTGGAGGGCACGTCGGATGACACCAACCTCCAGCAGGCCATTAAGAAGCTGGAAGGCCGCGCCAAGGACTACTCATACAAGTCCGGCAAGGGCGGCCTCATATACGAGGAGAAGTGCAGGGCGGACAAGATCCGCAGCGAGATAGCCAACCGCGACAAGATTTCCGCAAGCCTCCAGGGGAAGTACACAAGGCTGAATGACCTGGACAGGCAGATAGCGGACCTTGGGCATGCGGTATCCGCAGCGCAGACGGAGAACACCCTTCGTGCGGACTGGGAGCACTACGATGAACTCGTGGGAAACGTGAACGCCGCTGCGGAAGGATACAACGGAATACTGGACAGGTACCCGTACGGCGTGCCGGAGGTAGCCGATATAAGCGATGCCCGCAAGGCCATAGCAGCGTGCGAGACGGAGTGTGCCGTACTGGAGAAGAAGACCTTCACTGAACAGGATGAGGCAGACCTTGCGGCTCTTACCGCAAAGTTCCAGCCCGCTCCGCCCAACGAGAAGCAGCTGGACCTTGTTTCAGCGGACGTGCACGCCGTGCAGGATGCGGACGTGGCCATAGCGGGCCTTATGGCACGCACTCCCACAGAGACGGAGACCGCCTTGAAGAAGCGCTTTGACGGCCGTCTCCCGGAAGATTCTGCCCTGGAGGCCCTTGGCACATACGAGGCGCAGTACAAGGAGGCGGATGAGGCATACAGCACCGCCCCGGACGTGCTGGCGGCATCTGCCGGCGCAAAGTTCGGCAAGTTCAACATCATGCTGCTGATCATTGCCGCCGTGGTGCTTGTGGCGGGCATAGGAGTATGCTTTGCACAGCTCATAGCCGGCATAGTCCTCATCGTTGTTGGCCTCATTGTTGCCGTTCTGGACTGCTTCCTGTACCTCAACAAGAAGTCTTCAAGCCAGCATAGTGCGGGGGCTTTGAATGCAAGCAAGCTTTCGTACAAGGACAAGAGGGATGAGGCGGCAAACCGTATTGGCGCCATCATAATGCCGTACGGATACAGCTTTGAAGGCGGTGTGCTCTTCGGGGCAAGCTCCTTTAAGAAGGACTTCAACATGTACCTGGAGTATGCGAAGGAAGATGCCGTCCGCACAGGGGAGATCCGCACAAACCAGCAGTCCAGGGAAACCAAGGCTGCAACCTTGCGCCTGTTCTTCCGCAGGTACGGAATAGAGGGGGATGCCTTCGCAGACAACCTTGCGGCCATCCGTGACCAGATAAACAGGTACAACACTTTGAGGGAGCGCAGGAACTCCTCCCAGAAGAGTGAGGAATCCACGAGGGACAGCATGCAGAAGCATTTTGGCTTTGCATGCGACTTCTGCAACAGGTACGGCCTGCCCTCAGACACAGTTGAGAACATCAAGGAGGCCTTGGCCGAGGCGGAAGAGGACTCCCGCCGCTTCAGCGGATACAAGGAGGCGTACCAGAACGCCGCCGCCAAGGCAAACGATTTCAAGGCCCACAAGAACCTCGTGTCGCGCCCCGAGGGCATCTCCGTGGACATAGAGGAGCTCAACGCAGAGATATCCTCCGTCAGCAAGGAAAGGAGCCAGCTGGCCCTGGAGATCAATTCGGCTGAGAAGGACATTGAGACCAAGCAAAGCCTGAACAACGACCTCGAGGAATCCACGGCGAAGATAGCAAGGTATTCCGCAAACTATGACATCATAGTAAAGACAAGGGACGCCCTGAAGGCTGCGGATGACAGGCTCAAGGACAAGTATGCCAACCCCATAAGCGGCTCATTCGCTGCGTATGAGAACGCCCTGCGCAAGAGCACAGGGGAGAAGATCTACATGACAAGGGACCTCACCGTGCGCTTTGAGCATGCGGGCGAGGAGAGGGGCGAGGAATACCTCAGCTCCGGCCAGCGTGCCGCCTGCGCGCTCTGTTACCGTCTTGCCATCCTGGACAACATGTACTCCGGCGAGAAGCCCTTCCTCATTCTGGACGACCCGTTCAGCACCATGGACGCAGCCCACTTCGCCTCATCCAAGGCGCTCCTTTTGGATCTGTCCCGCACCTTCCAGATAATCTATCTCACCTGCCACGAGAGCAGGATGATAATTTGACGCACGGGAGGGCCTGACATGAGCGATGAAGAACTGAACGGATTTTTCCGGCTGGAGCAGTGCATGCTGCAGGCAGAGGTCTTCGGGATGTCCGCAGAAAGGGGATATGACAGCAAAGCCTTCATAAGAGGTTTCATGAGATCTGAGACCGCAAAGTATCTGGATGCGGATTTCAGCCGCATGCAGAACGAGGTGCCAGCTTATATCATGGAGACCCTGGAAGACGAAGACAGAAAGTATGTCCACCCGGGCGTCTGCTTCCCTTTGGAGGAGATGCAGTGGGCAGGCTATCTGTACCGCTTGTGGCATCTTACGACAGGCGAGACCAGCAGGGAGATATACCGGCAGGCCAGCGCCACCGTGGTACACTCCGCATACAGTAAATACCGTACTCTGGACGGCCACGAGGTCATCCGCATACTGAAAGATGCATATGCAGCAAGGCAGGAAGAACGCAAGGCCGGCCGCAAGTCCGTCTGAGACGCGGCAGCTCATCCAGGCGCCTTCATACGCCAGCTGCCGCCAGCCTCAACCCTGCTTTATGCAAAAGCATACGGCCAGCCCTAACCCCGTTTCATATGCAAGCATGCCGCTAGCCCTAGCCCAGCTTCATATGCAATCCACCGCCAGCCCCAGTCCGGCTGGCTTTTGAATTTCTGCAATGCTTTCATGGCCGCAGAAGACCCAGAGAAAACAGGGCTGGGGAGAAATAGGCATATACCATGACACAAGCCTGCCATGCGGCCCTGCGGCGTTAACGAAAACTGCAAAATATCTTCAAATTTGGCCGTTTTGACTTGTATAAACGCGGCGCCATGTGTATAATGTACATAGACCAGAACAGGGGTGGTGTTATGGCAGGCAGAACGACGCTCAAGCTGACTGAAAAGGACAAGGCTTACCTGAAGAAGATCACACGCAGGAGATCTATGGAGGCCAGGGCTGTCTCACGCGCCAAAATACTGCTTCACAAGGCTGAGGGGTACACCATAGACGAGATCGCCCAGCTCATGAAGATACACCGCAACACCGTCATTCTCTGCCTCAAGAAATACAATGAAGGCGGCATAGAGTACGCCCTCAATGACAAGCCCAGAAAGAGCATGGGCCGCGGCCACGGCGTCTCTGCAGAAGCCCGTGACTGGGTCATCTCCGTAGCCAGCAGGGAGCCGCAGTATGCAGGCTTCCTGGATTCCAGCTGGTCCTACGAAGGGCTCACGTCATACCTCAGCAAGAATGCAGAAAAGTTCGGCTTCCCGGAGCTTGAGAACGTAAGCAAGACCACCGTCCGCCGCATCCTTTCCACGGCAGACAACTCCACGCTCAAGATCCGCCGCAACGACCTCTCGCAGCACCGCCATGACGGCGACGTGCAGCTCTCCATAGCATTCGACGACATCCTTTCATCCGGCTCCGACTGGGAGAACCACGGTCCCGGCGAACAGCTCTCCATGTCCATGATGTTTGACCTCTGCGCCTCCGACTTCGCCGGGGAGCCAGACGAGACCCCTGAGTCCGAAGACGATCTGGATGACATTGATCTTGCCCTGGACGAGGCCGAAGAGGCAGAAGAAGCCCTGGAGGACGAAGACATCGCCCTGGACGAGGACATAGCCGAAGATGACGCCCTTGAGGACGACATCCAGGAGCAGGAGCCTATACTTGAAGAGCCGGCCGCAGAAAACCTTGCCGCTGCAGAAGATCCTGTTGCAGCAGAAGAGCCCGTTCCGGACGCAGAGCCTGCCGCAGAACCTGCAGAAGATACACCCGCAGAGGAGCCTGCAGCAGAGCCCGCAAATGATTCCATTCCAGAGAGTGTCCCTGAGACAGAGCCTGTGGAAGAGCACACTGAGGAGCCCACGGAAGAGTAGTTTATTCAGATCATAATAATCACAAAGCAGCCGTCTGTTGAAATGGACTGCTGCTTTTGTTGATTTTGCCATATGTGCCCATGTATGGGCACAATACACTTTGATATTAGCTATAGGGGGATACTGTTTATGGACAACAATCAAATGCGCAAGCTTAAGCAGGTTATTAGCCCAAACAAACATCCTGACAAGCAGTTCTTCCATGATTTTAAAGATCATGATAGGCAAATGCAGATTGAGAACGACCATTTGAATGCTGTCTTGACACTTGCTGATCTGAAGATCGCTGAACAAAAAGGCTGGGAAGGGCGCAAGGAGAAAGAAAGGGATGATGAACGGGAAACACCAGGCTCTGATAAGTACAAAGTTGAGCGTATGACGCAACTGAAAGCGCAAATCAAAAGAGATGATGCTAAGGTTAAAGATCTGGAGTCAATTAAGGTAGATCCCTATTTTGCAAGGGCAGATTTGTATGATGAAGACGGAGGATATAACAGCTACTATATAGGATATACTTCTAATACAGATTTAGAGATTGTCGGATGGGAAAGTCCTTTTGCAAAGGCATATTATGCATCACAGCAGCCTTTATACCATGTGAATGGTATAGATTATCATGTTATTCTTCGAAGGGTGTTAGAACTCGATAAAGATAAGGTGAAGAGAATTGCAGATGATGGGCCTTATCTTGGAGATTACTTTTCGAGTGAAGAGTTGGCTGATGTAAATGAGACCATGGTCTTTGACTCTTATTTAAAGGATGTTCTTAAGAGTCGCAAAGAGAAGACTGAGATTGTTGATATAATCAAGACTATACAAGCAATACAGTATGAGATTATTTCACTTCCCGCCTCAGATCAGTTTGTGTGTCAAGGTGTGGCAGGTTCAGGCAAAACTATGGTCTTGTTACACAGACTTGCATACTTGCTGGCCAGTAATAAAGACAAGATCCAGTCTGTTAATGTTCTTGTGATTTCGCCATCAGATTCCTACAATGATTTTATCAAAGGCATTTCCAAAGTGCTGAAAATATCAAACCTTCACACTAGCACAATTGATAGCTATTTCATGTCTGTTCTAAAGAACGCAGAACTGGATTTTTCCGATAAAATAGACTTGTCAGTCTCACCTAAGAGGGCCTATCTCGAATATCTTTACTCGATGTCGTTTGTCAAGAATGTTGAGGATTATATTGGCAAAACATATGGTGGGATCACTAAGCTAATTGATCAGGAGAAAGATCTTATCATTAGGATTCTTGAAGCATGTACGCAGCAGATTAATGCATATGGTAAGATTAAGAACAGTTCCATTCGTGTACAGAGTACTGTCTTGGGAGAGATTACGGATGATACCAATTACTCAAAGCCATTTACCAAAATGGTTGATTGCATCAGGGATGTGTTGGAATTTAGCTCATTAGCTTCCATTGACGAGTTAAAAAAATATTCGTATGCTTCTCTTATCGAAAGGTTCTCTTCATTCTACAAGGCAATATGTTATCTCGAATCTGATTCCCGCAAGATATGTACGGACGCCCTCAATGATTTGCTTGCACTTAAGAACAATGTTCAGAATGATTTGTTGGATGCTGAATATGGCAAAAAGAAGTCCAGTACGGATGATGAACCGCGTAGTGCTCAAACAGTCAGATATAAGAATCTTGTTTCGGAGATAGATTCTGCCTGTTCTCTTGTTCAGAGGGTATCAGATGGGCTTGCCCCGATACTGTATTTTGCTCATGTAATGCATGATGCTGAGTCCCTGGATGATATCGGGAAGTGCAAGAAGGCCAAAGATGTTATAGAACATTTTTACAACTTCTTCGTGCTACCTAGGAAGAAGGAATATAAAGTTAAAACAACGTCGTTCATGAAGTGTGATGTGTATACTTTTGCGTACATTCTCTCAGAACTTGGATATGACCTTACACCTAAGTATGCGTACATGTTCATAGATGAGGCACAGGATATCTCATGGCCGGAATACCATATTTTGAAGACCATAAACAAGAACGCCGTCTTCAATATTTATGGCGATCTAATGCAGAATATAACACCATTCCGAGGACTTAAAAGCTGGGACAGTATTGGCCTCGATGTTTACAATCTAGATATAAACTATCGTAACACTAATGAGATAGTAAACTATGTGGCCAGCGAACTGCGAATTGACATGAAACCCGTTGGAGTTAGCGGGGAACCGGTCAAGACTCTTTCTGCCAAAAACGCAGCTGCGTATCTTTCTCAACGGAAGGGACTTAAAGCAATTATCTGTTCTGATGAAAGCTTACATGCCTTTAAAGACGCTTCATATAATCTTCTCAGAAGGACCAATAAGGTTGCCAAGGATAGGATCAATGTCATGACGGTCTATGAAAGCAAAGGCCTTGAGTTCTCAGCTGTTGTCGTTTGTGATAACGACCTTTCCGCCAACGAAAAATACATAGCTTATACAAGAGCACTTAGCGAACTTATCGTTGTCCATGATAAGGTATAGTCAGTTGATCGTGATCAAAACAACTGATGAGTAATCAAACAAGCATAACAATACAGCCGCCCAGGACATACCCGGACGGCTGTTTCAGCTCCAAGAAAATTGTTACAAGACACCCCTGAAAACTTGAGAATTTTGTTACAGATTTTACGCGTGAAGCGCTAATATGATAATATATATTAAACTTTTGATTGATTCAAATAATGCGTGTAATTTTATAGCGTCAATCAGTGAACCGGCACGGCTGTTTCGTTATTATATGCAATCATTTTCATCTGAATCATGCAGAACTGCAGGGATTTTGCCCCTGCGAATTATGCAGATTTGTAAAAACCTTCACATATTCCGGCATTTCCGAGTAAACCCAGAATCCTGATTACTTCATTACTCGTCTTACTTTGAAGGGCCATAAATTGTTAAACATTACCAAACAAGCACAACAATGCAGCCATCCAGGACATACCCGGACGGCTGTTTCGTTATTATATGCAAGCATTTTCATCTGAATTATGCAGAACTGCAGGGATTTCGCCCCTGCGAATTATGCAGATTTGTAAAAACCCTCACCTATTACGGCATTTTCGAGTAAACCCAGAATCCTGATTACTTCATTACTCGTCTTATTTTGAAGGCCTTAAATTGTTAAACATCACCAAACAAGCACAACAAAGCAGCCGCCCAGGACATTCCCGGACGGCTGTTTCGTTATTATATGCAAGCATTTTTATCTGAATCATGCAGAACTGCAGGGATTCCGCCCCTGCGAAATATGCAGATTTGCTGGGCTTTTGCCTCTGCGAAATATGCAGATTTGCTGGGCTTTTGCCTCTGCGAAATATGCAGATTCGTAAAAGGCCCCATATATTCTGCCATTTTTAGGCTGTCTGCAGTGTTCCCGTAGGCTTCCTCCTGGCGGAGACAATCATCATTATGACGGCAAAGACTGCCACAAGGAGCTCTGTTATGGGCATTGAGTACCAGATGGCGGAAGGGGAGATGAGGGGCAGGACGAAGAGCAGGATGCCGCTTATCACTATGCCCCGGCCTATGGAGATTATGAAGGATATGCCGTTCTTTAGGATGGCCTGGAAGTAGTATGTGGAGAAGACGTTGAATGGAAGCAGGATGAATGAGATGGCGTAGATTCGTATTATGGCGGGGGCAACGTCCAAAACTTCCTGCGTGGGTGACATGAAGATCCAGGTGAACCAGTTGGGCCCGGCCTCGCAGAGGACTATCCAGATGACGCCGAAAACCAAAGCCGTGCCTATGGCATACCACATGATCTTGCGGATGCGGTCCGGGCGGCGGCCTCCGTAGTTCACGGACAGCATTGGCTGGGCAGCCTGGCCTACGCTGTTGGAGCAGCACTGGACGAACATTACGATGTTGCCTATGACGCCGTATACTGCAAGGGTTGTGGAGCCGAGGTACTTCAGGATCTGGTTGTTGAAGATGATGGTTATGATCCCTGCGGCAATCTCTATGAAGAAGGCGGCGAAGCCTACTACAACAATCCTGCCAAACTGCCGGAAGAAGTGAGCGGGGAGCTCCAGGCGGAGGGTGTTCTTTTTGGAGAAGAAGTGGCATACGAGGACTATGATGTTCAGCACTCCTCCGCCTGCGGAGGCTATGCCTGCTCC
Organism: Clostridia bacterium; assembly: GCA_021204585.1. Lineage (GTDB taxonomy): Bacteria > Bacillota > Clostridia > Christensenellales > Borkfalkiaceae > Coproplasma. The sequence continues at coordinate 26,831 of JAJPZC010000151.1, forward strand.
CATGGCACCCATGTCAAGAGTGAAGGTGAATACGAAGTCTCCCACGATGTTGAACACCCCGCCGGCCACAACGCACCAGGTGGCAAGGCCAGGGGCGCCGTCATTGCGGAGGAAGGCTATGAGCGCCTGGCCGAAGACGAAGAAGGGCACGGACCAGCGGACATACGTCATGTACTCACGGGCTATGGGAAGGACGTTCTCATCCGCCCCGAAGAGGGTGAGTATCTGGTCCTCGCAGGTGAAAAGGAGCACCATTATTATGACGGTGAAGATGAGGCAGCCAATTAAGGAGACCGTGAAGAACTCGTTGGACTGCTTTTTGTTTGCGCTACCCTGCCCGCGGAGCGAAGAGAAGACCACGGCGCCGCCCAGCCCCATGAGAAGCCCTAAGCTTATCATGATGCTCCAGAAGGGGGCCGTGACCACCATGGAGGAGGCTCCGTCCGGGCCGTAATACTGGCCCACGACCGCAGAGTCTATCATGCTGTACACGCACGCGATAAAACTGCTGCCGAAGGCGGCGGCAAGATAGCGGAAGTATACAGGTCTTATTCTGCAGTCAAGGAAGTCTTCCATGCGTTGCATCCTTCTGAGGGGCATTGCAGACGGCCTCTTTAGAGCCGTCCCCGGGGCCGCACAAGGGCCCTCCGGGCGGCTGTATTGTACAAAATGGCGGGGAGGGATGTCAAGGCATACGCCATCCGGAAAGGCTCCATGAGGGCAAAATACGCACATATGTGCGGGGACTGAGGCTTATTGCAGAATTTTAGATTGAGGGCAAATTTGTTTGCATTTTGTCTTGATTATTGCAGTTTTGTATGGTAAAATCAGTTATCAGGACACTATTTTTATGGCAGACATTGAGAAGCTTAAAAACTTCATAAGCCCCCATAAAGAGCCGGACAAGCAGTTCTTCATGGACCTTCTGGACATGGACAAGCAGGTGGAGTATGAGAACACTCATATAGCCGCCGTTATGGCCACGCTCAAAGGGCTGTACCTAAAGAAGCTCCAGGACAAGGAGAAGGCCGCCAAGGCTGAGAAGGAAGAGCTCCGCACGGGCCCGGACTACAATGCGGAGAAGTACAGAAGGACGCTGGAGCTGGACGAGGAGATAGCGAAGGTGAGGGCAAAGATGAGGGAGTACAAGCCCTTCTTCGATGAGCCCTACTTTGCCAGGATGGACCTTACGGACCCCATAGAGGGCTACAACAGCTACTACATAGGAAAGCGCGGGGATGAGGGCCTGGAGATAGTGGACTGGCGCGCGCCGCTTGCACGCAGGTATTACCAGAAGAGCCGCACGTCTTTTTCCATAAACGAGTATGATTACAAGCTCATTCTGCGCAGGGCGGTTCATACCCACAGCGGCAAGGTCACAGAGATACGCAACGAGTACCTGTCCGTGGATGACTATCTTTCCAAGGAAGAGATAGCTGGCAGGGATGAGACCCTCATATTTGACCCCTTCCTCAGGGAGATTTTGGAGAGCCGCCGCGAGAAGCAGGAAATAACAGACATAATAGAGACCATACAGGAGAAGCAGTATGAGGTCATAACCCTTCCGGACAAGGATGAGTTTGTGCTGCAGGGTGTTGCCGGAGCCGGCAAGACCATGGTTCTTCTGCACCGCCTCTCATACATAATGTACAACAACGAGAGCATTCATCCCACGGACGTACTCGTAATTACTCCTTCGGACTCATTCAACGCCTTCATAGACGAACTCTCAGAGATCCTGGAGCTGGAAAAGGTGCGCACCAGCACGCTTGACAACTACTTTGGCATGGTCCTGAAGAACGCAGGCGTGGAGATAGAGGACAAGATAGACAGTCACCTTCACGTGTCCGCAGACTACCTTACCTATCTCTATTCCAACGACTTCATGGAGGACATAGACAGCAAGTTAGCTAAGATATATGACGGGGTCTTTGGCATATTCTCCGCCCCCGAGTGCCGTGACATGGTGGACGGCGTCATGCGTGCCTGCGATGAGCAGTGCGCAGAGTATGACAGGATTAAGAACAGCTCCGTCCGTGTCCGCAGGTGCGTTTTAGGCGAGATAAAGGAGCGTGCCGGGAGCCTGTACTACACCAAGCGTTTCCGCAACATGTTCAACTGCGTGCAGGACATCCGCGAATTCTTAGGCCTCATCTTCACGGATGAGCGCATGAAGGGCTACGCATACTTCTACCGTGAGCTCTTCTCGTTCTACAAGTCCATCCGCTACATCGCATCCAACTCCGGCAAGATATGCGCGGAGGCCATGACAGATTTGCAGACTCTCCGCTCCAACGTGGAGAAGGAGATAGCCGATTTGAAGCGGTACAAGATACGGGACTTCGGCGTGGAGCAGTATCTGTATGCAGACGGCATAGAAAAGCGCGAGGCCCTGGTGAAGGAGATAGGATCAGCCCTCATCTGGGTGCAGGCCATTGCAGACAAGTTCGCCCCCGCCCTGGACTTTGCATACGTCCTGAAGGGCATGAAGGACCTCGTTGCCATCGGCAAGAGCGAGGGCACCATAGACGTGCTCCGCTTCTTCTACCGTGAACTCGTCCGGCCGCTCAAGATAAAGTACGGGGTAGTCACGAAGCCCCTTATAAAGTCGGACCTCTATGCCCTGGTCCTCATCCTCACCAAACTCGGCTATGACCTCCTTCCGAAGTACGCATACCTCTTCATAGACGAGGCGCAGGACATCTCGGAGCCGGAGTATTACATCTTAAAGACCATAAACACCCGTGCAGTCTTCAACGTCTTCGGAGACCTCAAGCAGAACATAACGCCCTTCCGCGGCCTCAAGAGCTGGGATCTCTTAGGCTTTACCGTATACAACCTGGACATCAACTACCGCAACACCAACAACATCGTAAACTTCGTATCCGAGAACCTCGGCGTCCAGATGCTGCCCACAGGCTTTGACGGCGAACCGGTCAAATACCTTCCATCCCGCGGCATCACCTCATATCTGTCCGGCAAGAAAGGCCTCAAGGCCATCATATGCTCCGCAGACAACCTCGAGGCCCTGTCCCGCACCACGTACAACATCCTCCGCAAGACGGGCAAAGTGTCCAAGGACAAAATAAACCTCATGACCGTCTACGAGTCCAAGGGCCTCGAATTCTCCACCGTGGCCGTCTATGACGCAGACCTCACGGACAACGAGAAGTACATAGCCTACACCAGAGCCCTCAAAGAGCTGGTCATAATCTGTGACACCGCTCCCAAGCCCGCTCCCGCAGACAAAACCGACTCCTGAGCCCGTTCAATCCAGCAGCCATACCTCAAGCCCGGCACCCAACCAGCGCCGGGTTTTCTATTGCCCGGATCCTCTTTCCGGGCTTCAAAAGTGGCCCATTTCCGGGTCTTTCCGGCCTCAAAAATTCTTTCTGCGCGGAGGGATATCCGTTTTGAGATAAAGAAGATGCGGCTTATAATGTGGCCCTAAACAGCTGCATGAGGAGGATTTTGCATATGGAAGAAGACGGGAAGTGTGACTGGGAAATTGAAGTGGACGCAGACCTTTTGGAGAAGGTCAGAGCTGTCCTTGCAGAGTACGGCATAACCGCAGAGGAGCACATTGTCTGGGTCATCAAGGAGATTGTGAGGTGCCAGGGCATGCCTGCATTCATGCTTCCGGCCCTTCTGGAGATGGTGCTGGAGCAGGACAATGTGACGGACGACAAGACTCTCGCCGCAGTTCATGAGGCCAGCCGGCTTCTGGATGACGGCGAACGCATACCGTATGATGCTTTCATCTACGGCCTGTGCGACAGGTACAGAGTCCCCAAGGAAGGGGTATTCAAATGTGAATAACAATGATACAAGGAGGTTAATATGTTAGAGACTTTCAGCATAGAGGTTACGATGGAGCCCGAGACCAGGGCGAAGGCGGAGGCCATTCTCAGCGAGATGGGTATTCCCGTCTCAGTGGCCGTATACTTGCTGTATACGCTGATCATAGCCCGCAACGGGCTTCCGTTTGACGTGCACATGCCCGGTTCCATAGACACGGACGGCATGTCCAGGGAAGAGGATGATGCCATATCTCTCATGACGCTCAACGATCTGCGGAACGGCAAGGCCGTACCCTTTGAGGAGTTTGTGGACAAGATACGTGAGAAGTACAACATCCCCACGGAAGATCTTATGCCCAAGAAGGATGAAACGTAAGACATCGCATATCATACCCATACACCAGACCCGGTACTCTTTGAGAGCCGGGTTTTCTGTTCTCGTTTTTTCGTTGGGCAGACTGCACAAAACTGATCTTCGCAAGACGCAAAACATAGCCCACAGAGCAAAAGGGGTCGCAGTATGGCTCATGCACGGGTTATTAGACACTCTGTATAAGATCTGCCAACCGGGCTGTGTGACAGAAATTTCACATGAAATCGGTTGACTTTCACCATCTTCGGACATATAATCGTTTCAACATATGAACAACAATTCATATGATTACGCTATACGAAGGACAGCCATGTTACACAGCGAAGATGAAGAGCTTCTGCATGAAGCGAGAGTGCATTCTGTTCTGGAGAAGATGCCCACGGATACTTATATTGAAGAGATGGCGGCAAGGTTCAAGGCGATTTCGGAGCCTTCAAGGGTCAAGATTCTTCTGGCTCTTTCGGACGGAGAGCTTTGCGTGGATCATATTTGCGAAGCGGTCGGCGGAAACCAGAGCGCCGTTTCGCACCAGCTCAGGATTCTCAAGGACAACAGGATGATCAAGTGCAGAAGGGAAGGAAAGAAGATACTTTATTCTGTTGCGGACAGTCATATAATGATTATGGTGGAGATGGCGAAGGAGCATTGCAATGAATGATTACACATTGCAGCTGACCGGACTGGACTGCGCCAACTGCGCCAGGGAACTGGAGGAGGAGCTGGAGCGCATTCCGGGGGTGGACAGAGCCGCCGTGGACTTCATGGGACAGAAAGCGAGGCTGGTGTGCAGCCCCGAGGCCTTGAAAGAGGTCAAGGACTGCTGCAACCACTTTGAAGACGTCCAGGTGGTCGGAGATACGGCGAACGTGCCCACAGGCCCTAGAGTGGAGAAGCTCAAGGTCAAGGACCTGTGCTGCGCCAACTGCTGCAGAATACTGGAGGGAGACCTCAACAAGCTTGAGGGCGTGGAAGCCTCTGTGGACTTTGTCAATGAGCAGATTATGCTCAAGACGGAGAATGAGAATGCGCGCGCCCAGGCGATATACACGATAACTCACTTTGAGGACGTCAAGATCGTGTCCGGGAACCAGCACAAGGTGAGCCTTGCAAAGGAGCACAAGTGGGACATCATATGGATAATAGTGTCCGTGGTGTTCTTCATACCGCCCCTTGTAATGGACCTCATGGGGCTGGATGACAAGTCCCTGGCGCTGAAGATTGTCATATACTGCCTGTACGGTGTCGCATACCTTGCGGCAGGCTGGAAGGTTTTAGTCAAGACGGGCAAGAACATTATAAAGGGCAAGATCTTTGACGAGAACTTCCTCATGACCATAGCCTCCTTAGGCGCCATAGTCTTAGGGATACTGGAGGGAGACGGCTTCTTTGAAGGCGTTGCCGTAATGCTCCTGTACTCCGTGGGAGAACTTCTCCAGGCCGTGGCCGTAGGGTCTTCAAGGTCATCTATCGCTGCCCTCATGGACCTCAAGAGCGAACACGCCACACTCCTCGTGAACGGGGAGCAGCACATAGTGGCTCCGGAAGAGCTCAATGAAGGGGACATGATCCTGATAAAGGCCGGCGAAAAGGTGCCCGTGGACTGCCGCATAACGAACGGCGCAAGCTCACTGGACCTAAAGTCCTTAAACGGAGAGCCGGCGCCCAAGGACGTGAAGGAAGGGGATGACGTCCTCTCCGGATCCATCAACTTGAGCGGCGTCCTGGAAGCGGTTGTAGTCCGTGCGTACAAGGACTCTGCCGTTGCCAAGATTCTGGAGCTTGTGGAGAACAGCTCTGCAAACAAGTCCAAGTCTGAGCAGTTCATAACCAAGTTTGCAAAATACTACACGCCCATAGTATGCGCCCTGGCGGTAATCATTGCCGTCATCGTGCCCACTATAATCTGCGGCGTATCCGCAGGGGGGTACCTCTGGGAGACATACCGCCAGTGGATATACACCGGTCTCAACTTTCTCGTAATCTCATGTCCCTGCGCCCTGGTCATCTCGGTGCCCCTTACATACTTCTGCGGCATCGGAGCCTGCGCCCGTCTCGGCGTCCTCATAAAGGGAGCCACCTCCCTGGATGCCCTGGCCCTTGCCAAGGTTGCCGCATTTGACAAGACCGGAACCCTCACCGAAGGCACATTCACCATAACGGACAGCACGGATGACAGAACCCTCCAGCTTGCAGCTGCCGCTGAGAAGTTCTCCACGCACCCCATAGCAGAGGCCTTCAAGGACATACGTACTGTCATCTCCGTGGATGACGTCACAGAGCTTGCCGGCCGAGGCCTCAAGGGCGCTTCAGAGGGCAAAACGCTCCTTTGCGGCAACGCAAAGCTCCTCACAGAGAACGGCATCTCATTTGAGCCCGTGCAGAGCGAAGACACCATAGTATACGTTGCATTGGACGGCGAATATATGGGATTTGTGGCCATAGGCGACACCATCCGTCCCGAATCTCCCGAAGCCGTTGCCGCTCTCAAGGCAGAAGGCATAGAATACACCGTAATGCTTACCGGAGACTCCTCCGGCAGAGCGGAGAACATAGCATGGCGCACCGGCCTGGACGAGTGCATGGCCGGCCTCCTGCCGGACCAGAAGCTGGAGGCTGCGGAAAAGCTCAAGGAGCGCGGCAAGCTCCTCTACGTTGGCGACGGCATAAACGACGCCCCCGTCATGACCACGGCGGACTGCTCCGTCTCAATGGGCAAAGTAGGTTCCGACGCCGCCATAGAGGCCAGCGACTTAGTCCTCATCTCGGACAAGCTCACCCTCATCTCCAAGGGCCGCCAGATAGCCAAAAAGACCCGCTCCATAATGTACGAGAACATCATAGGCTCTTTAGTTATCAAGCTTGCCATCATGATCCTCGCACTCTGCATCTACGACTTCCCGCTCATCATAGCCATCGTGGCGGATGTAGGAGTAATGCTCCTGGCCGTTCTCAACGCCCTGCGCGCCTCCTTCATGTCCCGCAAGCGGAAACAGCAGGCTTAACCTTTTTCCCCAACGGCCCTTCCGGGTCCTTCCAGAGCCTATCCGGGCTCCGTCCAGGACCTCTACAGGCCCATCCATAGCCCCGTCCAAGGCCTATTCAGGTCCATACGGCGGCCTGTCCAGCGGCCTGCACGCCGGCCAGCAAAGCGCCAATGTGCATAAGTGTGGGTTCACACACCCCTAAGCAGCGGAGATTACGCTATGACGATTCATCATGACAAGTTTGCATACGGAAAGCTCAAGAGCTGCGATGAACAGCTCTCCCAGGATGCTCTCTCAAAGCTCATCCGGCAGATGAACTCCGGGACCGCAGACACGGACTCTGCATCCCAGGCGCCTTCTGCAGACACTACGGAGACTCCTGCCGCACCTGCAACAGAGAGCCCCACGCCGGGGGCAGAGCCCGATGGAAAGTAACACAATCTCATACAACAACACACATACCAGTGCCCCGGCAAGCCCGGGGCATTAGCTTTGCCCACAACAGGGCAGACTGCACAGCTTCAGTGTGCGTTATGAACAAACATCGCTTCATACCCGCCTCAAACAGCCCGGGTGTGTTTGACTTCCTCCCAAGCCCGCTGGTATCCTGTACCGGAGAATATGAAGGGAAGCGGTACATATAATGGCTGAGGAAGAAGAACACAAGCCGCTGGACGAGAACGGCCAGCTGGAAAAAGCGCAGAGCAAGAAGAAGGGCAAGGGGCGCAGGGCACTCCTGGACCTGTGCTACATAGCCATATGCGCAGCCGTCATAACGGTGTGCTCATACATCTCAGTGCCTGTGGGAGACATTCCCGTAACCCTGCAGACGCTGGCCATTTGCCTCACGGCAGGCCTCCTGGGCTGGAAGAGGGGCACGCTGTGCGTCCTGGTGTACATCCTCATGGGCATCATTGGCATCCCCGTCTTTGCAAACTTCAAGAACTTCTACGCCCTCATAGCATCTCCGTCTGCAGGATACGTTGTTGGCTTCATCTTCACGGCACTCCTCACAGGCTTCGCATCCGACAACCTCAAGCGCCTCGGCGGCAGGGCCAAGCGCAAGGGAGCCGTCTGGGCCATACAGTTCTCCGTACTGCTTCTGGCCATGATAATAGGCGTCCTGGTGTGTTACTTCTTCGGCACCCTCTGGTACATGCTGATCTACAAGGGCAGCGCCACAACGGATAACCTGCAGTTCGCCCTCACCTGGTGCGTATATCCATACATCCTGCCGGATCTCGTAAAGGTAGTCCTTGCCGCCGTGCTTGCAGACCGCTTGAAGCGCTTCGTAAAGTAGCATTCATCCTCATATATCATCCATCCAAGGCACCCTCAGGGGGGCCTTTAATTGGCCCAAGATACTCACGCAGGGATAAAAGTGCAAAGTATACTTTGCACAAAACTGGAGAAATCTGCAAAGTATAGTTGGCAGATTTCTGGAAAATCTGTAAGGTGTACTTTGCAGTAAACTGCATAAATTTATAAAGTCTGCTGTGCACTTATCCGGGGAAAACGGACTAGCGTCACAGGGAAAACACAGACTATCTCATATGGGCGTGCATGACGGAGCTTCCAGGAATGTTACAAATTCTCAAAAGTGCACAATAGTTGGGCCATAAATGAAAATTTTTTTCATTTTCAAGCCGTTTAGAAACATTTGGTTATATAAATTTTGGAAAGAAAGATGGTTGGCCAATGGTGCATTGAAAATTCTGACGCTTGTTGGAATTTTGAACCAAGCACCCGCCCGAATCGGAAGGAATGCAATCTTATAGAATGCATTGCAATATTTTTTGACGAAATGAGGGGGTGCTATAGTGCAGGATGTATTGTGATGCAGAGGGTATTTTTACCCCTTGGCAATGCGCCAGCCCGGAAACCGCCTGAGGGCCACAGGCAAGTTGAACGGGACGGAGAAAAGTACATAGACAATAGGTAAATCTACCGTAAACAAACTTTTTTTCTACGAAAAAAAGTGGCACGTGCTATGCCCGTGCCACATACACTTATACAGCCTCAACACACTAAGCTGGGAAATCGTATAGGCTGGATTTAAGTGATATGCAGGGGTTTAAACCCCGGCGAGTAGTAGAAAACGGGATGCGGCAGTATCCCGCTTTTCTTTTATATAAGGAATTGTAAGCAGCAGCGTGCAGAGAAGCCATTGTCGCATCGACAGGACGGCCGGAGGACGTCTTTGTCAGGGATTCTAGGAGAGATTGAATGGCTAAAAACAAGAAACCGGTCACGAAGAAGCGTGCTGTTACGTATACAACGATACTGAGCGTGGTCATTGCGATTCTTCTCGTAATCATGATACTTCTGCCATTTGTGGCCAAGTATTTTGACGGCGTTCTCCGTGACTTCGTAGGCACTACGAAATCCGGCGGCACAGACGGCGAGATGACATACAACAACCCCGTGCACACTTCATTCGATGATCTGTATGCGGATGAGCAGACATATGTGAGGGAGGCCGCCGGAGAAGGATTCGTCCTTTTGAAGAACGACGGCGGGCTTCCCCTGGCAACAAGCGCAGACAACAAGGCAAAGATAGCCTTCTTCTCACAGTCTTCCGTTGACTTCGTAATAGGCGGCACCGGATCAGGCACATCCACATCCGACGTAACGCTCAAGCAGGCCTTCGAAGACTGCAATTTTGATGTCAATACAGACCTTTGGAATTACTATTTAAAGTCCGGTTATTCCAGGGGCGGCGTAACGCTCACAGGCTGCAGCTGGGCCATAAACGAGGTTCCCTGGTCAACTCTGGAGAGCAAGGTTTCAAATTTCAGCAGCATAGCTTCAAGCAACACCACGGCAGTCTTCATTATGTCCAGAGTGGGCGGCGAGAGCCATGACGAGGCCAGGTTCATGGGAGGCTATGCCACCACGGATGAAGATAAGTCCAAGAGTTACCTGGAGCCGGATTCAGTTGAACTGGACGTCATAAGCCATCTTAACGAAAGCTTCAACAACGTAATCCTGGTGGTCAATTCCACAAACATGATGGAACTCGGCTGGACGGAAGACTATGAAAACATCAAGTCCATCATCTGGGCTCCGGCAGGCGGAGACCAGGCGGCATACGCCCTTGCAGACATCATAAGCGGCACAACAACCCCTTCGGGACACCTTGTGGACACCATGGCATATGATGTCTTTTCATCCCCTGCAATGCAGAACATGGGAGACATCACTTACACGTACACAAGCAAGGAAACGGAAACGGGTTATTATGGTGTCTCTTATGACGAGGGCATCTACGTCGGATACAAGTATTACGAGACCCGCTACTATGACCAGGTATTAGGTAAAGGCAATGCATCAACCCCTGTGACCTCTGCCATATACAACTCCACAGGCAGCAGCTGGAACTATGCGGATGAGGTGCAGTATCCCTTCGGATACGGCCTCTCATACACAACCTTCTCATGGAGCACCCCGGAGTTCTCATATGATGCATCCAGCGATACTTTCACCATAACCCTCACGGTAACCAATACAGGAGACTATGACGGCAAGGATGTAGTCCAGGTTTACGTCAGCGTGCCTTATACACAGGATGACATAACAAACCATATAGAGAAGTCTGCCGTATCCCTTGTGGGATACGCAAAGACAGGCATCCTTGAGGCTAAAGGCGGAAATGAAGAAGTAACCATAACCGTCTCCGGCAGTGACCTCACCACCTATGATGACGTCAACAACAAGACCTACATCTTAGAGGCCGGTAATTACTATCTCACTGTTGCAAAGGACGCCCACGAGGCCGTGAACAACATCCTCACAAAGGACACCACCGTAACATACGACGCAAAAGTGGCCAACGGACTTGCGGAGATAGGCCATTATCCCGCAACAGAAGGTGAGACCACCATTGGCGACTCTGATTTTGTATACACCCACAAAGTAGACGAGACAGACGCCACCACATACAGCGTATCTGCATCCGGAACGGAGATAACCAACAGGTTTGAGATGGCGGCTACAGAAAGGGGCGCTAAAACTGAGGCATCAGATGTTACCAGCAACTGCAACTACATAGACCGCAACACGTATCTTACGAGGAATGACTGGGCAGGCTCATGGCCCGTAACACACGGCTCACAGGACGCCCAGACAGCTTCAAAGTATGACGAGGTAAACGGGTACCAGTACAAAGAGCGCATATCCCAGGCTTTGTATACCAAGCTTGAAGAGAAAGGTGACGCCGAGGCTGCCAACAGCCCTGTTGCGGACAGCGATATTACAGCGGACATGGCCGGCTCCTACGGCGTGGAAAATACAGAGGGGCTGCAGCTTATAGACTACCGCGGAATTCCGTATGACGAGGCGGACTGGGATGCACTTGTAAGCGTCATGACAACGGCAGAGGTCGGAGATCTCATCAACCTTTCCGGATACCGCACCATAGTCGCAGTGAGCATAGGCAAGCCCCAGGCAAAGGATCTGGACGGTCCTGCAGGCCTCAACGGAATGGTCAACCAGACATCATACTCCATTGCATACTGCACCGAGGTGTGCATGGCCGCTACATGGAACACAAGGATTGCATACGCCCACGGATACTACGTAGGGCAGGACGGGCTCACGTTCGATGACAAGGTGAGCGGCTGGTACGCACCCGCAATGAACATCCACAGGACTCCGTTCGAGGGCAGAAACTTTGAGTACTACTCCGAAGACAGCTTCCTCTCCGGCGAGATGGCCTCCCATACAGTACGGGGAGCTGCTAGCCAGGGAATGTATGCCTTTGCCAAGCACTTCGCCCTCAACGAACAGGAAATCCACAGGGATGACAACGGCGTATGCTCATGGGTTAACGAACAGGCAATGCGTGAGATCTATCTCAAGCCTTTCCGCATGGTGTCCGAATCCGGCACCGTGGAGATCAAGTGCTACCAGACGGATGAAGACGGCAACCAGGTTATGGGCACGGCTGAGATTCCCGCAATGCAGGCTCTCATGACATCCTTCAACCGTGTGGGCGCCACATGGACAGGCGGCAGCTACCAGCTTATTCAGGAGATACTAAGGGACGAATGGGGCTTCAACGGCTTCGTAATAACCGACTACACGCAGGGCGCCACGTCCTACATGCACTCCGAACAGATGCTCCGTGCCGGCGGCGATGCGCAGCTTACACAGTTTGGCAACACTTTCAAGCTCACAGGCTCAAAAGCTACTGCCAATACCTATTATACAAAGAAGGCTATATCCCATATTCTCTACACCGTAGTCAACTCCAACGCCATGAACAGTGATGTCTATGTAGCGTTTGCTTACTACATCCTGGTTGAGATAGCCTTCGAGATTGTCTTCGCAGGACTGATCGCATTATGCGCCGTCTTCATAGCGAAGAAGTGGAAGAAGTACAAAACAGCCATTCCGGCTAACTGAGATGCAATCCCAGTCAGGCCGGACTGGCCTGGCTGGCTTTGATAGACAAATAGGAGGAAAGAAATGAAGAAAGCATTCAAGCTTGTCATAGCTCCAGTACTTGCAGTCTGCCTTGCCGGCTCTCTGTGCCTTGCAGCCTGCAGCAGCAACAGTGATGACGGCGGTGATGACGGCAATACTCCCGCAACCGAAAAGATCTACACATTCGAGGCTGAAAAGGCTCAGCTTAGTGCTGACGAGTCTGAGCTGCTTACCACACTCAGCAATACTGAGTATGGAGAATATGTAACGGATTGCGTGTTCAACGTGCAGTATGATAATGGTTTTTCTGGCGGTGCATCGGTAGGATATCTCGCCGAGAACAATCCTACGATAACCTTCGTTATTAACTCAGATGTAGCAGTCTCCGGTGCTCAAATATCAATTAAGGCTGCGTCAATGGACCTTGAGCTGTCCTCCATGTCCAGCATATTAGGCGGTATATATGGACTTGCTGCAGCTTCAATCAATGATTACAAAGGCGAAGACCACGACATTCTGAAGGTTAATGGAGAATCCGTTGCGCTTTCCGGAACTCTGGAAGGATCTGAAACTGTATTCAAGGATGTGGATTCTCTTGATGATATTTTAGGTTCTCTTTCTTCAGGGATAGGCGCACTCTTAAGTAATCTCAACTTTGACAACTTTGGAACACTTACAGCAACAGTTGACCTTAAAGCGGGCGAGAATACATTTGTATTCACAATTGAAAACGGCGCAGGCCTCAACTTCGACTACATGCAGATTACCACAACTGCAACCCTTACATGGACAGAAACAGACAACTCTGATTTTGTCAACGGTACCGTGTCAACTGTCATACCTCCGGATGACGATGATGAAGAAGGAAATGAAGGTAATGAAAGTGCATATGACAACACTTTAACCCTTGGGGCCGAGTATGCAGCATTGTTTAACGCTGAAGGATCATCTGCAGGATCTACCGAAGCAATAGCAACTGAAACATCCACTGTTGACGAGGAAGAGATCACAAATGTCAAGAACTTCAATGTAGAAGGTGACAAAATTGTATTTGAAGTCTTAGCAAGTGCTGATATTGAGGATGTAGCTTTAACCATAATGGCTAAATGGACATCATCTAGCAGTAACTATAACGCAAGTGGTGATTCAACGCTTCTTTCTGTAAATGGAGAGACGGCTACCCTTACTGGTTCATTGACATCTGGTTCATATCAGGCAATGACAGCTACAATTTCTCTTGATGCCGGTATAAATCACATAGTGCTTACAGCGGACGGCAGCGGATCATATCTCGGTACATTGAATCTTGGATGGATGAATATATGGAAAATCGATCTTGGCTGGGATGGTGAGGAAACTATAACAACAAACGCTGTAGCTACCAATCTGACGAAACTTGATTCATCTACAGGGACTGCCACAATTGAACTTGAGGAGGCATCTCTAATAAATGCAGCAGGGAAGACGGATGGCTTAACAGATGGTTTGCTTAAAACAGAGACAATAAGCCAGACTACTACAGATGAGGATTCGGGCGAAGAAACAACAGAATATCGCAGCAGTGCAAGCATTGGAAACTTCAACACGCAAGGAGATACGGTTGTTGTGGCTGTTTACTCAGATGCAGATATTGAGAGTGTGACATTGACATTAACCGCAGGCACGGCCATATACAAAATATCGTTATCTGGTGGGTTTAAGGCATATCTTGGAGATTATGTTGGCTCAGAACATGATATCCTTTCTGTAAATGGCACTTCTGCAGCATTATCTGGAACAATAACAGGGAATGAGGACACACTGGATTACTATAACTGTTTCGGCACGCTCTCTGCTACAATTTCTCTTAGCAAGGGTATTAACTATATAGTGTTCACAGCCGATTCGACTGCAGGTATCAATCTTGACAGCATAACACTCACATGGACCGTTGCTTCTGATGATGCAGAGGCAACAACCTGATATCATATGTGCAATGATTTTTGATTTATAACTTGAATGGCAATGGCGGAAGCACTTGCTTCCGCCTGCCTGATAGTATATAGCACGCTTTAACTTAATGTGTGAATGAGATGGTTAAGTAGGCTATATTAGCCATTTGAGATGTTGTAATGGAAGATAGTGAGGGCAAGGAAAACAAGGAACGGACTGATATCACATTGGCACAGTGGCAAACCTGCGTTGAGATGGCCAATGCAGCCAGTCAAAGAAGAGATGTCATGAATGGGCTGTTTGTTACAGTGAATCTGGCATTAGTTGCTGCTGTATCAATTGTATGGGACGTCAAGGCGGTGTGTATAAGTGTTGCGGGCTTTTGTATCTGTTTTGTTTGGTTAATATTCATTATTAGCTATAGGAAGCTTAATACAGCAAAATATGAGGTTATCAACAAGCTTGAGGAAAGTCTTCCTTATGCACCTTTCACAGAAGAATGGAAGGCATTAAAGGAAGGGAAAAAGAATCGTCGGTTTTCCAAATCGACACAAAAAAGTGAACTTAATCAATGTTCAGATTCACCGAAAAGCAAGAAGAGTCATTATATTGAACAGACTTGGATAGAAGGGATTTTATCAGGTGTATTCATGGCAGGCTATATCATTATGCCAGTTATAATAAGTATTTATGGAGGTTAAGGTGTCGTACATATTTTACAACCAGGGAAAAAAATATTACAATTTATTCATCAGCCACTCTTGGAAGTACGCAGATCAATATGATCGCCTTGTTGCACTTTTGGACGCAAAGGATAATTTTGATTTCAAGAACTATTCAATACCTATGGATGATCCCATCAATGATACTGATAGTGACAAGGAATTGAAGGAAGCCATAAGAAATCATATCAGTCCGGCGAGTTGCGTAATAGTTTTAGCAGGAGTATATGCTACATACAGCAAGTGGATTAATATTGAAATAGAACTGGCTCAGGAAATGGGGAAGAAGATTCTAGCGGTTAAGATTAGGGGTAATGTAGAAGTTTCTACAGTGGTTAGTGATGCGGCAGACGAAATTGTTAACTGGAACACAGATTCTATTGTCGAAGCCATACGTAGGCTATGTGATTAGAATAGCAAGTTCTTATGACTTTCATTCCGCAGCTTAATATGTCATAGCATCATAGTACACAGCGAAGGCAGGGATTAACTAACAATCCCTGTCTTTTGCGTTTACGATTTTACAGTTCCCCAGTCTCAAATCTGCACATATTACAGCCTTTGCCGGAGGCCGTTCCAACAATATGTGAACTTGCGGGTTCTAGACCATTCCGGCATCATCAGGTTTTTGCATGAACATTCGTTTGAACGGACTTGTATGCAGTTAAAGGCACTTTATGACGGTGAAGTGAAATATTAGAAACTTTTGGCCAAAGTATTGACTTTTTTGCCATATATCACTTATTATAGAAACAAGGTTATTAAGAAATAACTGTCGTTAGATGCGACTTATAAGCACTTATAGGCCAAATTGGCATGTGCTATGGTCGCACAGTCCAATAAATATGAAAGGGGTCCGTTATGTTAAGTAGTTTATTGCTTTCCGCCACTATGACGATGGTTGTCGGTGTGTGTGTCGTTCTGGTGTTTGTTATCGCCGCTGTAATTGCATCATCCGTTTTATATTCAC
>JAJPZC010000085.1 GCA_021204585.1 Clostridia bacterium
GATTTCTTCCTACTGCTTATGCAACAGTCTTCTTCTTCCGCTTCGCATTGCGTTTCTTCTTCTCGTACTCAACGCATCTCTTCACAACGGGAGAATTAACCGATTTGTTGAAGCCCCCCTCATATTTGGGGTTCTCTTTTACATAATCGTTGCAGTATTTGTATACTTTTGCGATTCCCTTAATGGCATCCACGTCTTCGGGAGGGGCCAATGTTCCGTCAACGGCAATCCCCAGCGCATCCAGCATCTTATGTGTGTAATTATTTCCGAAACAGTTTGCGCAAGCGAAACAGAGTTCAGCGAACTCCTTCCTAGCTTCTTTCTGCGGCATAGGAGGTTTGAACTTCCCGGTCTTAGTAATGTCGCTGTACTTGTTCTTCCCATCATCCTTATACACTTCAATCGGGTGCTTTTCAAAATACTTCTGCTCGTCAAAAGGCTCTGCGCCTTTATAGTTTGAAAGATGAACTTTTTCATTATAAGCAGGATATAGTATTTTTTGCATTTTCACTGGATTGCCAGTTTCCCTTCCGTCTTTTATATCCTTTTTTTGATATGCATCTTCTCCCACCTTGGTGTAAATTACAGAATCATACACAAAGGTTTCCCCATCTTTTATTGCGAGGTCAATTAAATGACATTTCTCATTAAATGATTTATATAACTTACCCTCGGTCTTCCAATACATGTTTTTGAATCTTCCGCAAACATAATCAGTAAGAGCTTTCGACCTTGCTTCGTCTTTGGTGCCTATGGTCTTCAGTCCTGCTTTGGCCATCTTCTCCTTCCGGGCTTTGCTGGCGGCTCTTCTCTGCTCTATCTCTTCCTCAGTTATCGGCTCATAATTCTTGTAGACAGACGGCTCATAAGAGTTGAATGAATCCTTGCCCTTCCTGTAAGCATCTATCTCTTCCTTTGTAATCCCGTGATAAATCCGGGGCTTAACACCCTTGGAATACTTTTCATCCACCTGCTTTATGAGACTGGCAAGCTTCTCCTTGTCGTTCGCCCCTTGAGTGGATGCTTTGAGCTCAGACAGACGTTTCTTGTCTCCCTGCTTGCCCTCGTGAGTGAGAATCCCGTTATAGATGCTGTTCATGATTTCCTTGGCACGCTTGGCTGTAGTCTTTGTAATAACAGACTTTACGGGCTCGGTGCTCTTTGCGTTAGGGAACTCCTTGCCCTTGAGTGGCCCATTCTGTACTACACCATTCTTCAAGAGAACATGGGTCTTCTTGATTGTAACCCATCTCCACTCATCGCTGGCATCCATGTGTATCATCCGGGAAATCATTCTTAATCTGGCTTCTTCAACACTCATTCTCAATCACCTATAGAAACATTCATTTCAACTATCTGTCTTAGGCTATGCGCCTTATTATTATCCTTGTATATGTCTGCTTCCCGTTTATAGACGGCACAGAAATATCATATTCATTGTCACAGCCATGCTTGAGCTCGCCGATTACCTCGAACTGCTCCGGGTTGTATCTCTGCAAGAAGGTTATAGGGACTCCCATAAGCCCGTCATAATCCATAGGGATGTCCGAAACCTTATCCACATTTATGGCATCGTAATTATCGTACTTCGGATATCTGTCCGGGCTGTACTGCTCCGTCAATGTGAGCCTCTCATGCCGCTTGGGAATGTCCAGATTTGTGAACCACATCATGTTGCCGAGGCTTCGCCATTTCTGACCAGAATCATCTACCCAATATCTGGTCTCTCTTGGAGCATAATCCGCAGGAACTCTGAAGCTCCAAAGTTATACCCCCCCATAAACAGTTGTTCACAATTCCCGGAAAGACCTCTTTGTAAGCTGTTGCGCTTAGCCCTCCTAGAATAAGGAACTTCTTCCCGTATTGCATAAGGGTCTGTATGTACTCCCGGAACAATGAGAATGGAGGGTTGGTTACTACTATGTCTGCTTCTCCCAGCAACTTCATGCACTCTTCGGAGCGGAAGTCGCCGTTCCCCTGTAACTCTGTGATTGTGCATCCATTGGAATCCATTACTGCTTTGAGCGCAGAACGGGAGCTTAATGTTTCAAACATCCCGCTCTGCTTGCCCTCTGTTGGCACTCCGTTAAAACAAGTAGTCGTCAACTTCTTGAGCCCCAGAGCGTTAAAGTTGTTCTCAAAATACTTGAAGAAGTTGCTCTCATAAGGGTTATCACAGTTGCAGTACATGGACTTGCCGTTGAAGTGGTTTGTATAATGGCACAGCTCCTTCTCTATATCCTCATATTGGGTATAGAACTCGTCCTGCTTAGCGTTCCTTGCTTGTATCAATGAACTATTCGACATTCTTTATTTCAGCTATCTAATCAAACAGCGATACCTGTTTTATGCAAGATATACACTCTCTGTTCCATGATTGGGTGTACAGGCACTCATTAACTTTGACACCTCTACCATAACCGCTATACAAATTGCGTTTGCTTTGACTCCATACAGCCTTGAAACGACCATCTGCTATATTGTCATATCCGCTAAAATAAACCGGTGCTGGCTGTTGCATCACCCATTCATAAAATGCCTCATGGTTGAATCGCTGTTTGTTGTACTTCTTTGTCTCGGGATAAGGGATATCGCAGTAGATTACATCCCCATCCCTGTAAGCGTACTCCCTGTAATCCTTGCAAGTGAGCTGTAACGCCCCCAGACGCTCCAATCGGGGCAATTGCTCTTGATGGTCCATTTGCTCGTGCTTATCCATGTAGGCTTTGTATTTCAGCCGCCGTTCATGTATCGTATCGCCTGTGACCGCCTTGCATATGCCCTTCGCCACACTTTCCAATAGCTCGGATGGCTCACCAAACACAACCAGCATATGCCCTGCTTTCTTGTACGGCTCTAAGTCCGTGCTGAACATATAGTCAACACC
>JAJPZC010000049.1 GCA_021204585.1 Clostridia bacterium
AAGAGGGTCATTTTGCGCCCCGGAAGGGCGTTTGGACCGGAAACAGATGTCGACAATCTGTCGACAACTGCCCTTGAGCCGCCTTCACGGCTGCTGAAAATGAGTTGAGCTCATGCCGCAGATGATGTATACTTGGCTGTGTAGTCCGGCATATCTGCAGGGAACTTAGCCTGCGGAGGCCATGCCGGAGAGGCTGGAGACGGAATGAAGAAGATACGCAACCCGTTCAAGCATCTGAATAAGTTTGACTGGACGCTGTGGATATGCTCCATGGCGGCCGTTGTGGCGTCCTTCTTCGCCGTGGGGAGCACGGACTGGCTCACGCTGGTTACGTCCGTAGTGGGCGTCACGTCGCTCATATTCGCAGCCAAAGGGGACTTCTTCGGCCTCATTCTGATGCTGGCCTTCAGCATCATATACGCCGTGGTATCCTTCTTCTTCCGCTACTACGGCGAGTCCATAACGTACATCGTGATGGAGTTCCCCACGTGCCTTGTGTCCCTCATATCCTGGCTGAGGCACCCCGCCTCCGATGACGGAGCCGAGGTCCGTGTGGGCAGGATAAAGGCAAAGCACATCATAATACTGGTTGTGCTGGCGGCTGCAATTGGCGTGGCCTTCTACTACATTTTACGGGCCCTGAACACTGAGAACCTTGAAGTCTCAACGGTGTCCGTAGTGACAAGCTTTGCGGCCCTGTACCTCATGGCGCTCCGCATCCCTGCATATGCGGCCATGTATGCCGTAAACGACATAGTGCTCATAACCCTCTGGTCCCTGGCATGCGTCCAGTCCATATACTATCTCCCAATGGTAGTCTGCTTCGCCGTATTCCTCATAAACGATATATACGGCTTCATCCTGTGGCTCATGCGCTCCAAAAAACAGAAAGGCCCCGCGCCTGAAAGCGAAGGGCCGGAAGAAATGCCTAAATAGACTTAGGGGGTCGATAGATAATCTTCCTGGTATCTCTTATCCATTTATTCGCACTATCCTCGATATCATCTGTAAGATGAATGAATAACTGTTGCATGTTAGTGCTTGGAATTGTCTGAAAGTCAGTTGAAAGATTACTGATCTTTTCCATCATTAAATTGAAATTGTCCGGAGTCAGTTTCAGATATAACTCATTCAGCTTCGTGTCGTTGGGTTCATAATCTTTAACCCCTGTATAGTACTGAACAATGCCCCTGTTCTCAAACTTGTCGTTAGTTGTAAGATTCTGATTCTTCTTGCCCTCGGTTTTAAAGTGTGACAGAACAATCTGCAGGGTGCATGGATTGCAGAAAAAGACCACCTTGTCCGATGCAATGCCGGACCCGCATCTTTTGTTAATCCTCTTGCAAAGATTCACATACTCGGTATACGGGTACATCTCTGTATCACAAACGATCAAAACGAGAGCGTAGTTCGGCTTTAGAAGACCTTGAAGGTATTTGTTATATAAATTGCCGCTTCCATAGGCTGGATCCAGGTCAATCCGGAAGTTATGGCTCCACACCTTGAGTGCATTAAGCCTTTTGAAGTAATAATATTCCTCCTTACCCTCACAGATTATAAGAATATTCCTTGTCTCATTACTTCCATGTTTGTTTCTGTCCATATCACCTCCCATCCCCTGGAATATCATCATTAAGATCCAGGTAAAATGAATTTGGAATCGCATCAAAGTATCCTGACAGATATTTATCCAGCAATTCACTTTCGGAACGGATTTTATTATGCGATGATGTAAAATCCGACAAAGGATAGACGTCTGATTTCTCCCTGGTCCTGTCCACAAACCATATCTGATCCTTTCTGAACAGGTTCTTGCAGTCCATCATAAGAATGTTCTGGGTAGTAAAAATCAGTTGGCCATTATAGTTCGACTCAAGGTTGAACAGCACCACAAGATCCTTTATAAGTGATATATGCAGGCTGCTTTCCATTTCATCCACAACAAGAATTTTGCCGTTATCCAGAGCATCAATCATGTAGCTTGCCAGCGCAACGAGTTTCTTCGTTCCGTTTGATCCTGTAAGCATGATTTGTTTCGGAACCCCATTGTAGTATGAGTACAGCTTATAATAATCATCCCGGTTCACTCCAGGAGCATTATGCAGATTCCTGAGATCGCCTGGCAGCATCCTGTACTGAATATCAGCTGATTCGTCTATATATCTGAAGTCATCAATGTACGCATCCGACATCTTTATAAGACGAAGGACTTTTTCCTTGATTGGTTTGTTGTACTTGAACGCCTCAATGGTCTTGTCAACAGAGATATTATCCAGGTTGACCACATCAATAAGAGAAGCAAAACCGGTCAGGATATCCCTGCACTCACGAACAGCCGGATACGTTTTGCCATCTAACCCGTAAATGAGAATAACATCACCGGACATATTCTCAATCCCTTCGCCAGCCGCATCATCTCCGCAAAGCCTGTATATTCCCTTTGACCTGTCGCGGAGGAAAATCTCCTTCACCCGTTCATTACCATACTTATCTTTGGTATGTTCTTTAAAGGACTCATAAATGAATCCTCTTCCGTCCGATTGACCATCGCCGCCTTCATAACTGAAGTCATAACTGTATACCTTGCCCTTGTAATAGAAGGCAATCCCTAAAGAACTCACTGTGCTCCCGCTATACCAGTTAGGAGTAATGTCACTCCCTGCTGCAGTGCCCAGGATGACATCCCTAATGCACTGGATTGCTTTCATGAGGCACGTCTTTCCAGCACCATTCGGGCCAAACACACAAGCAGACTTTAAAATATTAAAGCCATTCCCATTGAAAACGTTGAGATCGAATCTTTTGATTCGCATATCCGCTTTCATTGATATCTGCACCTCATTAGAGAACACAAGAAAATTATTTGCTCTGACGCTTATAATCATAGACTCAGCCTCCTCCCGGTTTGTTTCAGCCATGTTCAGGCACATCGTCTGCATTATATCATCAGAGTATTTTTTGTGCAATAAATTTTCACAAAAAATATTATTCATCTCTTCCATAGATTTCCACTCACCCCTTCAATTAAGGATAAGCAAGCACCTTTCGGTTGCCTTGATTGTATTGCACCAAGCTGTTACAGCATCTCTTGAATGCGGCATATGGCTGAAACAGGCCCTGCACCATCCCAGATGCAGAGCCCGCTGCCTACATATGCTGTGACGGGTCATCAACTCCATTTGAAAAGCTCATGGATAAGGCGTATCCAGGACTTGTCATCCTGGCAGAGATTATCAAACAGTACATTGACGTTGGTGCTGGGAATTATGTTGTAATCATGTGACAGGTTCCTTATGACTCTTCTCATGGTTTCAAAGTTCTCCTTCGTGATGCCAATATAGAGCGATGATATCTGGAATCCCTTTGCCTTATACTCATTCTTGGGTGCATTCTTCTTCTGCAGCTTGAAAACGAGTTTGGCATTGTCAGCCTTCTTGTTGGTCCTGAGATGTGAGCTGCCGTCATTCCATGCAGTGAAATGCGATGCCACAATCTGCATTGTACTGGGGTTGCTGAAAAAGACTACGCTATCCGCAGCTTTGTCATTCCCATACAGTTCGTTGATGCCATTGCAGACAAATTCAAACTGCTTGTAAGGCGGCACTTCCGTATCACAGAAGACAACGATTACCCCTCCTGAATCATCGGCATCAAATGCCTGTCCATACTCTTCAGGTATGCGGTTGATCCCCTTGGCATTAATCGGCCTGACACGATAGCTTCTGCTCCATACGTCAAGTTCGTTCAGCTTCTTGATGTACTCGCATTCCTCTGCCCCCTCACAGATGATTATCACCCTTGTGGGATTCTCAATTGCTATGTTGCTATTCATAAGTACTGCTCCTTATAGGCACATCAGACAGGAACTCTGTGAAGATGGGGTCAGAAATGGATCCAAACTCTCCAGTCCTGTACCTGTCAAATATCTCCGTATCTGAACGCACTCCGTCCAGAGCGGATAACGGATAAAGGGTCGCTGCCCCTCCGATGTTGCTGATAAACCAGATCTGCTCTTTTCTGAACAGCTTTCTGCAGTCCATCAGCGTGAAGTCAAATGTTGTAAAGATAAGCTGGGCATCAAAGTTGATCCCATTGTTGAAAAGAGTGATGAGGCACCTTGTGAGCCTGAAATGCATGCTGTTATCAAGCTCATCTATAATCAAAATCCGTCCACGGTCCAGCGCATCAGCGATGTACCCTGCAACGGCAACAAACTTCATTGTGCCTCTGGAATCAAACTTAACACTCTGCAGCGGCCTTCCTCTGTGGTACGAGTACAGATTCAGATAATCCCCCGGGGCCACTTCCCTGCCGGACCCGCCCTGGGGGCTGTCCGTTTCCGATCCTCTGCCAATGTATGCATAGTCATCAATGCCAAGGTCTGCACATTTGATAAGCTGCACAATCCGGTCCTTGAGCGGTTCATTGTACTTCAATGCCTTAATGGTCTTCTCCAGCGGGATGTCCGCAAAGTTTATTATGTCAATGATGGATGCAAAGCCGGTAAGTATGTCTGCGCACTGTCTCATCTCAGGGCATTCCAGGACATCCGGTGAACAGATTAGTCCTTTGTCCTTCGGCGCATCAATGAAAATGCCTTCAGCATCTTCACTCCGGAGCCTGTAAACCCCGTTCACCACGTCACGCAGGAATATTTCACTCTCCCTGCTGTTACCGTACTGGTCTATGCTCAGTTCCTTGAAGCTCTCGTACACAAAGCCCCTTATCCTGCTCCGCCCTTTTGATGTGTCATACTTGAAGTCATAGCTGTATGCGTGACCCTTATGATAGAATGAAATACCTAAGCCACAGACTTTGCTGTCTGAGAACTCGTTTGTCACAAAATCCCTGTATTCAGTTGTTCCGAGGATGGCATCACGTATGCACTTTATGACACGGACAAAACATGTCTTGCCCATATTGTTCGGACCAAACACACAGGCTGACTTGACGATATTGAAACTGTTCTCAGAGAATACGCTGCCCTGGAATCGTCTGGTCCTCATATCTGCCTTCATGGAAAACTCTACCTTGTCTGAGAATACCAGAAAGTTATCAGCCCTCACGCTTATAATCATATCCAATGCCTCCTTTGACTCAATGCATGCCCCCTTGCCCGGGTTCATGACAAGAGTATATCATATAAAAATCTTTTAGGCAACATTTTAACCTCAAAAATTCACCTGTTTGCGGCCTCAAAACATGTAGTAAATGCATAAATCACGTAAATATTTTTACAATTTTGCAAAAGAAACCCATAGGTGATCCTTTCTTTTAAAATATAGAAAATTTGATTTTAAAATGACTACTGTCCTTCCTCGTTACTTCTGAAAAACCCTCCGGAATAATGAATCCAGATGCCTGGTGAGACAAATGCCGTGGAGCTTGGACATAATAAAAACAGCCGCACCTGGAAGGCACAGCTGTGTGGTTAATCTGTTGATTGGTTTTAGATGCTCTGCGGGCGGTTCAAGGGGCCTTTCAGAAGGCCAGCTTGACGGGATGGAGGTTCTTCAAGGAGACGTCCAGGATGGGTGCGGAATGGGTGAGGGCGCCGCTGGAGACGTAGTCCACGCCGGTGTCCGTGATCCGCTGGATGTTCTCCTTGGTTACGTTTCCGCTGCACTCCGTTATTGCACGGCCGGCTATCATCTGGACGGCCTTTGTCATGTCCTCGGGGGACATGTTGTCCAGCATTATGATGTCTGCGCCGGCCTCTAAGGCCTCGGCGCACATGTCCAGGTTCTCTACCTCAACCTCTATCTTGCGCACGAAGGAGGCATACTCCTTTGCGAGGCGGACGGCCTCTTTCACGCCCCCAGCTGCTCCTATGTGGTTGTCCTTGAGGAGAATTCCGTCCGAGAGGTTATAGCGGTGGTTGTTGCCGCCGCCAACCTTCACGGCGTACTTTTCAAAGATGCGCATGTTGGGCGTGGTTTTGCGGGTATCAAGGAGCTTGGTCCTGGAGCCTTCAAGAAGCTTTACAACCTCTGCAGTATAGGTGGCTATGCCGCTCATGCGCTGCAGGAAGTTGAGGGCGGTACGCTCTCCGGACAGGATGACGCGCATGTCGCCTGAGACCTTGGCAAGGGTCTCACCCTTCTCCACTTGGTCCCCGTCCTTTGCATACAGCTGGACGGCCGTGGCGGGGTCCAGGAGGGCAAAGGTGCGGGCGAAGACATCCAGGCCGCAGATTACCCCGTCCTGCTTGCAGATGAGGTCTGCGGTGCCGTACTTGGGGCCCCGGAGGACGGCGTTGGTGCTTATGTCCTCATTGGGCATGTCCTCTTTAAGGGCGGACAGAATGTATTGATCCATGTTGACGGTCATTGTGACGTCCGGCATTCGTTTGCCTCCTGTATGGCCTCTATAACCATGGCCTTGTAGTCTTCCAGAAGATCCTTGGGATTGCTGTAATCCGCAGGGTTAATGGCCGCCTCGGCGGCACAGAAGTCCTCTGCGGGGACTTTTGCATACCCTGCCTCTATGTCCTGCGCCGCACGCTTTGCAAAGAGCAGGCTTTCGAGGAGGGAGTTGGATGCGAGGCGGTTTGCGCCGTGCACTCCGTTGCAGCATGTCTCTCCAACGGCGTACAGGCGGGGCATCGTGGTGCGGCCCCTGGTGTCGCTGCGGACTCCGCCCATGAAGTAATGCTGGGCGGGCACTACGGGCACGCACTCGCAGAGGACGTCATATCCTGCGTCGCTGCACTCCTCCACTATTGAGGGGAAGTGCTCTAAAAGCTCATGGCGCCCTACGGGCCTCATGTCCAGCCAGACATACTGGGTGCCGTCCTTTTCCATCTGCCTGTATATTGCGGCCGTAACAACGTCCCTCGGCTGCAGCTCATCCGTAAAGCGGTGGAAGTTCTTGTCCAGAAGCTTTGCCCCCTCGCCGCGGACGGACTCTGAGATAAGGA
Organism: Clostridia bacterium; assembly: GCA_021204585.1. GTDB lineage: Bacteria > Bacillota > Clostridia > Christensenellales > Borkfalkiaceae > Coproplasma. Next base: position 6,920 of record JAJPZC010000049.1, read on the forward strand.
GCCTCCTCCCGGTCTTGTCCGGGGTGTACAGGGTTGTGGGATGTATCTGCACGTAGTTTATGTGGTCCACGGGGATGCCATGCTTCATGGCAATGGCCAGGGAATCGCCTGTAAGCAGGCGGTAGTTGGTGCTGCTCTCGTACACTCCCCCTATGCCTCCCGTGGCAAGCACGGTGTAGTCTGCGTATATGTGCTCTATATTGCCGGTCTCATTGTCCATGGCCACAATGCCTAAACACTTCCCGTCCCGCTCTATTATGTCCAGCATGGTTGTCCGGGGGCGTATATGGACGTTCGGAAGGGTCTGGACCTTTTCCATGAGCCTTGTCGTTATCTCTTTTCCGGTGCTGTCCTCATGGAAGCATATGCGCTTCCTGCTGTGGCCGCCTTCACGGGTTACCGCAAGCTTTCCGTTTGCGGCGCGTGCGAAATTTACCCCTATGGATAAAAGGTCCTCTATTATCTCCGGGGATGAGCGCACCATGCAGTCTACGGTCACAGGGTTGTTCTCATAGTGCCCCGCACGCATGGTGTCTTCAAAGTAATCATCATAGTCTTCAATTCCCTGCATGCAGCAGATCCCGCCCTGGGCGAGATAGCTGTCACTCTTCTCGGGAACCCCTTTGCAGATCAGAAGTATGTCCCTGTCCGCCCCAAGGTTCAGGGCGCAGTTCAGTCCCGCCACCCCGGCTCCGACTATCACAACGTCATGTCTTTTCAAATTCCGGCCGCCTGACAGATGATTCTCCATATTACTTTACACCAAAACATTTGAACTGTCAAATTATATCTTCCCCGTATGACTTTACCCTGTATAAAATGCCCCGGCACCGCCCCCTCTGTGGGCACTCTCAAAGGACCTGTCCGGGCAGTCTACCCCCGCCCCTGCATGCAGGGCACCAAGGCTCCTCAGGGAGCCCTCCAAACGGCCCCGGAGGGCCGTTTTGCGTTCCTGGACACATTGCGTCCGTCTGTGGTAAAATGGCCTGTTTGGGCATATATTCCACGCTTTTTGCTGAAGTGTATATTATCCCGCAGGGCTTTGTGAAGGGTTTGTGAGAAGCGCACGAAATTTCTTTCTTATTGAGATTTAGTCCTATTATTGTTTGACAGCCCCACCGGCGTTTGGTACAATGCAGCCAATACAACGAACCAGGAGAGAGATTATGAAAGATCTTAAAGGCACGAAGACAGAGGCCAACTTGAGATACGCATTCGCAGGCGAGAGCCAGGCGAGGAACAAGTACACATTCTTCGCTTCCGTTGCGAAGAAGGAAGGATATGAGCAGATAGCAGCCATATTCCAGGAGACGGCAGACAACGAGAAAGAGCATGCCCAGATGTGGTTCAAGGCACTCGGATGCCTCGGAGACACAGACGCCAACCTGCATGCAGCAGCACAGGGCGAGAACGATGAGTGGACTTCCATGTACGCAGACTTTGCAAAGGTAGCAGACGAGGAAGGCTTCCACGAGATAGCAGCCAAGTTCCGCGGCGTGGCAGCCATAGAGAAAGGCCACGAGGAGAGATACCTTGCCCTTGCAGCCAACGTGGAGAACAACGAGGTCTTCACAAAGAAGACAGGCATCCACGTATGGAAGTGCCGCAACTGCGGACACGTAGTAGTATCTGAGTCCGCACCCGCAAAGTGCCCCGTATGCGACCACGCACAGGCATACTTTGAGCTCAACTGCAAGAACTACTAATCCTTAGCACCCCGCACACAGCCAATCCCCTTGCGGGCCATATCCCGCAGGATCAGCCAACAGCTCACATAGACGGACCCCGGTCCCGGCAGCGGGACCTCCCGCCTCACGGCGGGAAACTTAAGCTCATACTCCCCCTAAAGAGATACTTCCCATATATCATACCATCCAGTCTGCGGACCCCCTTGCGCCCTTAATGGCGCCGGACCCGCGGGCCGCCGGCAGGAACCGCAGGAGCGGTCCTCCCGGCACAGAAAAGACATGGCCATGCGGCCATGTCCTTTTCATATATAGCCCGGGATGACCTGCGTGAGGCCGGAATGGCCTTGAACTGCATATATGTGCCCCGCTTTGGGACTGTCCTGTATACAATGAAGGGCTCCGTACCGGAGCCCTTCGGCAGATAGCTGATGCAGACCCTGGTCTGCGCGTTGAAAGACAGATCAGTTTGCGTCGGTGATTGTTACAACTACAGAGTTTGAGTATGTATCTCCACCGATTGTTATGGAGACCGTTATTGTGGTCTCACCAGTTGCGACTGCAGTAACTTCACCATATTCATCTACTGTAGCTGCAGCTTCATATGATGACGTCCATGTTGCAGTATCATAGAACACATAAGATGTACCATCAGAGTATGTGATGGTTGCTGCAAATGTGTAACTGTCTCCGACAGTCATCTGGTCCTCATAAGAGGTTATTGATATGCCGGATACAGTGACTGCTTCATTGTATACGATTGTGACTTTTGCAACGCCGTCATTGAGGTTCAGAGTGATCGTGTATGAGCCTAATGTGGTAATTGCGAAGTTGCCGGAGCTGCCTGATACATAGCTGTTTGAAGAACCGGTTGAATCATAATACGTATCATACAGCATCTTGTAATCCCAGTCCCCGTCTATTCCGCTGAATATAATCTGGAAGCCCCAAGGAGTTGAATCCGGATCCATCGCAAGGGTTATGGAGTATACGTTATCCGTTCCTGCGGACGTAAGAAGCATTCCTGCGGCCTCAGCATCTGCAGATGTGTCGTATGTGGACCAGTTGTCTCCCACTCCGGTCAGATAGAAGTACTCAGCTGATACAAGGACTGTGCATGTAGCCGTGGTCTCCTGCCCGTCATTTGTGGTAACTGTTGCGGTTATGGTTGTGGAACCGAACAGAGCAGCTGTTACAACGCCGTCTTCTACTGTAGCAACGCTTTCTTCGGATGAAGCCCATGTTACATCATAGCTGTCTGCATTTGATACAGTGAGGCTAAGAGTTGCTGTGTTTCCGGGGATGTAGATTGTAGCGTCTTCAAGTGAGGCGGTTACAGCAGCCTTTACAGTTACTTCTATAGTAGCTGTCTTGGAGGAATCTCCTGCGGCTGCTACTGTTATTGTCGCTGTGCCTGCAGCTACCGCTGTGATGGTTAATGTGCCGCTGGCCTCTCCACTCTCTGTTACTGTTGCAACGCCTGTATCATTACTGCTTGCTGTCCAGGCTGTGTTACTTGAGTTGTTAGCTGTTACTGTTACGGTTATGTCCTGGTAGTTCCCTGCTATGATAGATGCTGTAGCAGAATCTACTGAAATGCTGAAGCTGGATACGCTGACTGTTACAGCTGTGGATGTGTATGTCTCTCCGGTGTATGTTATGGATGCTGTGATGTTTGTATCACCTGCTGCGACAGCTGTTACAAGACCAGTATCCTCCCCAACAGTTGCATAATCCGTTACAGAAGATGCCCAGGTTACGCCTGTGGTCTCAGTGTATGTATCTGAACTGCTTGTCTTGTATGTTACTGTAGCAACGAATGTCTCTTCAGCTCCAACAAGCATAGAATCTGTGGATGTAGTAATCTCAATACTGTCAAATGAAGGCAGGATCGTTACCGTAGCCGTTGCTTCGTAATCTTCGCCCTCATACGTGTATTTGGCTGTAATGGTTACAGTTGCAGTATGCTCTGTGGAATCTGTAGCTACCGCTGTTACGGTGCCGTTTGAATCTACAGTAGCCACGGAAGTATTTGAAGAGCTCCATGAGAAGCCTTCTGAAATGGTTGTGTCATCTGAGAAGGTCATTGTAGCCACGAAGGTGCTCTCCCCTCCGACATACATTGTGCTCTCAGATGTAGTCATGGTGAAGCTTTCTTCTTTAGCTACTACTGTTACAGTGAGTGTTACAGATACCCCACTCTCGTCCGCTGCAGATACTGTAATGGTAACAGAGTCAGCATTTACGGCTACACCACTGATTGTGAATGTTCCGTCTCCGTTGTTTTCTACAGAAGCAACCTCAGAATTGCCGCTGGATACAGTCCAAGCAGGATCTGCTGTTACATTGTCCGGGGATACGGCTACGGTTACAGTAAGAGTATCTCCTACAAAGATGTCCACGGAGCCAGATGTAGCATTCTCTACATCTCCATATGACAATGATATGCTGGATACAAGCACGTTGGAGATCTCAACGGATACAGTATCTTCCTCTGTATTGCCGCCATATGTAATGGTTGCCATAATGTCTGTAGTACCTGCTGCAAGGGCTGTTACAAGGCCTGTATCATCTCCAACAGTTGCATATGTTGTCTCAGAAGAGCTCCAGGTTACGCCTGAGGTCTCTGTGTATGTCTCTGTGCTGCTGGTCTTATATGTTACAGTAGCAACGAATGTAGAGGTATCTCCAACATTCATTGCAGTCTCAGATGATGTAATCTCAACACTTACAAGTCCGGGCAGGATTGTTATGGTCTTCTCTGCTGTGTATTCCTGGCCCTCATATGTATATTTAGCATAGATGGTTACAGATGCTGTATGCGTATCAGAAGATGTGGAAACGGCTGTTACAGTACCTGACTCGGAATCTACAGTAGCCACAGTCTCATCTGAAGAGCTCCATGTGAAGCCAGTTGTAAGAGTTGAACTGTCTGTGAAGGTCATTGTAGCCCCGAAGGTGCTCTCCCCCCCAACATACATTGTGTCTTCTGATGTGGTTATGCTGAAGCCTGTCTCTGCTGCCACTACTGTTACAGTAATAGATGCAGATGTTCCGCTGTCATCTCCTGCGGTTACAGTTATAGTAACAGGATCTGCGCTTACAGAGACGCCACTAATAGTGAATGTGCCATTGTTGTTGTTTGTTACGGAAGCAACTCCACTATTGCTGCTGGATACTGTCCAGGTTGCGTCTGTGGCATCTTCAGGGCCTGTCGTAACAGTTACAACAAGGGTGTCTCCTACAATGATGTCTGTATCATCTGAAGGGTCCAGTGTGATGCTTGTTACAAGCTGGGTTACGGTTACGGAGATTGTAGCCGTCTTGCCGCTGT
>JAJPZC010000141.1 GCA_021204585.1 Clostridia bacterium
ACATCAATAACCGCACTTAATGAGAGAATAGTCAATGGAAGTGGTAAATCTTGCTTAAGATGAACAGTTGCATTTGCGGTCGGCTCTGCTCCGACAACAGCCGTAACATCTTTTGAAAATAATAATCCTGCATTGTTTATTGATTCATCGGAGCGGGAGTTCTGGTAAGCTATATCATCTTCCCCAATGAAGAAAAAATCTTCTCTTGATTTATGGATTTTAGCGGCAACACAGTTGACTACTTTTTTCAAGCCCTGAGTATTTTCGCCTTCAATACTCATAGTTTCGACTTCAAAACAATAAGGAAGACCGACAATTATTGAGTAGATATCTTCATCAGTTGAAATAGTACCGTTTTCAACAACAAGGTTTTGAACTACACCGCCATTGATATTAGCAACAACAGTTTTACCCTCTAAATGGTCAAGTCCGGATATGGTATTAACGGGTTCAGAAAACTCACCTGATAATCCGCTGTCAACGAGAAACGCCTCTTTTGCATCGTTAATAATTCTTGTTTTAGTTCTTTCAATATATTTTACTGTTTGACCGTTAATTTCACGCTCTATAACAAAGTATGCAATATCTTCAAGCCCCTCACGAACGACATCAACCCAGCAGAATTTCCCGTCAGTTTCCCACGGACTCCAACCGCAAAGTTTTTGCTTTTTATTATATGTCATAACAGCGGCGGTTCCGTCGGTAAAAATAACAAAAACAAGCCTGTACGGTTCTTTTGCATACGCCATTGAACAAATTTCTTTACCCTCAAAGAGGTGGTTAGAGAATATTGATAATTCCTCACCGTCATAGGCGTCAGAGAGATATTCATAACCTAAATCTCTGACAACGGAGCCGCCCGCTTGAACAAATATAACCATGGTACCTGATACAATAGGTTCAACGTGCGAAGCGCCGTAACAAGATTGAATAACGGCAGCCGGAGCCGGATTAGCTTCAAACACTCCATCGGTACCATTTACTTTCCATTCTGAATTAGAAGTTAATACAATTAAATCCGCCATAGGAAGCAAATGTCTTATTTCATTTACTTCCCTGTCATCCATAGTAATGGTAACCGCATCAGTAGCGATTAGAGGGCGAGATACATTGAAGTTATTTATAGCTCCCGTTTGAGAAGCCCATAAGGTTTGAGGGTCATTAACAGAATTAGCATAAATTTTTCTTTGCTGATAATAGCAGGAACAAGAAGGGTAGTTATCATCTTCAAACGGGTTTCTTGTAATTGGCGCAGATGAAGTCAAATCCGGTTCAATATTATCATCCGTAAAAGTAGTACCCTCTGCAGTACCTATATATCCATAAATTCCATTTACTTCACGGTATACGTTATATTCGGAAGCGCCAGAAACAGCAGACCAGGTAATAGTCATATATTCTGTAGTCAACCAATTAGCTTCCCGATGAGCTGTAGCAGATGCAATAGAACTTCTTGCCGACTCCTCATCATTATCGCTGCTGACCGCTGTAACGAGGTAATTATACGTTTTAGTATTAGAATCGGTATCACCTGTCCATGCTGCCTTGACATTAGTCGGTGCAGTAATAGAAGGTTCAAAAACAATTTCTTCAAGGCGCCAATCGTAGTGAGAGTATCTGACAAGATTAAGAGCAGGATAATTCATGTGAGTAAGTGTAAGATAATCACCCGCCTGAGTTCTTTTAATTTGCGGTAAATCTTCAGCTGCATAGGGAGTTTCAATCTCAACAATTTCTTCAGTATCGGGGTTAATAATATATCCGCCGTCTTTTAGGAATCTGATATAATAATCCCCGAACTCTAACATATACGTCTGTTCTGTGTTAAATACAAACTTAATAACACGTGTAGTTTTAGTGCTATACTTAACTTCGCCGCAGAACTCCATACCCATGCGGTTAGATATGCAGCCTTCCTGATGAATAATAGCGTTTTTAGCGGTTTTTAAACCGATTGAGTATTGTTCAAGAGATATTCTAGCGTCCAGACGGGGCGATAATTCCCCTCTAGTGAAAGAGTCTTGAGTTAATCTATTTCCCATTAATATTTTCCTTCATTCGCTCTGCTCATTCTGTCTGAGCGGCGGCATCGTAATATTTCGTGCCCTGCCCGACCTGCTCATCGCAGGTCGGCTCCGGCACTCAACACCGGCTGATGCATTTAGTACCTAACATCTGTATAATCTAAATCATCCTGGTCGTGCGAAGCTTCTTTACGTGCATCTAAAACTATAGCCTGTCTTATATGCAGACTGTAATCTTGCAGATTAGTATTTTTTTTATTACCGGAGCCGGTAATTGACTGTGCAGCAAGATAAGCAAGATAAAAGCCGAGGCACGTAACAAAATTGGCAGTAAATAGCGTTTCGTTTTCTACACGTCTTGTATAGCGTAATTGGCAGGGGTTATGATTAGTTAAAATCAATTTTTGTCCGTTTGAATCCGTCATAAGTTCAAACTTTTTTTCTTTTCTGTCAAATGGGGATATAATTGCTCTAGAGGCAATACAGTCATTCGGATAAGTAAAAGCGAACTTAAAGTTCGGATTAGGTGATTCAGAAGTAGACACGGACAATTCTTTTTCGGTTGTAGCAAAGCTCCATTCGTGAGCTTCAAGCACGGTATCTCTTGCAGCTTCATAGTAGTTATTTAATATAATAGCCTTAATATCGCTCTGGTCAGTATTTTGCAGTACAGATGATATCCCGAGGTTGTGCAGAGCTATGTTAAAAATTTTAGTTTTTGAAAAAGACATAAATTAATCCTTAATTAAAATTGATTTTGATATCAAAATATGATATTATGATAATATGAATAAAGACTTAAATTATTATTTAAATTTACCGTG
>JAJPZC010000192.1 GCA_021204585.1 Clostridia bacterium
AGCCTGCCGAGGTTGATCCCGCAGTCCTTGACAAGATTGATGAGGACATCCAGGCAGTAAAGGCAGAGCTGGACGGCGTTGCAGAGAAGCTTGACTCCGACAACCCTTACGATATCGTAATAGATGAAGAAGGCGTGAACGAGATAGCAGAGCAGATCAAGGACAAGCTGGCATCCGACGCTCCTCGCTTTGACCAGGTAGACGCAGAGATTGCAGACCTCAAGAATGATATCCAGGCCGTGCAGGCAAAGCTTGATGAGCTTGCCGGGAAGCCTGCCGAGATAGACCCCGCAGCCCTTGACAAGATTGACGAGGACATCCAGGCGCTTGAGGCAAAGCTTGACGCCGTAGCCGAGAAGCCTGCTGAGATCTCGCCGGATGCACTGCAGAAGATAGACGAGGACATCCAGGCCGTGCAGGCAAAGCTTGATGAGCTTGCCGGGAAGCCTGCTGAGATAGACCCCGCAGTCATTGACAAGATAGATGAAGAGATCCAGGCCGTGCAGGCAAAGCTTGATGAGCTTGCCGAGAAGCCTGCTGAGATAGACCCTGCAGTCCTTGACAAGATTGACGAGGACATCCAGGCACTTGAGGCAAAGCTTGACGCCGTGGCAGAAAAGCCCGCAGAGTTCTCGCCGGATGCACTGCAGAAGATAGATGATGAGCTCCAGGCCATTAAGGAAGAGCTGGACGGCGTTGCCGAGAGGACAGCAGACCTTGACATGGAAGTCCTGGAGAAGATAGACGAAGACCTCGAGATCATAAAGACGGACGTAGAGACAATAGTTGAGAAGCCCGAGGCGGATGACACTCCGAGGTTCGACAAGATAGACGAAGAGCTTGAGGAGATCAAGACAGAGATAGAAGACCTTTCCAAGACCTATGACATCGTAATAGATGAAGAGGGCGTCAACGAAATAGCTGAGCAGGTCAAGGAGAAGTTAGGCGACGACAGTGACCGCTTCGACAAGGTCGATGCTGAGCTTGAGGAGATAAAGGAAGAGCTCAAGGACATAACCGTAGTTGAGGTCTATGACGCTGAGCCGCAGCCCGCTCCGGAGGACACGGATGAGCCTGTTCCCACAGTTTCAGACATCATTGCAGATGATGCAGGCGAAGAGCCGGAGACTGCTGCAGAGCCCGCTCCCGAAGAGCCCGCACAGGAGCCCGAAGAGGAGCCCGCACCGGAGGATACGACCGATGCGCAGGTCTTGATTGACACCATAGATTCTCTGGATGAGAACCTTGCAGAGGGCGAGGTTGAGGACGAGGATCTGGACGGCGATGGTGTTGACTTCCTGAACATGATGAAGTATAACCGTTCCTTCATCGCAAGGATCATCCAGGCCACGGATGAGCAGAAGGAGTACTACGGACGCGTGAAGGACGCATTCCTCTCATACGACAAGGTAAACTCCAATTTGTCTTGGGGCGCCGAGAGATTCCACAAGGGCCGCGAGACAATCGCCCGCTTCAAGATCCGCGGCAAGACGCTGTGCCTGTATCTTGCACTGGACCCCGCAAAGTTCCCTGAGTCCGTATACCACCAGGTAGACGTCTCCGACAACAAGTCCATGCACGGCACTCCGATGATGGTCAAGATCAAGAGCCCGAGAGGCACCAAGAAGGCCATAAGGCTTGTGGATGCACTCATGGCAGAGCGGGACGGCGTAAAGCGCAACACCGCAGAGCGTGACTACGTGGCCATGTATCCTTACGAGGACATGGATGAGCTCATAGACGAGGGCCTTGTAAAGGACGTGTCCAAGAACAAGTAAAGACAACATAACGGAGGGGGGCTTGGAAACAGGCCCCCTGATTATTTCCCTGTGCATTCTGCACAACATCCCGTCTGCTCTTTTCCGGGGGCCTTACCGCAAGCCCCCCTCATATGCAGCGGACACATGCTTCATTCCTGTGGGCTACACATCATCCATACGCCCACACAGCGGCATCATCCCGGGATGCCCTCATACGGCTCATACAGGGCCGCATATGCGCCATCTTGCGTCTCCGGCGCATTGCTCATACACTGCCATACCGGCGCTCCAAAGGCCTTCAGGAGGCCATACAGCCCGGCACAATGCCAGTGCCTGGAAAAGCTCTTTAAAGGGCACATATATGCGGCGCAATGCCAGCGCACATCACCCCCTAATGCAACACACATACAACTTACAACGGAGATTATTTTGAGTACCACAAAAAGAACAGCACATCCGTCCGGCTCCGCCGGGAGCCGCCCCGCGGCAGCGGGGCATCCTGCAGCGGGCACGTTCCTTGGGAACTCGCTGAAGGGCACAGCGCCTGCGGCGCAGGCTGCGCCCAATGGCAGCCCTAAGACCAATACAAGGGCATACAGCGGCGCCCAGAAAGGCACAGGCAAGGCGAAGGAGCCCGTGAAGGTCATCTTCCTTGGCGGCGTGGGAGAGATTGGAAAGAACATGACCGCCATAGAGTACGGCGATGACATCATCGTGATAGATGCCGGAGCCATATTCCCCAATGACGAGACGCCGGGCTTTGACCTCATAGTCCCGGACATAACATACCTTTTGGAGAACAGGAGCAAGATACGGGGCCTCGTGCTCACTCACGGCCATGAGGACCATATAGGCGGCGTGCCGTACCTTTTAAACGAGATACGCGTGCCCGTGTACGGTACGGAGCTTACGCTTGCGCTCATAGACTACAAGCTCCGTGAGCACAAGATAAACGGCATAAAGATGAACACCATAGCGGCGGGGGACACCATCCAGCTGGGCGTGTTCCGCATCCAGACCATAAACGTAAACCACTCCATACCGGGCGCCCTGGCTCTTGCCATCCATACGCCGCACGGCGTAATCTTCCACAGCGGGGACTTCAAGATAGATCTCACCCCCGTGGGCGGGGAGCCCATAGACCTCCGCACCATAGGCGAGACAGGGGACAAGGGCGTGGCCCTGTATCTTTCGGAGAGCACCAACATAGAGCGTCCCGGGTACACCATGAGCGAGAAGACGGTAGGCGCCACCATGGACGGGATCTTCGCAGACAACCTCTCAAAGCGCATCATAATCGCCACCTTCGCATCCAACGTGTACCGCATACAGCAGATAATTGACCTTGCCGCAAAGTACAAGCGCAAGGTGGCCTTATCTGGCCGCACCATGCTCAACGTGGTGGAGTCTGCGGAAAGGATAGGCGAGATAAAGGCCCCCGAGGACATCTTCGTGGACATAACGAAGATCAAGAAGATGGCAGACAGTGAGCTTGTCATAATCTCCACGGGCACCCAGGGCGAGGCCATGAGCGCATTGACCCGCATGGCTAACGGAGAGAACTCCTCCGTCGCAGTGGGAGACAATGACACCATAATAATCTCGGCCTCATCCATTCCCGGCAACGAGAAGATGATAGACCGCGTCATAAACAATCTGTACCGCAGGGGCGCGGACGTCATATATGAGAGCATAGAAAAGATCCACGTCTCCGGCCATGCCTGCCTCGAAGAGCACAAGATAGTGCACTCCCTCGTAAAGCCCCGATTCTTCATACCCATCCACGGCGAATACAGGCATCTCAAGAAGCATGCGGCCTTAGCCGAAGAGATGGGAGTCAAGCCCGGAAACATAATAATACCGGAGCTTGGAGACTGCATCCTTCTGACCGGCCGGGGCATCCGGCGCGGGGAGCAGGTTCCCGCCGGTTCCAGGCTCATAGACGGCGAAGGCATTGAGGACGAGAAGGCAAGCGTAGTCCTGGAGGACAGGCGCCAGATGTCCGATGACGGCATCATAATCGTGGCCCTTTCCGTCTCCGGCGGCGAGGTTGTAGGGGAGCCCGCCATAAACTCAAGGGGCTTCGTATATGACTTCCACAGGGATTACCAAAAGGAGATGATGGACGTCATCAAGAAGACCATCTCCACATATGATCTCTCCCGGGGCTCCATAGATGAGTTCAAGAAGAGCATCAAGCGTGCCCTGTACCTCTACATCCAGCGCAAGATGAAGCAGTCCCCCATGATAGTCCCTATAGTCGTGGAGATATAGCCCCTTACTGGACCAGTGGAGACATAATCCCTCTGCCTCGTGGAGATATCCCTCACTGGGCCGGAATCCGTTTCCCGCCGCACATGAGCAGCCGGCAGTAAAGGCCCTCGCTGGGCCTCATATAACGCATTAGAATGCACATATAGCGTATTCAAGGCCGTATGCACAATGCCATGGCAGGTTGAGCAAAGGGCCTTGGCAAGCCTTACAGGAGGCTGTATAACGGCATGGAAGACAAAACAGATGGCAAGACAACAGAAGACAAGTCATTTGACTTCGCCCACCGCAACACGGACACGGACGTTAGGCGCAGCGGGACGGCCATGTACAACAGGTATGAGGCCTCCACGCCGGACATGACGGAGCGCATAGAGGCCATCCGCAAGGACTGTGCCTCAAGGGAGATACCGGTGTCCTCTGAAGAGACCCTTGCCTTCATATGCGCCCTGGCACGCATAAAAGCACCTGAGAACATTCTGGAGCTTGGAACGGCCACAGGGGTGTCCGGAGCCGCCCTTCTGGATGCCGTGCCGGAGACTGTGCTCACTACGGTGGAGCGCAGCAAGGACTTCCTTGCAGAGGCAATGTACAATCTCCAGATGCTTGGCATCTCAGACCGTGCATACTTTTGCTATGGAGACGCAGGCAATGTAATCCTGGACCTTCTGGCCAATAAGCAGCAGTATGACTTCATCTTCCTGGACTGCGCCAAGGTGCAGTATATAAAGTACCTGCCCACGCTGAAGAAGCTCCTCCGGCCCGGCGGAGTGCTTGTGGCGGATGACGTCCTCATATACGGCTGGGCAACGGGAGAAAATGAGGTGCCGCCAAAGCGTCATATGCTTGCGCAGCACATACAGGAGTATATAGACGCCGTAACCGCAGATGAAGATCTCCGGACGGTTATACTGGACATAGGAGACGGCATGGCCGTAAGCGTGCTCAAATCATAATCCGGCACGCTTGCAGCGGCTCCATACGCAGAATACAATGCCCCGGCACTCTTGCCTTGCAGGCATGCATATACAAAAAGCCCCTGGGCTCCGGGGGCGGCTATTTAGATACAGAGGAAGACATGAGCGTGGAACTTCTTGCTCCGGCGGGAAACTTTTCAAAGGCCAAAACGGCTATGTACTTCGGTGCAGATGCCGTATATATTGGCGGGAAACAGTTTTCGCTTAGGGCGTACGCAGACAACTTTGAAGACACGGACATAGAGAGGGCGGTGAAGCTTGCCCATTCGCAGGGGAAGAAGCTGTATGCCGCCGTGAACATTTTCGCAAAGAACTCAGACCTTGCCGGGATGAGGTCCTTTTTGGCATATCTCGAAGACATTGGGGCGGATGCGGCCATTATATCAGATCCCGGCGTGTTCGCGGTCTCCCGCGAGGTGGCGCCCGCGTTGCCTGTGCATATCTCCACGCAGGCCAACATCTTAAACAAGGAGACAGTCCGTTTCTGGCGGGACCAGGGAGCCTCCAGGGTTATACTTGCGAGGGAGCTTTCCCTGGAAGAGATTGCGGAGATACACGCATATGTGCCGGACATGCAGCTGGAGGCGTTCGTGCACGGCGCAATGTGCATCTCGTATTCCGGCAGGTGCATGCTCTCAGACTATCTCACAGGCCGCCGTTCCAACGGCGGGGAGTGCGCCCAGCCCTGCAGATGGATATACAACATCCGCAAAAGGGATGTGCATTCGGACACGGGGTGGCTGGACATCTCGGAGGATGAAAGGGGCACGTATATCCTCAACTCAAAGGACCTCAACATGAGTGAGCACCTCAAGGAGCTGGAGGAGGCAGGCGTCTGCTCATTCAAGATAGAGGGCAGGATGAAGTCGGAGTATTACATAGCCACCGTGGTCAACGCATACCGCAGGTGCCTGGACTCAGGCTTCACGCCGGAGACGGAGCGGGAGCTCAAGACGGCGGCCCACAGGGACTATACGACGGCTTACGCCTTCGGGCCCAATGGTGCCACGGAGAACTTTGAGGACGCCCAGACGCAGGGAGACTGCGATTACATCGGCAACGTTACGGCATATAAGGACGGCTTTGCCTTTGTGGAGATGCGGGGGCGCTTCAGATCCGGGGACACCTTGGAGATACTGTCCCCCACGGACTCATTCGGCAAGTCCTTTGCAGTCACAGACTGCTGGACGTCAGAAGATGAACCGGTAACAGACTGCAAGCTGGTGCAGGAGATATATAAAGTTGCATGCCCCGTGGAGGTGCATGAGGGGGATATCCTCAGACGGAGGAAGGTATGAATTACCAGGTACAGAACATATACGGCAAGACAACCAAAGAGCCTGTGGAGGCAGAGGTTCCCGGCTCCAAGTCCATAACGGCCAGGGCGCTTCTGCTTGCCGCCATAGCACAGGGCGAGTCCGTGCTGCACGGGGCGCAGTTCTCCAGTGACTGCCTCACGTTCCTCAACTGCCTGCATGCCTTAGGAATTCAGTGCCAGGTGGAGGGAGACATAATACGCATCCAGGGGTGCGGAGGAAGGCTCAAGACCAAAGAGGCCAGAGTATACGTAGGCAGCGCCGGCACAGCCTCCCGCTTCATACCGGCATTCCTTGCCTTCCAGGAAGGAAAATTTGAGCTGCACTGCTCCGAACAGATGCAGAAGAGGCCCATAAAGGCCCTCTTGAACACCCTCACGGAGATAGGCGCAAAGATAACGTACCTTGAGGAAGAGGGCTACTTTCCCTTCATTATAGAGGGCACGAGAACCCCTGTGGACGAGACAACGATAGACATAGAGGAGAGCTCCCAGTTCCTTTCCGGCCTTCTGATAGCCTCCATAAGCGTCCCTGACGCCATGCGCATACGCCATGTGGGCGTTCACGGGCTTGACTACGTGCGCATGACAATCTCCATGCTGCGCTCATTCGACGTGGACGTGGCCGAGAGCGACAACTCATACACCGTTTTCGGAGAATGCCACGGGCAGGACTACTACATAGAGCCGGACATGTCCGCCGCCGCATACTTCTATGCCGCCAACAAGATCCTTGGCACCAATATCCGTGTAAAGGGCGCAGACACTGCCGTCCTCCAGGGGGACAGCAAGTTCATACAGCTCCTTCCCGGCTTCAACGGCGGCACCATAGACATGAGCTCCTTTGCTGACCAGGCTCTCACCCTCGCCGCCATAGCGCCCTACCTTTCCAAGCCTACGAAAATCACCAACGTGCAGCACATCCGCAAGCAGGAGTGCGACCGCCTGCAGGCCATAAGCGACAACCTGTCCGCCATGGGAATCCGCAAGGAAGAGTACATGGACGGCATAACCATCTGGCCCGGCCAGCCCCGCCCGGCCGAGATAGAGACCTTCGGAGACCACCGTGTGGCCATGGCCTTCGCCCTCACCGGCCTCCGCTCTGACGGCATAACCATCCGCAACGCTGAAGTCTGCTCCAAGACCTTCCAGGACTACTTCACCGTCCTGGACTCCGTCTGCGCAAAGCTTACGGCAAAATAGGAAATTTTTGTCAAAAGTGTTCAAAACGCATAAAAACGTGGTATAAGTATAGAGCTGGTCAATACAAACAGCGACAAGGTGTAATGATATTATATGCTGACTGATTTGAGTACAAAGAAACTGATACCATCTGGAATAGATGATTTCAAAAGAGCTGTATCATCATATTATTTTGTGGATAAAACGTTACTCATCAAGGATCTTATAGACCGGGGTTCAGAAGTTACATTGTTTACACGTCCACGCAGGTTCGGAAAATCTCTGAACCTCAGTATGATACGGACTTTTTTTGAAAAGACAGATGAAGATACCTCCATATACTTTAAAGACAAGAAGATATGGCAGTGTGGTTCAAGATACACAAGTCAGCAAGGAACATATCCGGTTATTTATTTCAACTTCAAGGATATGAAGAAATCCAGCTGGGAAGAGACACTTACGGGGCTCAAGATGATAATCGCACTCGAGTTTGCCAGATTCGGTGATCTCGTTAGGAATACTAAACTTGAGGAAATATACAGAACCCTGTACGACAGCATATCAAGAATGGAAGCCCCGCAGGCAATACTTGAGGGGTCTTTACAAGTGCTTACGCAAATAATTCAAAAGGGTACACAGAAATTGCCGGTTGTGCTCATAGATGAATATGATGCCCCTATACAAAGCGGATATGCAAACGGCTTTTATAATGAAGCCATAAACTTCATGAGGAATTTCCTTTCATCAGGATTAAAGACAAATGAAAACATATCATTTGCCGTTCTTACGGGAGTGTTGCGTGTTTCTAAGGAGAGTATCTTCAGCAGTCTGAACAACGTTAATGTGTATTCTGTTCTTAATGAGCGCTTCTCTGAATATTTCGGGTTTACGGAGGATGAAGTTAGGGAACTGCTTTCCTACTATGGCTATGCTGATTCATATGACGATGTGTCCAGTTGGTATGATGGATACTTGTTTGGAAGTCACGAGATATTTAATCCTCTATCAGTGCTGAAATTTCTCGAAGAAGGTGTCCTCGATGTCCATTGGGGGAATAGTTCAGATACGGGTTTGATTGGTAAAATGCTTCTTTCTGCGTCCTCAAGCATTAAGAAGAAGATCATGGACTTGATGGATGGCAAGTCTGTATACGTGCCCATAAATGAAAACATCGTGTATCCGAAGCTTATGCGTGGGTCGAATATCTTTTCATTGCTGCTTATGTCTGGCTATCTCAAACCAGACAAGGATGTTATACAGCATTATGCTGCACCCAATTCTTCGGCTGTTAAGAATATGTATGTAGTAATTCCCAATACTGAGGTGCGACTGGTTTATATCCAGGAGATTATTGACAGGTTTGAAAATATTGACGCTCCAATTGATGTTATTTGGGATGAAATTCTCAGCTGCGATGCAGAATCTTGTGAAGAGCTTCTAAGAAATTATCTTATCAACTCCGTAAGCTATCACGATTACAGTGAAGATTTCTACCAAGGGCTTGTAATGGGATTGTGCTTTTACAAAGACGGTCTATACTTTGTGGATTCTAACAAAGAATCGGGTCTTGGCAGATTTGATATTTGTATGGAGCCTAAAACGCCGGATCTACCTGGAATCGTATTTGAAATCGAGAGTTACAAGGATCAAGTTGATTCAGAAACTGGACGCAAAATAAGATCGACATCACGCAAAGCTGGCGAAATACTGGATAAGCTGGCCAGGGAAGCAATAGACCAGATAGATACAAAAATGTATTGTCAAAATCTAAAGAGAAAGGGTATTGGCAATATAATCAAGGTGGGCATATCATTTAACAAGAAGGATGTTCGTGTTCTTATCATAAATGAATAATACATTGGCATATATACGCAAAACAAGCCCCTTGCTCCCAGCCCGAGTGAGGGGCTTTTGTTTTGGACGATTGCATGAACAAATGTTCGCAAACGGGTCCCAAAAAAACACCTGGAGAGCAAACTGTGATGTTACAACACCAGCGCAAAGCTGGTGCGTCCCAACTTTTCTACGTCCGAAACGGATTCACTCATTTCCAGATGTTTATCTGTATATAGACTACACCATTAGAAAAAAAATCAACATACAAAATGCCGGTAAAAAATATTTACGGCTTTTATGACATTAGTACCTGTTAGTCCGTCCCGGCAGCTGGTATAATCTCACCACAGGGAGGCAGGCATATGGAAGTTACCGTTACAGAACTAAAGCGGCATCTTGGAAAGTACCTGGACATGGCACAGAGGGAGAGAGTGTACATTACACGCAAAGGGAAGACGGTTGCGGTGCTCTCAAGCCTGCGGGAAGAGCGCATGGAGACAATAAAGTCGCTGTTTGGATGCATTCCCGCAGACATCACTCTGGAGGAGGCCAGGAAGGAGCGTTTAAGCGGGATGTAGGGCCTTGGAACGCACATAAGCGGCTGGTTTTGGGTGCAGGGCCGGTCTTGCGGCGTGGGAGTTGCAGGGGTGGAAAGAACGCCTGTCCGGCAATGGGCAGGCGTTCTTCCTGTTCAATATATGTCTGTTGTTGTGAGCGGTTGGGAGGGTCACTCGCTGGCGAACTGGGAGTTGTAGAGGCTTGCGTAGAAGCCGCCCAGGGCCATGAGGGACTCGTGGGTGCCCTGCTCCACGATGTTGCCGTCGCGCATTACGAGGATGAGGTCGGCGTTCTTGATGGTGGAGAGGCGGTGGGCGATGACGAAGGATGTGCGGCCGGCGGTGAGGGCGTCCATGGCCTCCTGGATGATTTCCTCGGTGCGGGTGTCGACGTTGGAGGTGGCCTCGTCAAGGATAAGCATGGGTGCGTTCTCGACCATTGAGCGGGCTATGGTTACAAGCTGCTTCTGGCCGCCGGAGAGTTCGTTGCCGGTCTCCATGTAGTAGTCCAGGCCGCCCGGGAGGGTCTCGACGAGGTAGGAGATGTTGGCCGCCTTGCAGATCTTCTCGAGGTGCTCATCGGAGCATTCCTTGTCGTAGAGAATGTTCTCGCGCAAAGTGCCCTCGAACATCCAGGTGTCCTGGAGAACCATGCCGAAGATGTCGTGGATCTCTTCTCGGGTCATGTCATGGATGGAGACGCCGTCTATCCGGATGTCGCCGCTGTTGACCTCGTAGAAGCGCATGAGAAGGTTGACCATGGTGGTCTTGCCGGCGCCGGTGGGGCCTACGATGGCCACTTTGCTGCCTGCCTTTACGGTTGCGGAGAAGTCGGGGATTATGATGCGGTCCTCGTTGTAGCCGAAGCATACGTGGTCGAAGACAACGTCGCCGCGGATGCCTTCCGTGAGCTGAGGGGTCTTGTATGACTCGTCTTCCATCTCGGGTTCCTTGAGGAAGTCGAAGACACGGCCTGCGGCCGCCGCTGCGGACTGCAGCGTGTTGAACGCCTGAGCAAGCTGGGTGAGAGGGCTCTGGAAGAGACGGATGTATGCTATGAACGCAACTATTGTTCCGTATGTCACGGCTCCGCTTCCGTTTGTCATGAGAATGCCGCCGGTGATGAGAACTGCCGCATATGCTATGTATGCGATTACGTTCATGACGGGCATCATGATGCCGGAGATAGCCTGGGACATGATGGTGGCTCTGCGGAGCTTCTTGTTGGTGACCTCGAAGTCCTCAGAGGTGCGCTGTTCTGCATTGAAGGCCTTTATGACTATCTGTCCGCCGTAAGCCTCCTCAACCTTGCCGTCCAGGGCGCCCAGTTCGTTCTGCTGCTTGCGGAACTGGGGCTGTGAGAAGTGCATTATGATGACCAGAACGACTATCATGATGGGTATTACGCATACGGCGGCGAGGGCCATCTGCCATGATACCACGAACATTGCTATGAGAACGCCTATGATCATGAAGACTGAGTTGAAGATCATGTTCACGGACTGGTTTAAGGAGACGCCTATGGTATCGACATCGTTCGTCACAACAGAGAGGGTGTCGCCGAACGCATGGTTGTCGAAGTACCGGAGAGGCACTTTGTTGATCTTGTTGGATATGTCGGTGCGCATATTCTTGCACATTCTCTGGGTAACCACCACCATGAGCCATGAGGACACGTACCTTAAGACGGCTTCGCCTATATAGAAGACAATCAGAATCTCGGCGCAGTACCATATGTAGCTCATGTCTATCCCGTTGAGCACTCCGATGCCGTTTGCCAGCTCATCCGTGAGTTTGCTCAGCCATGTGGGTGCTATTATCGCTATGACGGTTGATCCTGCGGCGAATACTATTGATATAACAAGAGATACAATGTACGGCTTCATGGTGCCAAGAAGCTGTCCAATGTTCTTTGTGAATGCTCCCTTCGGAAGCTTTTCTACGGCCTGCTGACGGCCTCTCGGTCCCATC
>JAJPZC010000007.1 GCA_021204585.1 Clostridia bacterium
TTTTATTTTAGGAGATATTATTCGAAATGTCGACTGTTCTGCAGGGGGAAGTCAAACTTACCAAACTTACCGAAGAAGAAAAAGCTAACTTTATTAGTTTGCGACACGAACACGAACAATTGGCCATACGTGTACGCTTGGAAGAGACTCAACATTGCCCGATATGCGGTGCAGAAATGACGGTAGGCTCTACTACGCTCAGAAAATGCTGGATGTATGTTGACACAGATTTGGAGAAAAAAAATGATGTAGCCCATATATTGCATTTAAACACCGAGGACGAAAATGCTTTTGATGCCTATTGCAAAGAGCGGAGCGGATTTGTGGAGAAAAAAAACGTGACATTCGTTATCCCCGTATGCCATTGCCCGGAATGCGCGAAGAAAAACAAAGAGAAGCAGAAAGATGAAAAAAAAGGACAGACAAATCACCGGATATTGTTGCCCTGTATGCAGCCGAATAGTACAAACGGGCTACTGGTTTTGGTAAACACTGCAAAAGGTTCCACTGAATACTTTACAGACAGCGAAATCCGAGCGGCTAAGGGGCGTGTAGATACGCTGATGCAGCAAAGAGCTTTAGGGCAAGGTTATGAAATTTCCGACAAAGGTTCTGGGGCCGACGTCGGGAACAAAATCGATGCGGCAATTGTTGCTGCGTTCCAGCCGCAGGCAACGATTGCCGTGCAAAACGAAGAAGAGTCTGAAGAGCCGATAACCTACAAATCCTGGGACGAGTTTCCCTATTCGGGGAACGAAGGATGGACAGTCTGGCATCGCGTCGAGAACCTGTTAACACTTCTTATGGAAGTTATTCGTCGTTGGCTACAGAAAACTTTTCTGAAACGGACGTGTTCCATATGACTGTCTTCTTGAAATGGAGTAAACTGGGGATGTAATTCGAACGGAGGCCATGATTTCGCGCTCGGAGGCATGGCCAAGGCTTGAAAAAACAAACAGGAGGCAAGAATTATGTCCCAAAAGAGTGATACCAAAAGGGCTCTGGAGATGATGCGGCGGTTGGGCGCCGTTATGAGCGTGCTCAACGCAGCCGCAGGCGAGGCCCAAGCGAACGCAACTGCGGGCAAAAGCCCGGGAAGCGAAGCCGCGGGCGAGAGCCCGGAGAACGAAGCCGCGGGCGAGAGCCCGGAGAACGCAGCCGCAGGCGAGAGCCCGCAAAGCGTAGCCGCGGGCGAGGACCAGAAATATGCTACAACGGGCATAGGCCGGGAAAAGGTCAGGGAGGTTCGCAAGAAGGTGTGCGCAGAACTCAAAATTTCCGACCGGACGCTCAGCCGGTGGATTGCCGCATTTAAAGCCGAGGAGGACGGCGGGACGACGGCGCTGCTTCCCAAACAGCGCGAGAACAAGAAAGATCCGGTGATTTCCAAGGAGGTTTTGGCTCGGGCGATTGAGCTGCGCCGGGAGTTGCCGACGCGGAGCGTGAACACGATAATCCAGATTCTGGAAAGGGAGATGCCGGACAAAGTGCCCCAGGGCAGCGTGAAGCGTGCGACGCTGCAAAAGGCGTTTCAAGACAACCACTACGCCGCGCACGACATGCGGGTGATGGACACGCCGCTTTCGTCGCGATTCATTAAGACGATGCGCAACGAGCTTTGGATGGGTGATCTCAAAGACGGTCCGTATCTCGTCATTGACGGGCAGATGGTGAAGACGCACCTTTCCGTCCTGATTGACGACTATTCCCGGCACGTTGTGTATGCCAAATTCTACCCATCCAACGGGAGCGAAGTCGTCGAAGACACGCTGAAGAACGCGATTCTCCGGTGCGGGGTGCCGCAGGCTCTCTATTTTGACAACGGGAAGCAGTACAAGAGCAAGTGGATGTCGCACTGCTGCGAGGCTTTGGGGATTAAGCTGATGTTTTGCAAGCCGTATTCGCCGCAGAGCAAAGGCGTCGTCGAGCGGCTGATGAGGACAGTCAACGCCTTTTTGGACGAGAACAGCCTGAAGCCGGCAAAGACGCTCGACGAGCTGAACACTCTGTTTGAGGCATGGCTCCTGAAATCGTACGAGCGTGTGAAGCACTCGACTTTTAATGAGACTCCGGAGCAGCGGTTCTATGCGTCTTCCAACAAGATCTACCGGCCCTCTCCGGACGTCATGGCACTGGCGTTTATGCATATGGAAAAGCGGCAGGTTTCCAAGACGGGCGAAGTATGGTTCTACAAGAAATCCTACTTCGCCGGGAAAAGATTCGCCTACCGGACAGTCGATATCTTCTACCATCCGGACGACCTCTCAGAATTATGGATGCGAGCCGAGAAAGGCAAGTATGTGCCTATTCACCGGACGTATGTGGGTCCTTTCGTCGCGAAGCCGGAAGTCGTCGAGGCGGCAAAGCCCGTCAAGCCCTCGAATCTTTTGGGAAGCTATGCCGCCGAAATCGCAAAGGAGCGCGGCCAGGAATACCCCGAAGCGACGCAAAGCGAACCCGAAGACGCTGCGACGGAAAAACCCGTCCCCGCTTCCTCTCCCGCCGCTCGCGCGCCGCAAAGGACCAGCGTTATCCATTACGACGTGGACGAGGATGAGGAATGATTGCGTTTGAGTCTTTCTATTCCATGGCCCGGACTCCTTTTTGCCGAGGCATCCCGTGCGACCAAGTTTACAGGAACCAAAGCGTAAACGACGCGATTGGCCGGCTGCGCTATGCCTGCGTGCACAAACAATTCGCCGTCCTCAGCGGAGGCCCCGGGACCGGGAAAACAACCATCCTGCGCTGCGTGAAGGACTCGCTGCGTTCTTCCGGATACGTGTTCGTGTATGTTTCCGAGCAACATCT
>JAJPZC010000196.1:0-1285 GCA_021204585.1 Clostridia bacterium
ATGATATAGTTGGTGATTTCCAATGTGGTGATATTCTCGCAGTAATAGAAGGCATTCTTGCCGATGCTTGTCACACCGCCTGGGATTTCGATTGATTCAAGAGCCGTACAGCCGTGGAAAAGACTGTCAGGAATGGCTGTTATGTCTAAGTTGCCAAATCCCTCAACAGATTTCAGGTTTGTGCAGCCCATGAAAGCCCCAATTCCAATTTCCTTGATGCCGCTTGGCAACACAATTTCTTTCAGACCTGTGCAACCGTCGAAAGCATTTTTCCCGATACTCTCAAGGCTACTGGGCAGTTCTATTGACTCGATGCCAACACAGTCCCTTAGCAGATAATCAGGAATGGTCTGGACTTTATCACCGAATACAAAGGTTTTGAGATTTGGACAATTCGCAAAAATGGACTTTAAGATTTCCAATGCTTCTGCTATTCCTGCGTTTATTGCATAGTAGTAAACCTTTTCGAGGTATTTCATTTGACTGAAGATCTCCGGAATTGATTCAACATCCTCACCGATTATGAGTTCGGTTATCTTGTTGTTGGTTAAATAATCCGTGTCTAATTCGGTCTCACTGTTGTATGTAAATGATGAGGAGGTTTCTTCTTCTGTTTCTTCTATATTGTAGAATTCACTCCAAACATCAGCACTTGCGTATGCCTCTTTTGCTCCAACTGGCACAGTCAATATACAAGTGGTTTTATCTACGTTATAGAAAACATCACTGCCACATACAGGAGGTTCTGGGTTTAGCGATGTTATATGAGAAAGGCTCGTACATCCATAGAAAGTTGAGCTTTCAATACTTGTAACGCTGTTTGGTATTTCAATTGAGGTAAGGTTCGTACAATTACAGAAAGCATGGTCTCCAATACTTGTAACGCTACTTGGTATCTCTATTGAGGTAAGGCTCGTACAATACCAGAATGCCCCCATACCAATACTTGTAACACTGCTTGGTATCTCAATTGACGTAAGGCTTGTACAATTTTGAAATACAATATTCCCTATACTTATAATGCTGTTTGGTATCTTTATTGATGTGAGACTCGAACAACCAAAGAATGTACCATTTTCTATACTTGTTATACTGCTTGGTATTTCAATTGATAAAAGGCTTGTACAAGATTCAAATGCAGCACTTCCTATACTAGTAACACTGCTTGGTATTTCAATTGAGGTAAGGCTTGTACATCCATAGAAAGCTGAGCTTCCAATACTAGTAACGCTGCTTGGTATTTCAATTGAGGTAAGGCTTGTACATCCATAGAAAGCTGAGCTTC
>JAJPZC010000196.1:1385-2796 GCA_021204585.1 Clostridia bacterium
CAATACTAGTAACGCTGCTTGGTATTTCAATTGAGGTAAGGCTCGTACAATTATGAAATGCACCGAGTCCTAAGATTGTAACACTGCTTGGTATCTTTATTGAATTAAGTTTTGAACAATAACAGAATGTATACTCTCCTATACTTGTTACAGAATAAGTTATGCCTTCATATTCCACAGTTGAAGGAATTACGACATCACCTGTGTAGGCAGAACTATTTGAGGTACTTGATGACGTGATTTCGTAAAGGTAAGTTGTCTCTACCGTATAATTATCTTCTTCCGATGATGTGATGTTATAATAGATGGTTGTTCCATCTTCATTTTCAGCAGAGAAACTATAATCATTGACGGTAGCTGCAAAGGAGCGGAGGGGTAGTAGCGTGAGCAACAAAGTTGCCAGTATCGCTTTGAATATAATATTTTTTTTCATAATTGTTTTTTATTAAAAAGAGTGATTATTATTTACATACGACTTTCTTGCCATTTACGATGTAGATATTACCGCGGCTCATGTTGCTGACACGCTGCCCTGAGAGGTTGTAGATGCGGTCATCGTTGACTGCTGACTGTCCGTAGGCGTTTGTGTCGATTGAGCGGATGCCTGATGTCAGGGAGTCCTCGCCGTAGGCGATGCCGAAGTACTCTGAGGATGCCGATCTGCCTGGTATTGCCAGCCATGCTTTCTTCGCCTCAATTGCGAACGGTTTGCCATCAGTAGCTGCCCAGTAGAAACCTATATTGCCGTACACACCGTTAATCACAAGACTGAAGTTGAGTATATAGAACACATATCCATCCACCGTCTTATCGCCATTTTCATCGTAGGCGTATGTCACGCCTTCGGTGTACGTATTGTCAGTGTAAAGTTCGCTTGTGTCCCAGCAGCCGTGGAGGAAGTTGACATCGGGAACAATGCCGTCGGAAGATATCACGCCGTATTTGTCGGTGTTGGTAGCCGTCTCGTCGTAGTCCACCATCAGCATATAATTGTCAATATTGCCATAGATTACCACTGCGGTGTTTGCAGGGATTACAGCCTTCTTGGTGTCGTCACCGTCATATTCCCAGCCCAAAGTCGGAATGCCATTGTCGTTGAGGTTTGTGATAGTAGTCGCTTTCATGCCGGTGGGCAATGTGTAAGCGTATTTGCCATTGTAGTAAGTGGTGTAGCCATAGCCGGAGATATGGTTATTCACGGTATCGGCCTCCACAATAGAGATGTCAAGAGTGTGGAAAGTGCGGATTTTCTTGAAAGAGTTCCATGTATATGTATAGCTGCTGCTGTATTCGCCGTAATCAGTTTCCGCTCCAGCAGGAACATACAATACGCAGTCATCAGGAACGCCGTTGAATACCTCGTCGCCATCGCAAGCGGCAGGTGTCGGTGTGAGAGAATAAATACCGTCAA
>JAJPZC010000066.1 GCA_021204585.1 Clostridia bacterium
TACACCGCAGGGCAGATAAACGGCACCTCCGGCTACGAAGAGGCCGCAGCGCAGGGCCTTGTGGCAGGCATTAACGCCGCCTTCGCCCTCCAGGGCCGCGATCCCCTCATCCTGTCCCGTGACGAGTCCTACATAGGGGTGCTTATAGACGACCTCGTGACCAAGGGCACCGAGGAGCCCTACCGCATAATGACCTCCAGGGCCGAATGGTCCCTCCTTCTTCGCCACGACACAGCCGATTTCCGCCTGACGCCAAAGATCATGGACACCCCTCTCTACACGCCCGAAAAAAAGAAGGCCTACGAGACCCGTCTAGCCTTCTACAAAGACACCCTCGCATTCCTGGACAACAAGTGCGACCGCAAGACCTTAAAGGACTTCTGCGAGGCCTCCGGCATTTCCTTCACCTCCAACATTTCCACCTATGCGGACATTATCCGGCACGGCGGCAAAGCAGCCGAAATATGCAATGCATTCGTCATACTTGAGGGTGTACCGAGGGATATCATAAAGTCTGCAGAGATTACGATCAAGTACGCAGGCTACATGGACAAGAGCGCCAAGCAGGTTGAGCGCTTCCGCAAGCTGGAGTCCAAAAAGCTCCCTGCAAACCTGGACTACACCACTATCTCCGGGCTTAGACTGGAAGCCCGTGAGAAGCTGGAGCGCATCCGTCCCCTCACCTTAGGCCAGGCCGCACGCATCTCCGGCGTAAACCCTGCGGACATAACCGTCCTTATGGTGTACCTGTCCATTAAGTGACTTCCACAACAAAAACAGCATCCGTTTACCGCAGTCAGGCGTTTTGGCGTCTGGCTGCTTTGTTATCATACGCCAAACGGTAAGCCGGCCCTCATTAAGTTGCCCTGTACCCCTTGACTTCCATCCAAGCGCCTTTGTTATAATGTTTCCAGCAAGATTTTGGAGAAAGCAAACGCATGAGCGATACGGCAAACAAGACCGTTCCCGTTGGCATAACTGACTTCATCGAACTCTCTTTCGGCCCCTTCTATGTAGACAAGACTCTGTTCATCAAAGACTATATAGACCATGATTTCATTACAGTCTTCACAAGGCCGAACGGCTTTGGAAAGACCACACTGTTGTCCATGGTGAAGACCTTCTTTGAGAAGACAGACCAGGACACATCCGTATACTTCAAGGATAAGGCAATCTGGCAGTGCGGCGAAGAATACACTTCCCAGCAGGGCAAGTACCCTGTCCTTTATCTGGACTTCAAAAACATTCACGGAACAAACTGGAATGAGACGCTTGGGATGTTCAAGGATCTCTTCATACAAGAGTACAGAAGGCATACGGGGCTTAAAGAGCTGAGATTACAGGATGAATTCAACCAGCAGTTTTTCCGCAGGATGTTCACTAAAAATGCGCACGAAGTTGACATTGAATATTTCATACGCAACATGAGTCCGCTGTTGACAGACAGCTACGGAATTGAGCCGGTTGTTATAGTTGACTCATATGACACCCCTCTCAAGGCAGGGGCCACATATGGATACTACAAGAATGTTGAGATGTTCTTAGAGAATCTGTTCTCTATTGGCCTCAGCGGATACGGACAGCATTGCACATATGCCTTAATATGCGGTGAGCTGCCGATTTACCTGGCAGACATGTTCACAGGCGGCTTTGATATGTATAATCCGGATCTGATTGAAGACACACAGTACTCCAAGTATTTTGGCTTTACCGCAAGCGAATCACAGGACTTGCTGGCACGCTGCGGCATTGAAGACCGAATGAATGAGGTCCGTGAATGGTACGGAGGATACATGTTCGGTGACATCTTTATGTTCAACCCGCAGTCTGTAATGGCCTATATCTCACACAATGCCACTCCAAGGGTCTACAGAACTCCCGATGACTTTACCGGCAGGTGCATAAGCACCATCATGTCCAGCGAAGACAGCCACTGCATACGCGAAGCAGGAAAAATGATGAAGGGTGAGACTGTTTGTACGCAAAGAAGCCGCCTTGATCTGGATGATATGAAAACCCGTGCGGACTTCAGCTTTGACGTCCTTGCCAACGCCGGTTATCTGACAATCAAAGAACACAACTATGAATATTTATACTGGGTGACTGCCATACCCAATCATGAAATCTTCAACATCCTTGACACCTTTCAGCAGAAATGCCGCAGACAATGATTCCCAGCAAGAAACAGCATATTATGATAACAGCCAGGCTATTACAGTCTGGCTGCTTTTGCATTCTTAAATTGGCGGTCTGAGGGTCAGCTGTTGTTCCTGTCTGCCTTCTCTGCATCTATGGCAAGCACAAGCATGACGGCACAGAGAGCGTCTGCGGGGTTGACAATATCTATGGCGTATGTGTCCGACAGATGGAAGATCTCTTTTTTGATGGTTGCAACAAGGCCGCCCTGTGAGTCTGTGATGCTGTAATTCCACTCTATGATGTTGCCCGTCATGCTCCATCCGTTGAAATCCGTAAAGAATCTGGGCTTAAAGGAGATGCGTTTCTTCCAGACATACCCCACGCAATCTGGACCTATGTAGAGGGCGAACTTTGTCTTGAAAGCAAACAGCTTCTTCTTTACAGTTCCAAGCTCATTTCCTGCGGCGTCATATATCTTGAAGAGGCGCCCGAATGTAAACTTGCCCCTTATCTGGTATACAGTATTGCCGTTTTCATCAAAGATGTTATAGCTGGCAAGCCATGAGAATATCCTCTGCTTGAAAAGCAGCTTGATGTGCCCCGGCTCAGGGGCCAGCGTGCTCTGCACGCAGGTCTCCGGCTCCGGTGCAGGCTGG
>JAJPZC010000101.1 GCA_021204585.1 Clostridia bacterium
GAGTCTATGGCCACAATGGCAGGGAAGTCCTCAACCTCCAGACGGTATATGGCCTCGGACAGAAGGTCCGGGAAGGCTATGCACTCACTCTTGCGGATGGCGTTGCCGTACAGGGCGCCAGCTCCTCCAATGGCGGCCATGTATACGCACTTGTTGCGGGCAACGGCAAGGCGTACATCTTCAGACATTTCGCCCTTGCCAATCATGCCGCCAAGCCCTAAGTCAAGGAGCTGGGGCGCATATGAGTCCATGCGTGCAGAGGTGGTGGGACCGCAGGAGCCGGATGCCATGCCCGGCTTTGCAGGGCAGGGGCCTGCGTAATAGATGAAGGCGTCTTTGAGGTCAAAGGGAAGAGGCTTGCCGGAGTCTATGAGCTCCTTTATGCGCTTGTGAGCACAGTCCCTGGCGGTCATTATGACGCCGGATATCAAAAGGGAGTCGCCGGCCTTGAGGCCTTTAAGGTTTTCTTTGGATGCAGGAAGGGTAATCTTTATCATGGCGGGCCTCCTACAAAACTGCCTTTTCGCAGCGCACGCAGTGGCACTGGATGTTGACGGCCACAGGAAGGCCGGCTATGTGCGTGGGGGCTATCTCGCAGTTTACGCCAATCGCGGACACGTCTCCGTGGAACCCTTGGCAGCCTATGTGGAGTGCGTTTATGCGCTCCAGGGCCTCTGTCTCTATTGCGGCCACATCCGGCCTTTCGTTATGGGTGCCGATGTCTCTCGTTATGGCCTTCTTCGCAAGATATGCGCAGGTGTCAAAGCCTCCGCCTATGCCTACGCCTACGAATACAGGCGGGCAAGGCCTGGAACCGGCTTCTTTCACGGTCTGCACTATGGCCTGCAGGATGCCTTCCGTCCCCTGGGCAGGCTTCAGCATGTACAGCCTGGACATGTTCTCGGAGCCAAAGCCCTTCGGGAGGTATGTTATATTGATCTGGTCTCCGGGCACTATCTCGGTATGGATGGCGGCGGGGGTGTTGTCCCCGGTGTTGACACGCGTCAGGGGGTCGCAGACGGACTTGCGGAAATAGCCGTCCTCGTAAGCTCTCCGGACGGCTGAGTTGACGGCCTCTCCCAAAGGGGCCCCGGTTAAGTGCACGTCCTGGCCTATCTCAAGGATAACTATGGCCATGCCGCAGTCCTGGCAGACGGGCATCTCCATATCGCGGGCCACTTCGCTGTTCTCTATAAGCTTCCCTAAGGCAAAGGAGCAGGCGGGGCTGGTCTCGGCCTCATATGCATTCTGCAGGGCCTGCCTGCAGGAGTCTGTTATGTTCACGCCGGCGTGGCGGGCCATCTCGTATATCTTGTCTTCCACAAGAGCTGTGTCTAAAGATCTCATGCCCTCATTCTACAATATTTTGCGGCAAATGTAAATTGTATAGCTTTACTAATGCGCCGGATTTGGATATAATTGCTTGTATGAGCAGGGATGAAAACGTCATGGAACTGAATAAGCCCCTTGAGGCGAAGGTTGGCGGATTCGGATACAGCGCGGCGGCTGTAGCCAATGTCGTAGTGTCCGTCATAGCGTCCATCATCATTTCTGCGTGCGCCCTGGAGTACGGCTCAGACGGCTACATATACGTCTCATACATAGCGGCCCAGATAGGCATCCTTCTGGCCGTGATCTTAACCATGCGCCTGCAGCACGCGCCTTTCAGGAAGGTGTTCCCTGTAAGGTGCAGTCCAAAGTACTTCATAATAGGCGCCCTCATAATCTTCGGCCTAATGTTCTCATTAAGCTGGGTCAACAGCTGGTTCATATCCCTCTTCGAGGGCATGGGCTACGTCCCCAGGGAGAGCACCTCATACTATCCCACGCTCACAGGCGGCCTCATCGTGCCCGCCCTGCTTGTAATTGCCGTCCTGCCTGCAATATGCGAAGAGGCAATGTTCCGAGGGGTTCTTTTCAACTCGCTCAATGACAGCGTGGGCAGCATACCTGCAATCTTCATCGTAGGCTTCTGCTTCTCGCTCTTCCACGGCTCCCCGGAGCAGACGGTGTACCAGTTCATAGCCGGGTGCCTGTTCGCATTCATAGCCATGCGGTCCGGCTCCATTCTGCCCTCCGTCATGATGCACTTCTTGAACAACGCTGTCATCATAATCTTAGCCGCATGCAACTGCTTTGACGACGCCGGAGAGCTCATAATCTCCGGCACGGGCAACGTCATCCTCATGTGCATAAGCGCCGCCTGCCTTGTGGCCGGCATCCTGTGGCTTGTCCTGGACAGGCACAAGAACAGAGTGAAGAGTGCCACAAGATCCAAGTCCGCAGCCCAGTTCTTCATATATGCGGCCATTGGCATCATTATTATGCTTGTCATATGGCTTCTGGTGCTCTTCGGAGTGTCCTAAGAGGAGGCCTGTGGCATGCAGAAGATATACATTGTCTGTGTGGGCAAGATAAAGGAAGACTTCTACCGCTCTGCGGTGCAGGAGTACCTCAAGCGCCTTTCCAGGTTCGCCAAAGTGGAGATAATTGAGGTCCCGGAGAACAAGACTCTGGAAAAGGAAGCTGAAGGCATCCTCCGTGCCTCAAAGGGATACGTCATAGCCCTGTGCATAGAGGGCCGCAAGGTGTCCAGCGAGTCTTTTGCAGCGGACATAAAGCGCCTCACGGACAAGGGAGAGGACATAACCTTCATAATAGGCTCCTCATGCGGCTTGGCCCAGTCCGTGAAGGGCAAGGCAGATGACCGCATCTCATTCTCGGACATGACGTTCCCGCACCAGCTCATGCGGGTCATCCTCACGGAGCAGATATACAGGGCCTTCATGATTATAAGCGGAGGGGAGTACCACAAGTAATATGGAAGAGAAATTCATGAAAGAGGCCATAAAGTGCGCCAAAGCCGCCCTGAAGGACGATGAGGTGCCCATAGGCGCCGTTGTGGTCCTGGACGGCAAGGTAATCTCCCGCGGCCGCAACCGCAGGGCGAAGAAGCAGATAGCCACAGCGCACGCCGAGGTGGAGGCCATAGAGAAGGCATGCAAAAAGCTTGGCTCCTGGCGCCTTCCGGAGTGTGAGATGTACGTCACCTTAGAGCCCTGCCCCATGTGCCTGGGCGCCATGCTCAACGCCCGCATAAAGAAAGTGTACTTCGGCGCATATGAGTCCAAGGGCCGCTCCCTTACGGCCGTAATAACTTCCGCCGGGGTCTTAAACCACCGCATGGAGTACGAGGGCGGCGTCCTCGAGGACGAGTGCAAATCCATCCTCTCAGGCTACTTCGAGGCCATGCGCTGCCGCACCCACTGGAACTCCAAGGGCCTCAATACAGAAGCCCCTGCAGAGCCTGCGGAAAGCTCTGCAGAACCTCCGGCAGAAACTCCCGCAGAAGACAAAGAACAGTGAATATGCCTCAAATAAGGCTAATGAGACGGCTTATACGGCCGCCTTTTTATATGCGTGCAAACCATGGATTTTGCCGCAAAACGCACTGTAATTGCTATAATGGCTCCAAGAGACCCCGTTGCGTGGTATGATACATCCTGCCGGCAGAAGGCACGCAGACAGGAGGCGGCATGGCAAGAATAAAGCTCAACAGAATAATCCTTGCAGCCAGTGCGTGCCTGCTGCTGGCATCCGCATGCGCCATTGACGCATGCTCTGCGGAGGGGAACTATATAGAAAGGTTCAAGAGGGCAATAGACAACACCATTGCCTACTCCAAGTCTTACGCCATATACGCCACAGAGGAACTGTATTATGCAAACGCATCCTACATCCGTGCGGACAGCACGTCCATGACGGCATCATACTCGCACAAGTCCGGCGAGATAGCCTACCAGTATGATGAAACGGACGCCTACACAGACCCCACGGAGGAGCATTCGCCGATAACCTTCTCTCAGGTCTCAGAGTATTACAAGCTCCGGGACGGCAAGTCATACACGGCATACTGTTATGACGGCGCAGACAAAGTCTGCACCACGCAGGATGAGGCATACCTCACCAGGCTGGACAAGGCCCAGGAGCTGTCTTCCATGTGCACTCTCACGGATACATCCAACCTGTACCTCACAAATGACCTGCTGTACTACATGCTGGTGCATAACGGAGGGCCTGGCATTGGCCACTCGCTGTATGAGTACACTCTGGAGGTCTCAAAGGACAGCGGCACAACCACGTACACCGTCTCCTACAGTGGCGTGGATGAAGACACCGGCGAGGCGGATGATGTCTCCGTGTCATACTTCATATCCCGCAGGCGCATAGCCGGGTACACCGTTGCAGAGGACTCCGTGTGGACGGAAGACGGCGTGCAGTGTACCCTTTCGTACAGTCTCTCATATGAGTTCTCATACAAGTATGACGCCGGCATAGCTGAGGGAGCCGATTTGACGGAGTATGAATCTATAGACTGAAATGAAGCCCTGCAACTCAATGCAAGGCCTTTTCTATGGGCAAAATCTGCCGGGCTGTAATTACAGGGGCCTCATTATGAGGGCATGGAGGGGAGTGAAGGCGGCAAAAATTGCAAGCAAAAATTGCAAGGGCGAGGGAGGCGATTTAGGTTGACTTTGCAGGCCCTTTCATTATAGAATTATGTACGCAGCAGGGAAGGGCTTTGTGTGTGGCCCGGGCTCTGCAGGCATCCCAACTTAATAGGCTTTAAGGGAAGGAAAATTTCCTTAACACATCTTTATCTGCTAATGGGAGGAGCATCTCAGTAAAATGATCAGCCACGGGAAAGAGATCAAGATCTTCGCGGGCAATTCAAACAGGCCCCTTGCGGAAGCGATCGCAAGGCGTTTGAATACCTCACTGGGCGAAATGGAGCTGACTCACTTTTCAGACGGTGAGATTTACGTCCGCTACGGTGAGACCATAAGAGGCATGGACGTGTTCCTGATACAGTCCACAAGCAATCCGGTCAACACCAATCTCATGGAACTGCTTATAATGATAGACGCGGCCAAGAGGGCAAGCGCAGGCAGAATCACTGCCGTGATACCTTACTTCGGCTATGCGCGTCAGGACAGAAAAGCGCGCGGGCGTGAGCCCATAACCGCCAAGCTTGTGGCTAATCTTTTGACCTCTGCAGGCGCAGACAGAATCCTCACGATGGATCTGCACTGCATGCAGATACAGGGATTCTTCGACATCCCCCTGGACAATCTCGTAGGCGGGCCTACGCTGTACAACTACTTCAAGCCCCTCGTAAACGATGACTTCATCGTAGTCTCCCCGGACATAGGCTCCGTAGGACGCGCCAGAAAGGTCGCTGCCAAGATGGACGCAAAGCTTGCCATCGTGGACAAGCGCCGCCCCAAGCCCAACGTCATGGAAGTCATGAACATCATAGGCGAGGTCAAGGGCAAGACCTGCCTCATGGTGGATGACCTCATAGACACGGCCGGAACCATAACCCAG
Organism: Clostridia bacterium; assembly: GCA_021204585.1. Classification (GTDB taxonomy): domain Bacteria; phylum Bacillota; class Clostridia; order Christensenellales; family Borkfalkiaceae; genus Coproplasma. The sequence goes on from JAJPZC010000101.1 coordinate 5,389, forward strand.
GGCGCCATAGCCCTCATGGACTCCGGAGCGAAGGAAGTGTACGCATGCTGCACGCACGGCGTGTTCTCAGGCCCCGCAATAGAGCGCCTTGCGGCATCCCCTATAAAGGAGCTTGCGGTTCTGGACACCATCCAGATCCCCGAGGAGAAGATGCTGCCGATATTCAAGGTCATCTCAACGGCTCCGATGTTCGCTGCGGCGATAGAGAATGTGTATCTGGACAAGTCCATGTCCAAAATTTACGACTGACCTTCAAAGCCACACACTCATCTGTGCGGCTTTTTATACGAGGCAATAGATGTATCTTATAGCAGGTCTGGGCAATCCGGACGAGAAGTATCTTAAGACTTTCCACAATCTGGGCTGGATGGCGGTAGGAGACGTGGCAGACAAGCTGGGCGTCAAGTTCAAGACGCGCCAGTGCGAAGCATACACCGCAGAGGCCTTCATAAACGGGGAGCGCATCATTCTCGCCCGCCCCACAACCTACATGAACGCAAGCGGCAGGGCCGTGATGCAGCTCATGTCCAAGTACGGCACGGATCCGCAGCACCTCATAGTAATCTACGATGACTTCGACCTCCCCAAGGGCCACGTGCGCATCCGTCCGGCCGGCTCTGCCGGCACCCACAACGGCATGCGCTCCGTAATAGCAGAGACCGGCACTTCAGCCTTCCCGCGCATACGCATTGGCATCCATCCGGAGATGATGCAGGTACCGCTCATAGAGTACGTCCTCTCGGACATCCGCCCGGAGGACTATGACCTCTTCATCTCAGCCTGCACCAGGGCAGCAGACGCAGCAATCTCCATTGCCCGCGGCGAGGCTTTAGACCTCGTCATGAACAAGTACAACCTCAACGGCTGACCGCCGCCTCATCCCCTGCGTACCCGCAGGGACAGGTATGCACGGACTCGCATAGCCACAGAAAAAACGCACTTATGCGCACTCAAATCGCCCCTGGCACAAGAGATTATGCCTGTGATGGAGGTTGAGAATGAACATTTGTTCATGCGATTTCCAAAAACGGCTTGATGGCAATCCGGCGGCGCCGGACAGCAATACATACAGCCTTAAAACGGGCCCTGGCAAGAGCCTGCGGATGGGCATGGGACAGCTTTGAACAGAGACTTTTTCACCTACAGAAATCTCGGAAGGGACTATCTGGCCCTGGAAGAAGACATCCGCCGTGGCGCGCCTGCGGCGGTATTTGGCTTGTCTTCAACCCATAAGCACCTCATTGCTGCGCTTACGCAGGGCCATATGCTGTACGTTACGGCAGATGCCATAGAGGCCCAGCGTGCCTTTGGCGCCATACAGGCTCTGTCCGGCAAGCGCTGTGTGCTTCTTACGGCCAAGGATGACGTCCTTCTTTTCAAGGAGGCTCTGTCCAAGGACTCCACGTACAGGCGCATAACGGCTCTGCATGAGATGCTGGCGGGGGCGGATTACGTCATCTGCGACATCCTTTCTGCCATGCAGCTGGTGCCCTCCGCCGTACCGTCTTTTACCCTCACATCCGGCGAGGACGCAGACCTGAACAAGGTGGCGGACACGCTCATAAAGTACGGATACACACGGGAATATAGCGTAAATACCAAGGGTTCTTTCGCAGTGCGGGGAGACATCCTGGACATATATCCCATCAACTCGGACAACCCCTTGCGTGTGGACTTTTTCGGGGACAGCGTAGAGCGAATACGCTTCTATGACGCCGTCTCGGGAGACCGCTTGAACGAGATCCGGTCCTTCACTTTCATAGCGGCCACGGACTGCCCCTTCACGGCAGAGGACGCAGTAGCGGTGGAGAAGACTCTCTCCGCAGAGCTTAAAAAGGTGCAGGATTCCAAGGCATACGTGCGCTCCAGCCAGATACGGGATGACGTCCGTGAGAGGATGGACTTCGGCCTTCCGTTCTCCGGCGCATCCTTCGTAATGCCCCTCTTGAAGGGCACAAGGACGCTTGCGGAGATTCTCCCTGCAGACACCCTTGTGGTCTTTGATGAGTGCAAGAGCATCTCGGACAGCGCAGAGGCCCTTTATAAGGAGCACGCGGAAAGAGTAAAGGAGCTCTTAAAGGGCGGCGAAGTGTTCCCCTTCTCAAGGGGACAGCTTCTGGACCCGGAGACGGTGTTCGGCGGGCTCAAGCAGTACAGGACACTCGCCCTGCAGACGTTCATGCAGAGCATGATGTTCTTTAATCCCCTGAAGACGTACAGCTTCAGGTCGGCGCCGTGCCCCTCGTATCTTGGCAACTTCCCGCAGTTCTACCAGGACATCCGCAACTGGATGCAGAACGGTTACCGTGTACTGGCCTTTACGGCCAGCGCAGACAGGACGCAGCACCTCGGAGATGAGCTCATGGAGGAAGGCCTGCCCCTGGAGCGCCTGCCTGACACGTACAGCGCACTCATAGGCGTTTCTCTGTCCTCGGATGAGATAGGCTCCGGGCTCATTCTGCATGAGACAAAGACGGCCATAATAGGCAACTCGGACCTGTACACGAAGACCGTAACGAAGCATATCCGGAGGCGCCGCGGGGACTTTTTCTTAACGCCTGAGATAGGAGACTTCTGCGTCCACGAGAAGCACGGCGTGGGCAAGATAACGGGCACAAAGAAGATAGAGTCCATAGACGGCATCAAGGAATACATCAGCGTGGAGTACTCTGGCGGGGACGTGCTGTACGTGCCCGTGGAGCAGATGGACGTCCTCTCAAAGTACGTGGGCGAGGAGAACCCGCCTCTCGCCAGGCTTGGCGGCGGGGAGTTTGCAAGGCTCAAGGAGAAGGCCAGAAAGAGCATCAAGCAGCTGGCCTTTGACCTCAAGGAGCTGTATGCGGAGCGTTCAGAAAAGAAGGGGTATGCCTTCCCGGAGAACAGGGTCATGATGGAGGAGTTCGAGGACTCCTTCGAGTATGAGGAGACCCCGGACCAGCTGTCCAGTATAGAGGAAGTCAAGGAGGACATGTGCTCTCCCAAGGTCATGGACCGCCTTTTGTGCGGGGACGTGGGCTTCGGCAAGACGGAAGTGGCCTTCAGGGCGGTATATCTGTGCGTTTTAGGGGGCAAGCAGGCTGCGCTCATGTGCCCCAGCACAATACTTTCGGAGCAGCATTACAACACGGCCCTCTCGAGGTTCCGTGAGTTCGGCGTCCGTGTGGACAAGCTCAACAGGTTTAAGACCCCTGCGGAGCAGGCCAAGACCATACAGGACCTCAAGGAGGGGAAGATAGACTTCATCATAGGCACCCACAGGCTGCTTTCGGATGACGTGGGGTTCTATGACCTCGGCCTCCTCGTTTTGGACGAGGAGCAGCGCTTCGGCGTGGGCCACAAGGAAAAGATCAAGACAATGAAAAAGGACGTGGACTGCCTCACCATGACGGCCACGCCCATTCCAAGGACCCTGCACATGTCCTTATCCGGCATAAGAGACATCTCAACCATCAACACCCCGCCGCAGAACCGCCTGCCCGTGCAGACGTACGTGGTGGAGGAAAGCGACATCATAATCCGGGATGCCTGCATCCGCGAACTGTCCCGCGGCGGACAGGTCTTCATCCTTTACAACCACGTGGAGACCATAGCCCGGTATGCGGAAAAGATAAAGGCCCTCGTTCCGGAGGGCAAGGTGTGCTATGCGCACGGCCGCATGGAGCGGCGCATGCTTGAGGACAACGTCCTCTCGTTCTACATGGGCGTCAATGACATCCTGGTAACCACAACGATAATAGAGAACGGCATAGATCTCCCCAACGCAAACACCCTCATCGTAATAGACGCAGACCGCCTGGGCATCGCCCAGCTGTACCAGCTTCGCGGCCGTGTGGGAAGGAGCACGCGGCTTGCTCAGGCGTACTTCACCTTCAAGCCGGACAAAGTGCTAACGTCAGAGGCCACGGAGCGCCTCAAGGCCATTATGCGCTTCACGGAGCTTGGCTCCGGGTACAAGATTGCCATGAGAGACCTGGAGATACGCGGCGCGGGCAACGTCCTCGGCGCGGAGCAGCACGGGCATATGGACAAGATCGGGTATGAGCTCTATTCCAAGATTTTGAAGGAGGAGCTCACGGGCGAGAGCCAGTTCAGTGCAGAGCTGGACATCAAGGCCACGGCCTTCATACCTGAGACATATGTGCAGAGCAATGCAGGCCGCATGGACTGCTACAAGCAGATTGCGGAGATCCGTTCGCAGGATGATTACAGGCGTGTGTGCACCTCGATAGAGGACAACTACGGACCCATGCCGGAATCCGTTTTGAACCTTCTCATCATAGCCGTCATGAAGTCGTATGCGGCAAAGTTCAACGTCAAAAAGATAGGCGTGGATGCGAAGGGCGGCTATATAGAGCTCCCCTCCGTGAACGCCCTGAAGGACAAGGGCCTCAATGCGGCATTGGAAAAGTACAAGGCCTATGTGACCCTTTCCATGGAGAAAGCGCCGCTCATTGTCTTCCGCACGGGCTTTGCGCCCACCAAAACCATGACCGGCATGACCAATTTCCTGCGTTTTGCGGCAAATTTTAAATGAAAAGTTGCTTTATAAACCTAAAATCAATTGCTAATTGCAAGCGGATATTATATAATTGTTTGGTGTAATTACCACAGCGCCCTAATTGCGCCCATTTTTGGGGGCGGGGCCAAAACCAGGCTTTTCGGAGCAAGCACATTCTATGAACAAGAAAATTATCGCGGTTGCAGTCCTCGCTGCGGCTTTTGCCGCAGGCGCATGCCTTTCCGGATGCAACGTGTCCACGAACAGCACGTATGACATGGAGCAGATTGTGGCGGAGGTGGACATCACCGAGTCGGAATATTTTGAAGGCAGCGAAGTGGAGAACTATGCCAAGGCCGTAACCTCATCCACCGGAATCATCAAGAGAGATCTTGTCGCATACTTCCTCAACGCCGGCTACTCATACGTCAGCAACGGCTACTCATATGAGGACACCTTCAACATGCTCCTCGACTCCCTTGTGGACAATGCCGTACTCACGCAGTACTCCACAATGTACCTTTTAAAGGACATCGTGGAAGACACAGCCAACACGACGTACACAACCGCAGCGGACGTTGTCAGCGCATACCTTGCCGTGGGCAGCGATGAGAAGACGGAAGACGCCACAAAGGTGGACAGGTACATATGGCTTCTGAACGGCGGCCAGTCAACCTTGAGCGGCACCGGGACAGATGATGAGCGTTCCGCAGACGTTGCAGACGAAGTAAAGGTCGCCTGGTACAATGTGCTTTCCTCCCTCAATTCGGCAATAGACAACTATGAGTCCTCATACCTCACGGAAGAGGATTCCACATCCGGCACTGAGACAAGAACAACCCCCGGAAACGTTGACACGGAGAAGGATGACTACTATCCCCAGGTTCCGGAAGGCGAAAGCGAAGATGATTACAACTACGGCGTATATTACAACGTATACACCGGCAACAAAGTGGAAGGCTCCAAGGGATACCTTCTTTCCCAGAGCGGAACATACAAGGATGACCGCAGCGACCTCTACAAGGACAGGTCCACAAGAGTAACCCGTTACAGGGCATATGCTTCCTTCGTAGGCAACCTTTCAGATAACGGCCTCGTAGGCGATGACGAGGACGTCAACGACATCCTTTCATTCAACTACATCAACACAGAGTTTGCCGCCCAGCTTGAGCAGCAGATCATATCCAAGTACCAGGACGAGTACGACGATGAGCAGGAGGCCATCCTTCTCGACGAAAGCAACAAAGACAACAACTATGCTGATTCTTACGTAGTGCAGGCATACAACGACCTCCTCGAGGCCCAGTCCGAGTCCTATGACGAAGTGGACAACTTCACCTCAGACTTGAGCTCCATGTCCAGCACTTCATTCCTTCTCTATGCGCCCGACACATCTGACCCCGATGATCTCGACTACGGCACATACGGCTTCGTATACAACATCCTGCTTCCGTTCTCCACGGAGCAGAATGCATACCTCACCAAGTACCAGACGGACTACACAAGCAAAGAGAACAACGACGCCCTCACATACACGCCTGCATACTACAACGCAAGGGCAAGGCTCCTGTCCGGGATAACCACGACGGACCAGCGTTCACCCTGGTTCAACGGCGCAACCGAGTACGCCTTTGACGCCACAGACGAAGACAACAAGTATACAGGCACATACTACGGAGACAGCGGCTGGCTGTTCTTCCAGAACAACCTCACCAACCCGGATAGGTATGAGCCCCTTGAGAACTACACCGGCCAGTATGCATACAACGGCACGGTA
>JAJPZC010000159.1 GCA_021204585.1 Clostridia bacterium
CCATCAAATATCTTGCTATTTTTTTTCAAAACCTAGGACTTTGCGATTGCCCTGATCATTGCTAATATTAAAAGGCAGGTCATCCCAAACCTGCCCTTAAAAAATCTCACTGACTGTGATTTATATACTTTATGTTTTTGAAACACATCTAATATGTTGCTTACTGAGCCGTTATCTACGAAGCAACTATGGTTGCAATAAGGTGCTTGCTACAGTTTCTTGTAAAAATCCCTGTAGCGAAGCCCAATATGATTTATAAAAGCCCGGTTCAGGATTATATCCAACTTTTCATGCAATTCTGCAGGGGGATTTTTAACAAAGGCATACAGGTTCAGGTATCCTTGAATCTCTTCCCGTTTAAAACCTGATTGGCTTTGAATAAGCTGAACCAACATTGAGTGGATGCTATTTACTTCGTGCATTTGGGAATCATAATTGCCGTCTTGGGAACTTGCCTTTGCCTGAATACACAAACGGCCTTTTTCCGACAAATCCTGAATAAGTTGTGAGTGGCATACTGCCCCATTGTAGATCAAAGAAGAACCTGGAGCAATATGACTGCAGAATGCGTTGTATGATTTCTGCAGGATTGACTTCTCCATCCCGTCGTAAAACAATAAGATGTGCGTTCCATCCGCAGCAATTATAATACTGTACTGATGCTGTACTTTCCTATGCTGTTTTTCGCGGACTGGACAGTCAGCCTCCTGATCGGAGCCTTCTTGCTTGAGTTTCCCTTCTGATACATAAACTTCATCCAGCAAGACTGTGCCAGATAATACAATGTTGTCTTGTATGTCATCCAGGATTAGAAACAGTTTTTTAAGCCAGTAACGGGATGTGGTTATCGCATTTCTGCTATTCCCAGGATCAGTCCGTGCATCAACGCTGCCAAACATATTGAGACAGAAATCTGTCCATTCCCTTATGGATATTTTATGGTTCTCGAAAATCGTTCCGGTTACCGGCGTAAAGGTCTTGCCGCAGTCTTTGCATCGAAACCTGTTTACACCGTTCCTGGTTTTTCCAAACCTGACAAAATTCAAGCTCCCGCAATTAGGACAGACATTTGGATTATGCGCATTGATTAAACCGGATTCATCAACATTACAAAGCCCTGAGTGTTCTTGACTATACTGTACCTCATGGGATGAGTTTGTGAAAACTTGAGATTCAGTCATATTTTGAATAAATCCGCATGACATTTATGAATTATTGCCTAGAGCCATCGTCCAGATTCTTCATTAATGCAGGCCACAAATATATCGTAGTAATCCAGAAGATTGTTAAGGCTGCTGTTAGAGCGAAGTTATCAATACTGTGCAAAAAATGAGATTAGTTATGAACATCTTCATCCTTGCAGTTGAGTTCTAGCATATCGGCCCAGAATTCGATATTTTCAAGTTCATTCGCTCTTGCGTAATATTCGTCTCTTACCTGCATGAACATCTTGTCAATTTTCTTAAGAGTTTTCCTATAGCGTCTGTAAACAGAAAGGAATTTACGTAGACTTCGTTTAACTACAAATGCCTTGTTAGTTGAAGGTTCATACCTGATGATATACTTGGCCCGGAATGTCTGAATATTCGTTCCGCCCCACATGCCGAGTGCAATCACCTTTCTGGAAGGAAGCAGCAACCCATTAAGAGTCAGTATTCTGAATAACCTCCTAATCTTGGACTTTGGATATGGAGTGGCCAATGTTTTGTCATACAACTCCCTGCTGAACGGAAGTGATATCTCACTCACATCGACACAATCATATGCCCCCTGCGATATCTTTGAGTGATAGGATTCCGGATCTATGGATTTCAAATAATCAACCCCATTGAGAAAATCATCAACCGCATCAAAAAACAGGTTAGCTTCTACATACTTGAAATTTACGGCATACTTAATGAAAAAACTCTTCGCATATGTTTTAACAAATTCTTTAGTAAGCCCTGAACCATGCACTGAAGTTATAATTAAATAATTTCTCGCTGCGTAATATTCGTTAGAGGGTAAATATTTGGCATCAAACGATGCATGCCATATATTGATACCATTAAGCAAAATCAAATCTTTAAGATTGCGTATGCCATATTCAATATCATCAGATTTAATAAACAAAGGCAGCCCCAAATTATCTTTACGGCATATTGACATAGGAACCGCACAGAACCACCAAGCCTGATAATTAGAATTTGTCAGTTCCTCATTTTTACACACATCTTTAATCCGGCGCATGTCCATGCGGAAATTGAATTTTGTAATATATTGAGATGCATTTTTATTATTAACCACTACATCATGCCAATACTCTCCGTTTGCATACTGCATATACTGCTTATCGGCAAAAAACATTGCGCCGCCAACAAATGCATCAATATATTCCGGCTTCAGCAAAGCTAGAATACTGTAGGTTCTGTATATGCTTTCAGGATCAAAGATTACATCATCATCCATTAAAAGAATATGAGTAAACCCATCGCCTCTCTCATTTGCATTATTTACTTCAATCATTGTTCTGGTGAACCCACCAGATCCGCCAGCATTTTTATTTTTAAAGATATGTACATATCTCGAATCATAATCTTCAGCATTTAAGGTTTGTGCATTATCGGAAATAAATACTTCCACATTGTTAAATAGCGGAGATGAAAAATTGTTAAAAATGCTTTCTTCCAATATTGCCATATTATTTTGAATATATGACTCACGTTTATAAGTGCATATGCCTATTCCTATTTTTACATCTCTGATTAACGATTCATCTACTGTCTA
>JAJPZC010000137.1 GCA_021204585.1 Clostridia bacterium
GCGGCATATGCCGGCGTAGAAGGGGTTTCAAAGTGTAAGTCGTGGGTGCGGGGCGGGGCCCCGCACCGGCCGTTTTTCGGTCAGAAAAACGGACCCTGCCGCCTCGGCATAATGCCAAAGCGTTGACAGACAGCGGGTCGCGAATCCGTCGCAGCCCGCTGAAATTGTCATATATATCGCTGTCAGTCAATATATTACGTGCACGAAAAAACGCCCAATTTGAGAGGCGGCAATTGTAGTCGGAATGTGGTTGGACAACGAAACAGAAAACACGGCAAACTTAGACAGTTTTAAACAAGTTAAATAAGTAATGTTCAATTAATTTACACGCGTATGAAAAAAATCTTATTTTTCCTTACGGCAGTGGCGCTGACACTTCTCGCGCAGGGTGCGTTTGCACAGCGCGGCGGAGTGGAGGTGACCGGAACTGTCACGGACGCGAGCACGGGCGAAGTCATACCGTTTGCCTCGATCAGGGTCGACGGGACGATAACGGGGGCCTCGACGAGCGTGGACGGAACCTACAGCATCAAGGTGCCGTCCGCAGAGACCGCCACGCTGGTGTTCAGTTTCGTGGGGTACAAGACGCTGATCGTGGATGTGGCGAACCGCGGCGTGGTGGACGTGGCCTTGGAGCCTGACGCCCTTGCGCTGCAGGAGACCATCGTCGTGGCCTTCGGTACGGCCACGAGGGAATCCTTCACCGGATCGGCTACCGTGGTCGACAGCGAGACCCTTTCCAAGAGGGTGACGACGAACGTCTCCAACGCCCTCGTGGGCACGACGCCGGGTCTGCAGATCAAGGGCAGTTCAGGAGCGCCGGGAGCAGGCAACGGATCCATCAACATCCGTGGTCTCGCCTCGATGTACGCCGACACGGACCCTCTGATCATCGTGGACGGCGCGCCCTACAGCGCGTCGCTGAGCAACATCCCGCAGGGTGACGTGGAGTCGATCACCGTCCTGAAGGACGCCGCCTCCGCAGCCCTTTACGGATCACGCGGTGCCGCCGGAGTCATCCTCATCACGACCAAGAGCGGGCAGAACAAGAAGGCTCAGGTCAACGTGGACATGAGGTGGGGCGCAAACAGCCGTTCGGTGCAGGACTATCGGACCATCACCGATCCGGGACAGTACTATGAAGCGGCCTACGTCAACTACTTCAACTATTATTTCCTCGGTAAGGGCCAGGACTTAGCCACGGCTAATGTTAGCGCCAACGACCTGATGCTCAATCAGCTCGTCTACAACGTCTACACCGTTCCGGAAGGGCAGCAGCTCATCGGAACCAACGGCAAGCTGAACCCGAACGCCACTCTGGGACGTTCCTATGAGGCCAACGGGGAGACCTACTACCTCTACCCGGACAACTGGCGCGACGCGGCCTACAAGAACGCCTTCCGTCAGGAATATGAAGTCAGCCTCAGCGGAGCTGCGGACAAGACGTCCTACTACGCCAGCTTCGGCTACCTCGACGAGGACGGCGTCATCGAGTACTCAGGTTACAAGCGCTTCAGCGCGCGTGTGAAAGCCGACTACCAGCCGTTCAAGTGGCTGAAAGTCGGGACCAACGTGGGCTACGTGAACTCCAACCAGCAGAGCAACCCGAACCTCTCCAACTCGGGCACCGGCTCCACCAATCTTTCGTTCTACACCACGCACATCGCGCCTATCTACCCGATCTACGTGCGCGTGCTCGATGAGAACGGCAATCCTCAGATCCGCACGGACGAGAACGGCAACCCTCAGTACGACTACGGTGTGGCCGCGTCCAACTATCCGGGACTCACCCGTCCGTTCCTCGCGACAGGTAACCCGCTCGGATCCAACAGGTACAACAAGGTGACCAGCAAGGGCCAGCAGCTCAACGCTACCTTCAACGTCGACGTCAACTTCACCCGCTGGCTGAAGTTCACCTCCACCAACAACATCAACTGGGGACACACCAACTACTCCGACTACGAGTCCGGACTCTACGGTCCTAAGGTCTCCGTGAACGGACAGATCGACAAGTATCAGAACGATGCGCTCCGCCAGAACTACGTCCAGACCCTCATGTACTACGATCAGTTCGGTCAGCACGGTCTGAACGTGATGGTCGGCCACGAGTGGTACGACGAGAAGACGACCTACCTCTACGCCTACGCGCAGGGACTGTACTCTTCACACATCACCGAGATCGACGCGGCGGCCAACCCCGTCAGCTCAAGTTCCTACATCACTGAGTACAACGTCGAGGGATGGTTCGCAAGCGCGCAGTACAACTACGCCGAGAAGCTCTTCTTCTCCGCATCCTACCGTCGCGACGCCTCCTCGCGCTTCGCCAAGAGCCACCGCTGGGGCGACTTCTGGTCCTTCGGCGCCGCGTGGCTGATGAACAAGGAGCCTTGGTTCAAGTCCGGGGCAGTCGACGAACTCAAACTCAAGGCTTCCGTCGGACAGCAGGGTAACGACAACATCGGGAACTGGGCCTACACCGACCTCTACTCCCTGACCGCATCCTCATCCACCGACATGTCGGCGACCTACTATCAGATGGGTAATGAGGACATCTCATGGGAGACCACGACGAACTTCAACGTCGGCACCGAGTTCAGTTTCTGGAACAACCGTCTGAGCGGCGAGTTCGAATACTACTACAAGAAGACCGCCGACCTGCTCTTCTGGCTGTCAGTGCCTGAATCTGCCGGAACAAGGGGCTACTACGGCAACATGGGCGACATCAGCAACGCCGGAGTCGAGCTGAGCCTCACCGGGACGC
>JAJPZC010000017.1 GCA_021204585.1 Clostridia bacterium
TGCTACCATCTGCATTGGTGTCCCTGCAGTGATTGCAGGATGTAATACAGGCGGGCTCATGTGAGTCCGCCTGGGGTCTGTGGTTTGTGTTGTTGTAGGGCCGGATGTGCCGGTCTACTTGGCGAAGCCGCCGCCCACGGGGATGTTGACGCCCGTGACGTACTCCGCCTCGGCGAGGTAAAGGACGGCCTGGCCTACGTCCTCCGGCTGGCCTATGCGCCCCAAGGGTACGGACTGGATGAGGTCCTCCATCTCTGTGGGAGTGAGGTCTGAGTTCATGTCCGTGTCTATGACCCCCGGGGAGACGCAGTTCACGCGGATGTTTGAAGGGGCAAGCTCTTTGGAAAGGCCCTGGGTGAAGGCAATGACGGCACCTTTGGTGGCAGAATACAGGGTCTCGCAGCTGGCGCCGACTTCGCCCCAGATGGAGGCTATGTTGACTATGCACCCCTGCCCTGCATGCACCATGTGGGGCACGGCCAGTTTGGAGCAGAGGAATGTGCCGCGCATGTTGACCCCGAAGAGGCGTTCGTACTCATCCAGGGTGGTGTCCTGCATGAGCTTTACGAGAGCTATGCCGGCGTTGTTCACGAGAAGGTCCAGGCGGTCGAAGGTGTCGAAGAACTCACGGAACATGGCCTTAACGTCCGCCTCGGAAGAGACGTCCGCCTTGAGTAGGACGGGGCAGTAGCCGGACATGTTGAACTCCCTCTGCGTCTCAAGGGCGGCCTGTTCGTCCCTGTCATAGTTTATGGCCACCTCGTAGCCGCTTTCAAGGAGCACACGGGCTATTCCCTTGCCTATTCCCTTTGTGCCGCCGGTAATGAGCGCCGTCTTCATACCCTCTTAAGAATCTCCTCCGCCACCTGCTCCGGGGTTAATGTGTCCGTATCCACAACGATGTCCGCAGCGGCCTCGTAGATGGCCTTGCGCTTTGCGTACAGTTCGTATATGTGCGCCTTGGCGTCTCCTGCAAGGAGAGGCCTGGAGGTGTCTCCCTGCACACGGGCAATGAGGGTCTCCGGCCGGGTTCTGAGGTACACGATCTTGCCGTTGGCCTTGAGATATGCCGCGTTTGCTTGCCGCAGGAGGCATCCGCCGCCCGTGGAGATTATCTGGCCGTCTTTGGAGCCAAGCTCCTTGCACACGGCACTCTCCAGATCCCTGAAGTACGGTTCGCCGTATGTGGCGAAGATGCCGTTTATCTCGCCGTGAGAGCGCACTATCTCCTCATCCGTGTCCACAAGGACAAGGGAGCTTTCCTCAGCCAGCCTGCCGCCCACTGTTGTCTTGCCGCTTCCCGGCATGCCGCAGAGCACTATGTTCATAACTTGAAACTCTCGCCCGCTAAGATGTAGCTGTTCTTGCCGAAGCCGCAGATGACGCCCTTGCAGACCTCGGACAGGACGGACTTGTTGCGGAACTCCTCACGGGAGTGCACGTTGGACATGTGCACCTCTACAACAGGCACCGAGACGGACGCTATGGCGTCCCGGATGGCATAGCTGTAATGGGTGAAGGCTCCTGCATTGAGGATTATGCCGTCTACCTTCCCGTCTGCCTGCTGTATGGCCGTGCAGATCTCGCCCTCCAGGTTGCTCTGGTAAAAGGAGCACTCATCTCCCTTGAAATGAGCGGCAATCTCTGCGTTAATGCTCTCCAGCGTCTCCGTGCCGTATACTCCCGGCTCACGCTTACCGGTCAAGTTGAGGTTCACGCCGTTCAAGAATAACAGTTTCATAATATCCCTCTATCCAGATGAGACACCCCTTTGCAAGGGGTCTCATGAGATGTCTTGTTATATGCCCGCAGGGGCTCCCTGCGGCCGCTTTGCTACGCCCCTGGGTGCTTGTACGGCCTTGTCCGGAGGCCTGCAGAATGGCTCTCAAGGGGCGTTACTGCGCACACGTATGCGCACTTAAGGCGCTTTGGGGTGTCCGCAGACTGTTACAGGATGCCTTCAAACTCGGGTTCAAAGAGCTCATAGAGCCTCTTGCCCTCGGCGGCATCCGGGGTGCAGCCGAAGTAGATGCACTCGGAGAAATAGGCCTGGTAGAAGAGCATGGCGCGGCCGTTTATGGTCTTCTTGCCGTTCACGCGCGCGAGGCGCAGGAACTCGCTCTCCGCAGGGGTGTATATGAGGTCCAGGGCCACATCGCAAGCCTGAAGGACTTCCTCCGGGACGGGAGACTTGCCCTCCGATGTGTGCATGCCTATGCCCGTGGCGTTTACTATGAGATAGTACGTGGCAGGGACAACTTCGTCCACTACGGTGGCACCGAACTCTGCGGCCACCTTGGCGCTGGAAGCGGGGAACTTGTCATATACATACATCTCGGCGCCGGCGTCTATGAGCTTCTTGCAGACAGACCTGCCCGCTCCGCCGCAGCCTAGAAGGAGAACCTTTTTGCCCTTCACATCCACGCCGTTGTTCAAGACCATCATCTCAAAGCCCAGGCCGTCCGTGTTGTATCCCTCACGGGTTGCAGAGACTACGGTGTTCACGGCGCCGTATACGGGCGCATCCCCAAGGATGCGGGCAAGGCGCGGGATTATGGAGAGCTTGAAGGGTATGGTCACGTTGAAGCCGTCATAGGATGCGAAGACGGACTCAATCTGGGCGTCAAACTCGGGCTCCGGGATGGAGACCTTGTCATATGTTATGCTGTTGCCCATATGCTCCGCTATGAAGATGTGCATAGGGGGGCTTAAGGACTTGGATACGTCTTTGCCGATTACGGCCAGCTT
>JAJPZC010000010.1:0-9079 GCA_021204585.1 Clostridia bacterium
GCATTTGGGCCGGTTGCTGGTCGGATTGTATAGGGCCGGGCGTTAATGTGTACATTGCGTTCTTGCGGCTCAGGCTCTGCGGTATAACCATTCGCAGAATGATTTGCCGGAAAAAGCTGCGTGGTCACATATTTACCCATTGTACATTATACGCAGAAACGGTCCGGGTTGCAACAGGCAATCCCTGTGTTTATGCGCAAGATTATGTGCAGATTCTGCCGGAGGGGCTTACAGGGAGCCTACCGTTCTGGGGAAAAGAAGGGTGTCCCGGATGTTCTGCACGCCTGTAACGTACATGAGCATGCGTTCAAACCCGAGACCGAAGCCGGAATGAGGCACGGAGCCGTACTTGCGCGTGTCCAGGTACTCCCGGTATGCCTCCAGAGGCATGCCTCGCTTTTCCATGGCGGCCACAAGCTTGCCGTAGTCTGCCTCCCTCTCGCTGCAGCCTATTATCTCCCCTATGCCGGGCACCAGAAGATCCGTTGCGGCAACGGTTCTGCCGTCCGGATTCTGCTTCATGTAGAAGGCCTTGATGTCCATAGGGTAATCCGTTACGAAGACGGGCTTTTTGAAGACCTCTTCAGTAAGGTATCTCTCATGCTCCGTCTGCAGGTCCACGCCCCACTCCACGGGGTACTTGAACTCCTTGCCGGACTTTTGGAGGATCTGGATAGCCTCTGTGTATGAGACTCTGGCAAAGTCCTGGTGCACAACTGAATACAGGCGGGCTCTTAAGCCCTTTGCTCCCTGGCCCTCAAAGTACTCCAGTTCATCCTGGCAGTTGCCGAGGACGGAGTTTACGATGCTCTTTATGAAGTCCTCTGCGATGTCCATGATATCGTTGAGATCTGCGAAGCAGACCTCGGGCTCTATCTGCCAGAATTCGGCCGCATGACGGGTTGTATTACTATGCTCAGCCCTGAATGTTGGGCCGAATGTGTATATTCTGCCCAGTCCCATTGCTGCCATCTCTCCTTCCAGCTGGCCGGATACGGTCAGGCCTGCCTTGGCGCCAAAGAAGTCCTTACGGTAGTATTCCTCCGCCGTCTCGCCCTTTGCATCCCATGCATTCGTGGTGACACGGAACATCTCTCCTGCCCCTTCGCAGTCTGACCCGGTTATAATTGGCGTGTGGACGTATACAAAGCCCTCTGACTGGAAGTACTCATGGATGGCAAAGGACAACGTGCTGCGCATGCGCAGGACTGCCTCAAAGTACCTGGTGCGGGGCCTGAGGTGCGGAATGGTCCTGAGGTACTCCAGCGTATGATGCTTTTTCTGCAGAGGGAAATCCTGCGGGCACTCTCCAAGGACCTGTACAGTCTCCATGAGCAGCTCCACTCCGTTCTTTTCCGAGGGCACCAGAGTGCCTGTGACGCATACAGATGTGCCTACGGGCAGAGCCTTCTCATACTCTGAGCGGCTGAAACGATCCTTGATTATTACCACCTGCAAATTTCTGAGGCAGGTGCCGTCATTGATCTCCAGGAAGGCTACGTTCTTGGACTCGCGGGACGTGCGGACCCATCCGCAGACAGGCACGAGATCTTCCAAGTCGTATGAATCTCTGTTTGATTCCAAAAATCTTGCAGGACAGTTTAAGATGTCCTTTATGTCTGCATGCTTCATGGCTGTACTCCTGCTGCGCAGTGCCTGATTAAGGCCTGCAATGAGCTCCAGAGAGCTCATATGATGCCCTGGCAATGCCCACATGGGCCTGCGGGCGGCCGGCTGTATGCCGGATAAATAAAAAGGACTGCTTTGCGGGCAGCCCTGATGAATTACTTCGTCTTCTTTTTGTCTTCAGGAATAACTTCAGTCTTGTCGTAGTAGCCGCAGTTCTTGCAGACCCTGTGCGCCTGCATCATCTGATGACAATGAGGGCACTCGACAAGCGTGGGCATTGTGGCCTTGTAGTTGGCGTATCTTGTCGCCGTTCTCTGCTTGGATGTTTTCCCTTTAGGTACTGCCATGATCCTATACCTCTCTTATGTTTAATATTCAACGGAATCGTCTTCATCATCATCCGAAGACATCTTGCATTTCTCGCAGAGCAGCACGCCAGGCTGGCTCATAAGAAGCTCTTCATTGACCGCGCCGTCCAGCTTGAGCCTCCGGCCGTCAAAGTAATAATCCTCATCAGACTGTTCGTCCACGAAACAGATCTCGTTCTCCCAGACTATGTCCTCGGACGCATCCTCCAGGCAGTATGAGCAGCTCCCTGCGAGGCGGTACTCAATCTTAAGATTGATCCTCACGCATCCTTCGTTCTCTATGCAGAACGTACCGGACACTTTCACATTCTCCACGCGGCACAGGGGCACGAGACAGATATCCTCGGGCGGCACGTAATCATATGCGAACTCACCCTCATACTCTCCCTTTGCGAGAAGCCTTGTAATATCTAATTCCATATCCGAACTGACTTTATGAATTATATTCTATGGTTAGGACGTTTGTCAACTTATTTTGAAGTCCCCAGACGCCATGCAAACACTTTTTCATATCCACGCAGGGGCTCAAAATGAGCCCCCTGGGGGTACGCTTTTGGAAGGCTGAGACACTTGCGGCCTTAGACTAAAGCGGCTGTCTCGCGGGCGATGACAAGCTCTTCGTTCGTGGGGATGACGAGAACCTTGACCCTTGAGCCCTTGACGGAAATCTCGCGGGGGTCTCCTGAGCGGGCTTCGTTCTTGCTCTTGCAGATGTGCACGCCTAAGAACTCAAGGCCTTCGCAGATGCCTGCACGGACGTATGAGGTGTTCTCGCCGATGCCGGCCGTGAAGACAATGCAGTCCAGGCCGCCCATGGCCGCTGCATATGCGCCTATGTACTTCTTGCACTGGTAGTTGAACATGTCCAGCGCAAGCTGGCAGCGGGCGTTGCCCTCTTTGGCGCCGGCAATGAGATCGCGGAAGTCTGAAGAGACGCCTGAGACGCCGGCCACGCCGCACTTCTTGTTGAGGTACGTTACGGCCTCATCCATGTTCATGCCCTTCTTCTCTGCGATGAACTGGATGGCGGAGACGTCTATGTCGCCGGACCTTGTGCCCATCATGACGCCTGCAAGCGGGGTGAAGCCCATGGACGTGTCCACGCACTTGCCTCCGTCCACGGCCGTGATGGAAGAGCCGTTGCCGAGGTGGCAGGTTACTATCTTGAGGTCCTTGGGGTCTTTGCCGAGGAATGCAGCAGCCTCTGCGGAAACGTACTTATGCGAGGTGCCGTGGAAGCCGTAGCGGCGCACGCCGTATGCCTTGTAATCCTCGTAAGGGATGCCGTACATGTAAGCCTTTTCCGGCATGGTGGCATGGAATGAGGTGTCGAACACTACAACTTCGGGCTTTCCGGGCATTACTTCCATGCAGGCCTTTATGCAGGTGACTGCCGGGGGATTGTGAAGCGGTGCAAGCTCAAACGTCTTCTCCTCGAGGGTTGCAAGAACCTCAGGAGTGACCAGCGTGGACTTGTTGAAGTATTCGCCGGATGCGACTACTCTGTGCCCTATCGCATCTATCTCGGACATGTGGGATATGACGCCAATGCCCTCGTCATGCAGAGCCTCAAGCACAAGCTCTATAGCCACCTTATGGGTGGGCATGTCCTCTTCATACACCTTCTGGCATCCGTTTCCCTTAGCCGTGAGCTTGGAGCCGGGGATGCCGATCCTTTCGCAGGTTCCCTTTGCTATAACCTTCTCCGTCTCCATATCAATGAGCTGATACTTTATTGAGGAGCTTCCTGCGTTCACTACCAGAATTTTCATCTTACGCGTTTCCCTTTAACTGTATTCTTCTGTTGTCTTGCGGCAAAAAATGCCGCACTATATTAAAATCTGCTGTGAATCCGGCCCCTCCGGAAGGGGCGCTCTCCTGCAGCTTTTAATGCGTGTTACAAGGCCTCTGGAGGCCTTCTGCGGCCTTTTATGCGGGGCCGCTGTGTTGTGCAGAGTGCACAATCAAAAGCCTCATGCGAATGCATGGGGCCGGTGGTTTACTCTGCCTGGAGGGCCGTTACGGCTACCGTGGCTACGATGTCATCCACGTTGCAGCCGCGGGACAGGTCGTTGAGAGGCTTGGCAAAGCCCTGGCATACGGGGCCTATGGCCATGTATCCTCCGAAGCGCTGTGCGATCTTGTAGCCGATGTTTCCTGCGTTGATCTCAGGGAATACGAACACGTTGGCGTGGCCGGCAACCGTTGAGCCGGGGGCCTTCAGCTGGCCAACCTCAGGGGCCACGGCGGCGTCGAACTGGAACTCGCCGTCCAGGGCAAGGTCCGGAGCTGCGGCCTTTGCAAGAGCGGTGGCCTCCACTACCCTCGGAACGGACTTTGTGAACTTGTCGTCGTTGCCGGAGCCCTTCGTGGAGAAGGAAAGCATGGCGACGCGGGGCTCTATGCCAGCTATGTTCTTTGCGGTCTTTGCGGATGCAATGGCGATGTCGCAGAGGGCCTGTGAGTCGGGCTCAATGTTTATAGCGCAGTCAGCGAATACGGCAACGCCGTCCGGGTTGTACGGGTTGTCCTTCGTGGGAGCTATCATAATGAAGCATGATGATACGGTCTTTATGCCGGGGGCGGTCTTTATGACCTGGAGGCCCGGACGGAGTGTGTTGGCCGTGGAATGGCATGCGCCGGATACGTATCCGTCAACGTCGCCGGCCTTGAGCATCAGGGCGCCGAACATAGTGCGGTCCTTGGCCTGGACTGCAGCCTGCTCCTCTGTCATGCCCTTTGCCTTTCTGCACTCATACAGAATGCCTGCATACTCTGCCGTCTTGTCTGACGTGAGGGGATCTATGAGTGTAATGCCTGTGAGGTCCACGCCGGGGGCCACCCTCTTGCACTCTTCCTCGTTGCCTATGAGGACAATCTTTGCGATGCCTTCCTTCACGATGCGGGCAGCTGCCTCTACGACTCTCTTGTCCTCGCCTTCGCAGAGAACTATTGTCTTGTTCTTGGCCTTGGCTTTTGCCTTAATATCATCAAGCAGTGACATAACTTTTCCTCCAAACCCTTTCATTTTCCTGCGGGATGTTGTATAATGCCTGTGTCAGGATTTTCAACTCACAGATTATATAACAAGTAAAGCGGGTTTGTAAAGCAAAATGAAGTTTTGTACAGTGATTTCGGAGTTCAATCCCTTCCACAACGGACACAAATACCTCCTGGACAAGGCCAGGAAGATATCCGGTGCGGACAAGGTCATCTGCCTCATGTCCGGCCCCTTCACCCAGCGCGGCGAAATGGCCATGATGGACAAGTACACACGCGCCACCCATGCGATTCTTGGCGGCGCAGACATCGTAGCGGAGCTTCCGGTGCAGTTTGCCGTCTCCCCTGCGGAGATCTTCGCCCAGGGTGCCATCCAGACCCTTTCAGCCATCCCTGGAGTCTCCACCATAGCCTTCGGCTGCGAGAGCGGCTCCAAGATGGACTTTGAAGCCTCCGCCATGATCCAGATGAACGAAAGCGACCAGTTCAAAGAGGTGCTCCAGGAAGGCCTGGCCAGAGGCCAGTCCTACGTTGTCTCATACCAGAACGCCTTCGTCTCCTGCGGCGGCACTCTGGACATGGTCTCCAATCCGAACAACATCTTAGGGATTGAGTACACCAAGGCCATACGCTCCATGCACCTTCCCGTGGACATAATACCCGTCTCCAGAGTGGGCAACGCTGCTCATAACGACACAAAGCCGCATGAGATATACTCCTCCGCCACGGCCATACGCACCAATCCGGACGGAGAGCTGGCCCGCTCTTCCGTTCCCCCTTATGTTGCCGAATGCCTGAAGGATGACTACGAGTACCAGAACAACTTCAAGCACTACCTCATGGACAATCTCTACGACACCGCCCCGCAGGACCTGAAAGAATGCATGGGCTGCACTGAGGGCCTTGAAAACCGGATGAAGGACAAGCAGCACATGCCCTACGATGACTTCATTGCCGAGGTAACCACCAAGCGCTACCCCTCCGCACGCATACGCCGCATACTCCTTGCCAACGCCCTTGGCATCTCCGAAATGGAAGTCCAGCACCTCGTCATGGTGCCCCACAAGATAACCCTTCTCGCCGTAGAAAAGTCCACAGCCCCGGACCTCTTCCGTGACGCATCCTTCATGGCCCGTGTCCAGGACCATGACGTGCGTGAAGTGCAGGCGCAGAACCTCTGGCTCCAGTGCCACAACCAGCCCGCTTTGTGGCGCAATCCCGCTATAGTAGAGAGGCCTTAATTAGGCTCATTCCCACACATATACGCATAAAAAGCACCCGCGGCCGTTAAGCTGCGGGTTCCTTTTCATATAAAATATACGTTCAATGAAAAAACCCGTTTCGATAGCCAGGCCTCCTTAGCCTGTGCCCGTATTCTGCACCCCCACACTGCTGCATTCAAGAGTTTTGGGCCTGTTCGACAAAAGTCAGTCATGAATGCAATAAATGAAAACAACGACAATGTTGCCAAAACATAAGGCTCCCTGCTTCTCAGCGGTGAGCCTTTGCCCTATGGATTTCCAAAGTATATCTTGTGATCTGAATCAGTCAATTGGCCCGTGTGGGATTATAAGCTGCTCAGGTAGCTTATCTCCTGCTGGGTGAGCTTGCGGTAGGCTCCCCTGTCCAGGCCGCGCATTGCAAGGTCTCCGATCTTTATGCGCTTCAAAAGGGTTACGTCCTTGCCAATGGCTGCGAACATTCTGCGTATCTCGCGGTTCTTGCCTTCCGTTATGGTTATCTGCACCTTTGTGTACGCCGTGTTGGTCTCTATGATGTGGCACTTGCACTTCTTGGTGACGTACTTGCGTACCTGCGGCTTCTGCTGGGGCTTCGCAGGCTTCCTGGCTGCCTCTCCGACTGCCCCCTCCGGGGTCTTCTCCACGTAATCTGAAAGGGTTATCTCCACGCCGGAACGGATGGGGTTGAGGTCTGCCTCCGTAAGGGTTCCCGTGACGCGCACGAGGTATGTCTTGGGCACTTCGTTCTGCGGGTCTGTAAGACGCTGGGCAAGGGCGCCGTCCGTGGTCAGAATTATGAGGCCCTCGGAGTCGTAGTCCAGGCGGCCTACGGGATAGATGCGCCCAACGTTCTTGGGCATGAGGTCCATTACGGTCTTGCGGCCCTTGTCATCAGATACGGAGCAGATGTAGCCCTTCGGCTTGTTGAGCATGTAGTACTCGTTCTTCTTTATCTTGACGGGATTGCCGTTGAGGCGGACTTCATCCTCGTCCTTGACGTCCTGTCCTACCTCGGCCCTGCGGCCGTTTATCGTGACCTTCCCCTGCTCCACAAAGGTGTCACAGTCTCTTCTGGAAGCGACTCCCGCCGCTGCCAGATACTTGTTGATTCTCATTGTATCTCCTGAGCCGTCCCCCGGCACCGGAACGGCTTTTTGGTGTCTGATTTATGCCAAAATTACTATGCAAACGTACTATGCGAGATATAAAACGGCTTAAAACGGCCGCTCCAGTGTCTCTCTGCGGCCCTGTTTGGCTGCGCGGGCAAATGTGCATCCGCAGAGCCGGCTGGGCTCTGTGCGGATCCTATAAAGCCTCACTTGATGTGGAAGACGTCCTCCTCTCCATCGAGGAAGTCAGGGATCTCGTAGCCGTCTGAGGTGAGCTTGGGCTCCGGCGCTACGGGCACGGCATCCGGGTCCTGCGAGGGGTCGTATTCGTCTTTCTTGTACAGGTAGTTGGAGTCTTCCTCGTCGGAAATGAGCTTGCCGTTGAGCTCTGCTATCTGGGCCATGAGCTCATCGTAGTCCGGCAGTTCGTCTATGGAATTGAGCTTGAAGCGCTTGAGGAAGTTGTCCGTGGTGGCATACAGGATGGGCTTGCCGACGGCGTCCTTGCGGCCCACTGCCTCTATCATGCCAAGGTCCAAAAGGAGCTTTATGGCGTAGTCGCAGGAGACCTGGCGGATCTCTTCAAGCTCCGGCTTGGTTATGGGCTGCTTGTAAGCGATTATGGCGGCGCACTCCAGGATGGTCTTCGTGAACTCCTTCTCGCGGACGGGGACAAGAACGTCCGATATCTGCTGCTTGTAGGCGGGGTTGGTTGCAAACTGCACCTTGCCGTTGAAGGTAAGAAGCTGGATGCCGGAGGCGCCGGAGTACTTCTCCTTGAGCTCTGAGATGGAGGCGTTGACCTCCTTCAAGGTTACGTTGAGCTTTTCCACTATGTACTTCACCTGAAGGGCGTCCCCCGAGGCAAATATCACGGACTCAATTATATTCGTCAAGTTCTCCACTGCTCACATCCTCCATGTTCCACTCAGGATTGACCTTTACAGTAATCTTGCCGAAGATTTCCGGCTGCTCCACCATTATATACTGGAGCTTGAGCATTTCCAGCATGGCCTGGAAAGTCGTAACCATCTCGCTCTTTGTAGACGTCGGGAACAGGTTCTCAAAGTCCGTCTTGTGCTCCGGAGCATCCTTTAAGGTGTCCCGGATGAAGATTACCTTTTCCCACACCGTGTACTGCTCTTTGGGTATCTCCTTGACGTCGTTCTTCTCGCGCATCATGCTTTCATTCCGGAGCATGAGCTTTGCGAAGGCATCCAGAAGGCCTTCCACGGTGAAGTCCTTGTACACTATCCTCTCGCCCTTTATGGAAGGGTCCGGGTCCTTGTACACGTAGCCTACAGTCTCCAGCTCCTTGAGCTTGGGCTCCTTTTCCTTTATGAGCTCCAGCTCACGCTGCTTCAGCTGCTCTATGAAGTCCAGTTCATCCTGGTCCGGGCCGGGCTCTTCGGGCCCCTCGACAGGTGCGGGCACCAGGCTCTTGGACTTGATGTATATGATCTGTGCGGCTATGGCAAGGTACTCGCTTTCCTTGTCCATGTCCCGGGACTGCTGCTCCTTCATGAAGTCCACGTAGTCCAGGAACTGCTCCGTAACCTTGGATACGAAGACGTCCTCTATTCTTATCTGCGCCACGTTTATAAGATGCAGCAGCAGGTCTAAAGGCCCCTCAAAGACGTCCAGTACGGTGTTGTAGTCCACAACAGATTCAAAGTTGTCATAGCTGTTCTGCGCCATAATCCACTTCCACGTGTGTTTTATGATGCCCCAC
>JAJPZC010000010.1:9179-11456 GCA_021204585.1 Clostridia bacterium
ATTATGAGCCCCCAGAACTTCATTATGGGCCAGCCTATGTAGGTCTGGGCGAACCAGCCGACGTAGCCAAGCACGTTCGCATACTGGATGGCCGAGAATCCGAAAATGTTGTATATGAACCGGCAGACGAAGCTCTCAATAATTAGGAACCACAGGATGTAATATCCATAGGTCTCAAGGAACCTGCGGACGGGGTTCATGCCGCGGGTCAGGGACTCCACGATGCGGAAGCCGTCCAGCGGCCTGAAGGGCAGCAGGTTGAACACGAACACGGACATGCCGTATGCATATATGAGGTAGAATATCTCGGCCACGAACCAGACCAGGTAATACGCCACGTTGCTTGCCTGGACATTGGGCAGGATGAGCACATATTTTACCAGGCACAGGTATATGGGGTATGCGATGAATGCAATTATGTAGTTGGTTACAACGCCTGCCACGGCGGTGCCGAAAAGGCCGCGCCTGTAGTGGCGGAAGTTGTCCGGGTTGACGGGCACGGGACGCGCCCAGCCGAATCCCGTGAGGACGCACATGACGTACCCTATGGGGTCCAGGTGCTTCATGGGGTTGAGGGTAAGCCTCCCGTAGAGCTTTGCCGTCATGTCCCCGCTCTTGTATGCAATGAGGGCGTGGGCGTACTCATGCGGCGTGAAGATGAATATGACGGCCACGGCGCCTGCAAGTATTGAGAGTAAGTATGTTATCTGACTTGCCAGCATCTTACTTGAGCCTTTCCGGTATCACGTCGTTGCGTACGAGATCCTCATACGTCTGCGGCTTTACTATCCACTCCCCTTTGCCCTCTTTCACAAGAATGGCTCCGGGTATGAAGTTTCTGTTGTAGTTCATGGCCATGGAGTAGTTGTATGCGCCCGTTGTAAAGACGGCCACAATGTCCCCGGTCTTAGCCTCCGGCAGGGGCACGTCCACGGCAATTAAGTCTCCGCTCTCGCAGCACTTGCCCGCAAGGGTAATCTTCTCCGTGCAGGCTTCCTGCGCCCTGTTTGCAAGGATGACGGTGTACTTGGACTGGTACAGGGCATAACGGGGGTTGTCAAACATGCCTCCGTCTATGGCCACGTACTTGCGTATGTTGGGGATGTCCTTAATGGCACCCACAGTGTACAGCGTGATGCCTGCCTCGCCCACTATGCTCCTGCCGGGCTCCATGGCAAGGAAGGGCTCTGCCATTCTGTTTTCCTTAGCTTTGCGCTTAATGGCATCCAGGACGGCTGTCAAAAAGTCCACATAGTCCGGAAGCTGGAGCTTGGGGTCTTCGTTGGTGTACCATACGCCGAAGCCTCCGCCTATGTTGATGTTGCGCATCTTGACGCCGAAGTATCTTGTGGCCTCCGCTGCGAAGTCCATAACCTTCTCCACGGCAATGACGAAGGACTGCTTCTCGAAGATCTGAGACCCGATATGGACATGATACCCGTCCAGCTGCAGGTTCTTCTTCTGCAGAATGTGCGCCACTATCTTGAACGCCGTGCCGTCATTGATTGAGAACCCGAACTTTGAGTCCGTCTTGCCGGTCTGTATATACGCATGCGTATGCGCCTCAACGCCGGGGTTTATGCGAACCAGCACCTTCTGGACAATGCCCTTGCGGGCAGCCATCTCGTCCAGAATGTCTGCCTCTCTGTAGCTGTCTACAACGATATGCCCCACGCCAGCATCCACGGCATCCTGGAGCTCCCTTATGAGCTTGTTGTTGCCGTGCATGTACACGTTCTCTGCCGGGAACCCTGCCTTCATGGCCGTGTACAGCTCTCCGCCGGACACAACGTCCACGCCTATTCCTTCCTGCCTGGCAATGGCATACATGGCCTCGCAGGAGAACGCCTTGGAGGCGTACAGCACCATTCCGTTGCCGCCGTACTCCTTTTCTATGGTGTCCTTGTACACCCGCATCATGTCCCTGATGCGCTGCTCATCAAAGACGTACAGCGGCGTGCCGAACTCCTTGGCGAGATCCACGCAGTCTGCGCCGCCTATCTCCAGATGCCCTTTGTCATTAACCTTGAGCGTGTCTCTTCCGTTAAAGTCCACGGGAACAGCCTTAACACCTGCCATATCTGTAACCCTCTAAATACTTACTTATATCTGTATCTAATAATACCAAACCCAGGAGGGATAGTCAATAGAATTGACCCTCAATCTCCGTCCTCAAGCAGTCTTGCAATCTCCACAGAGCCACAGGAACCGGATCAAAGGCGATAAGGAAATCTAACTTAAAATATGTATGAACAACAGTTTATTATACAAATATGC
>JAJPZC010000052.1 GCA_021204585.1 Clostridia bacterium
GTTCCTGTAACTGTGTGTTCTGTATACGAGGGTCTCCCCCGTCTCGCTGTCCTTCTCTAAAATGATCGCCATATTCATTGCCTCCTATATGTGCGCCTGAACGGCATCCTATGCATCATTCATCCTCTGTAATAGGTTCGTCGCCTAGAGCCAGCTCTTCCTCACATGCTTTTTTAACATCATCCCACTCTGACACGTCATCATACTTGCTGAGGATGTCCAAAAGAGTGCATATAATCTTATCCTGGTTTCTGAGGAGCTTTTCATTTTTATTGATATACTTGCTCTGCCTGTCTATCATCTGCTTCTGAGCTTCAATCAGCTTATCTGCATCAGCAGTACGCTCTCTGTAGGTCTCCAGACAGTCTTTCTGAGCCGCTATGAGCTTTTGCGAAATCTCCCTGGACTTCTCATTGTTCTGCTCAAGCTTTTCATATGTCTTGATCTGTTCTGCCATCCATGTGGAGTTCAATTCATCCTTGTTCATGCCCTTCCGGACAGTTTCCAAATCCTGCTTATAAAACTCATTCTCACGCACAACATACGCTGCCTTGTTTATAAGCTCCTTCATAAAGGAAGACATCTTGTCAAAAATCACATCCTTGTCATCAAGCACTTCAGAGAATCTGCTGAAGAGAGCAATAATCTCCTCCCTGGAAAAATTGTCCCCTTCTTTCTTGTCCAGCATTTCACCAACCGCCCTTGTTGAGGCAAAGGATTTCTCCGTCAAAGCTTCCATATCCTCCAGGACATGCGGAGCCTCATCAAACAGCTTGACTGCAGTCTCGTAATCATCTGCATGTGCGTGGGCTTGCGGCTTTGCCTGTGAGTTTGTCTGTGAGTTTGTTGTCAGCTTTCCTAAAAGCTCCTTCCTGGTGCCGGACTTGCCGGTCTTCTTGTCTCTGTAGTTTGTGGTCTCGTATACGAGGGTTTCTCCCGTGATTTTATCCTTCTGAAGTATGACGGACATGCGTATCTCCTGCCCCCTGCGGGGTCTTTGTTTTACACGGGTATTGTACCATCCCCGGGGATAAATAGCAAGACCGCACAATATGCGGGACTATTGACTTTTGCTTGCACCTGAGACTAAAATGAAAGCATATAGGAGCTGTTTGTGTATGAAAGGCTATAGGTTGCTGGCATTGGCATTGTCTGCTGCAGTGGCTGCAGGGGCGGCCGCATCGCTTGCGGCGTGCTCCTCAGACTCATGCAGGCATGAGCTCACATATTACCCTGCTGTGGAAGCCACATGCCAGGGCGGAGGCTGTCTGGAGTACTGGCAGTGTGACCTGTGCGGCAAGTACTTCACGGATGAGAAAGCCAGGAACGAGACCACTTTAGGAGACCTGGAGACGCCCGCCACGAACCATTCATACAAACGCACAAGCGATCTGCATGCAGCCACATGCTCCGAAGGGGGCTACTACGACACGGAGTGCATCTATTGCGGCACCCAGTCCAGGGACTATGTCTCCGGTGCACTTGGCCACCTGTTTGAGAGCGATGATGCCGAGTACTGCTCCAGATGCGGGCAGGGGCGCATAGGCATGACGCTGAGCGAGGACGGCGGGTCATACATCGTTACCGGCCTCAATGACACAACCATAACGGATGTTGCAATCCCTTCAGAATACACGGCGCAGGGCGAAGACACCGCTCTGCCTGTTACGGCCATAGGGGATGAGGCCTTCATGAACGTGAACACAATCACGTCCGTCTCCCTCCCGGAGACAGTCACATCCATAGGGAATTATGCCTTCCACGCCTGCAACGGGCTAACGGAGATATCCATCCCCGGAGGGTCTGTTGGCTCCAGGGCCTTCAGCGAGTGCAAGAACCTCAAATCCGTCATATTCGGGGACGCAGCGCCCGTGTCAATTGGCCAGCTGGCGTTCTATTATGACCAGGCAATGACGGACATTGACTTTGAGGGCGAGGTTGAAGCAATCGGCACCAATGCGTTCGGTTACTGTACGGCCCTTGAATGCGTCTCCATCCCCGGACCCATAAGCGAGATAGGCGAAAGTGCATTTGACAAATGCACATCCCTTGCGGAAGTCTCACTTCCGGACAGCCTTGAGACAATAGGTGAGCGGGCATTTTACGGCTGCTCATCCCTCACATCCGCAGCCCTCGGCTCCGGCCTCAAAACCATAGAGACATACGCATTCTACGGCTGTCCCTTCCAGTCCATAACCCTTCCGGAAGGCCTTGAAACCATAGGCGATGACGCCTTCATGGACTGCAATGCCCTTGAAAGCATCATTCTGCCGGACAGCGTTACGGAGCTGGGCTTCGGCGTGTTCTACCTCTGCACCAGCCTCAAAGAGGCTACAATAGGCTCCGGCGTCATCTCCATGGGCAATTCCGTATTCTTTGCCTGCAGCTCACTGGAGAGCGTAACATTCAAGGTAACCGCAGGATGGTCCGTATCGGATGCCATGTGGAACTCCACGGTTGAACCAGTATATACACCTGTGGACTCCAGTATGCTGGAAGACCCGGCAACTGCAGCAGAGACGGTGTCCGGATACGCAGAGTACCGCTGGCAGAGAAGCTGACATGCACGCCCCGGAATGAACCGGCGCCCTGTAAGGAACGCTTGCGGCGCTTGAGGCAAAGTACGAACATTTGTTCATGAATTTTCACATTCCGGCTTCGATGCACCGGGTTGAGGGGCGATTTTTTGAGAATGGACCGGTTTGAGAGGCGTTTTTGAT
>JAJPZC010000071.1 GCA_021204585.1 Clostridia bacterium
TACAGCGATGCGAATGAGAATGTAACTGATGTCTATCTTAAGACAGAAGTATGGTTTAGTGACGAATTCGGCTGTGATGAAATCGGATTCGTTGCTAAAGCGTGCCTTGGATACTGGCGCGAGACGGCGCGTGCATGCACGCAGCCCTTCAAGATGCAGCTTATGGAGTCTTTAAGGGAACAGTCCTTGAATGAAGGCGAATTCAGGGATTACACCCTTGACCTGCGCAAGATCATTGCGGAGGAGTTTAAGGACGAGGAGTGCTGCAGGCGCAGGCTGGAGTGGGCGGATGAGGACATAGCCGCAGCCACAAAAGATAGATGAAGCCAGAGCATTCTTGCAGAGCTGGTCACAGACAAGATAGACCTTATGATGGATATATACTGTCCGCAGGAGGACATAGACTCCGTTATCCAGACGTACTGGCACTTGCGCGAGGTGCGTGAGGATCTTGTGAGAAGCCTCCTCATCTTAGAAGGCAGGAAGGAAGAAGCCATACGGGTGCTCATAGAGTTCAGGGAGATGAACAAGGCAAACAAGCACTCTGAGCCCCATGACACGGTTAGATCCTCTTTGGCCAATGAGACCCTGAAGCTTGCGGACCTGTATGAGGAGATGGGCAGGACGGAAGACTGCAAGAGTGAGCTTTTGTACTTCCTTTTCCAGATGAAGCTCCCCCGTCACAGCAAGCAGGCTCTTCTGGATGATGCCGAAAGCTCAAGGCCGTATGCACCCCTGAAGAGTGGGTGGAGTACAGGGAACAGATGCTTAAAGGAGACAGGCTGTCTAACATTCGGTATGACCTCATGATATGCGAAGGTCTTTTCGGCCATGTCCTTGAGGAGCTTCTGGCAAAGGGCAATGCGCATGACGTGGACAGGTACGAGAAGTATCTTAAGCCCCTCTTTCCGGAACGCTTAAAGCGGTTCTATGCGGAGTACGTAGTCCGTGAGGCACCCCTTGTACCCGCATGGAAGAGCTACGGGTGTATCATGACGTGCCTTAAGAAGATAACCGCCTATTCCGGAGGCGAAGAGCTGGCCAGAGAGATTGCCGCACAGTGGCGGAAGACATTCCCCAGCATGGATCTCATTCATGCCCTTGACAGGGCCGGCTTCTGAGCAAAACAACGCACTTATAGCGAGTTACAGCCCTTTGGGCAGCGATATGACAGCTGGCCGATGTACGAAGCTGGCAAGGAGGCATTATATATGAAGCGGAATGATTATGATGAAGGCTATGATGATGAAGACCTGGACTTTGAGGATGTGGATAATGACCTGGAGGCATGCTCCGGAGTGGAGGATCTCATAGACGGGCTTACGGAAAAGCAGGTCCGTGACTTTCTGAATGAGGTTGCGTGCAAGTATCCGGAGGTAGCCAACCTTATAACCATCCGGTTCGGAGGCTCCATGAGCGAGGAGGATGTTGAAGCCATCATAGACGAACTAGATAACATGGAAGTCAGGCGCAGGGATGACTATTACGGGAACATATCATATGAGTATGGTAATAACATATGCGACTTCATGCGCAGGTATGTATCCGAGATGATTGCTGCCGGAAAGTTTGAGGCGGCGAATGAGATATGCATTGCAGTATACGACAAGATAGGGGAGCTCAGTGAGTCGGATTACTATGATGTGCTTTATGATGTAATGAATGACTGCCTTGATTATTGGCGTAAGATAGAAGAAAAGTGCCCCATGCCGGACAAGCTGAAGATCCTGGACAGGCTCCAGAAGGCTGCAGATGACTCGCATGAGTACGATGATTACTGCAGCAGCATACAGAAGCTTATAGACGACGCATTCAGTGAGAAGGAATGCCTTGTACGCAAGCTTGATCTGGTGAATGACTCCATAACCAGGTATAAGCCGGATTCTACCATGCCCGAGGGGGTGAGGGATTCAACATTGGCCAGAACTGTAATAAAGAAGCTCAATCTTATGACCCGTATCGGCTGCGCTCAGGCTGAAATAGATGCCGTTGTAATGAGCAACTGGACAATTCCGGAAGTCCGGTTCTGGCATGCGGAATCACTTCATGCGAGAGGGCAGACGGATGAGGCCATACAGATTCTTTCAAAGAGCAGGGGAATGCTCTATGCAGGCAGATACTGGACAGCCATGGTGACCAGAAAGCTTGCAGACTACTACAGGGAACTCGGCAAGCCTAATGACTGCAAGCGTGAGCTTAAGCATTATCTCCTTGAGATAGAACTCAATTCATGCAGCTGGGATTACCTTCCTGACTGCATGAGACAGCTGAAAGACCTCTGCGAACCGGATGAATGGGCTTCATGCAGGGAAAAGCTTCTGGAAAGATGCAAGACATATACCTCACTTGAATTCAGCATCCTTAATGACGAAGGCCTCTATGAGCGCCTTATGGACGCTCTGCTGGAGGACGGCACCGTATCCGATGTGGACAAAAACGAAGACAAGCTCAAGCCCCTGTTCCCTGAACGCCTGAAGACATATTATGCAGACTACATAGTAAGGCTGGCCCCCAAGACATCCAACAGAGGAGAGTATGCTGCCCTCATGCCGTATCTGCAGAAAGTAGCATCATATCCCGGCGGACAGGAACTGGCAAAGGAGATAGCAAGCCGCTGGCGCACAGACTTCCACCGCAAGCGTGCTTTCATGGATGAGCTTCAGAAGGCCGGTTTCTGAGCTCATTGAGCCCCTACAACAGACTTTTGTC
>JAJPZC010000108.1 GCA_021204585.1 Clostridia bacterium
TGGACGGTTTCCTTGACACCCACAAGAACGCGAACGGCGTTCTTTCCAGGGAGGACGATGCCACATACGCCCAGATGGAGAGCACGTTCCAGGACCTCACAAACGAGATTCAGCGCGAGCAGAGAAGGCAGGACATGGAGAGGGAGATGGAACGCCCTGTGTCCATGCCCCTTACGGCACGTCCCATGGTTGAGACGAATGTCAAGAAGGGCAGGTTCTCCGAGGCATACAAGAGGGCGATGCTGGAAGCTCTCCGCTCCAACTTCACAAGGGTGAGCGACGCGCTCCAGGAAGGCATAGCCGAGTCCGGCGGATACCTCGTTCCGGACGAGTACGACAAGAGGCTCATCGAGGTCATGAACGAGGACAACGTGATGCGCACGCTCTCTACGATAATCACGACATCCGGCGAGCACAAGATCAACATAGCGGACACGGCACCCGCTGCGGCATGGATAGAAGAGGGCGGCGCAATCTCCTTTGGAGAGGCTAAGTTCGACCAGGTCATCCTGGACGCCCACAAGCTGCACGTGGCCATCAAGATCACGGACGAGCTGCTCTACGACAACGCCTTTGACCTTGAGAACTACATCCTCCGCAAGTTCGGCGAGGCACTCGCCAACGCCGAAGAGGACGCGTTCATCAACGGCACAGGCACGGGCCAGCCTCTCGGCATTCTCGCGGACAAGGGCGGCGCGCAGACCGGAGTCACCACGGCATCAGCTACGGCAATCACTTCAGACGAGATCCTCGACCTCGTGTATTCCCTCAAGCGTCCGTACAGGAAGAACGCGAAGTTCCTCTGCAACGACCAGACGCTCCTGGCCATCCGCAAGCTCAAGGACAACAACGGCACATACATCTGGCAGCCCTCTTACCAGAGCGGCGAGCCGGACAGGGTACTCGGATATCCGGTATACACGTCCGCATATTTCCCCTCTATCGAGACCGGAAAGGCTGCGCTCGCGTTCGGCGACTTCAAGTACTACAACATCGGAGACAGAGGCACGCGTGTATTCATGCAGCTCAAGGAGCTCTTCGCCGGCAACGGCATGGTAGGATATCTCGCGCGTGAGCGTGTGGACGGCAAGCTGGTTCTGCCCGAGGCAATCAAGCTCCTGAAGATGGCGTGATAGAAGGAGGCCGGCGGTGAAAGAGAGCGATCTTTTGGAGAAGGTCAAAGCGAATCTGATACTTTCAAGCGCGGAGGATGACGGCCTGCTGCTCTCGTACATCGCCGCGGCCGTTTCTTATGCCGAGAAGTATCAGCACGTAGGCGACGGATACTACCGCATGGCACCCATGAGCAGGACCACGGAACAGGGCGTGGTCATGCTGGCGAGCCACCTTTATGAGAGCCGTGACGGCTCCACGGGCGGCTTCTTTTCAGATTCGGTTGACGCGGGGAAGGCGAGCTGGGATACCATAAACCTTCTCCTGCGGCTGGACAGGGAGTGGCGTGTATGAGTTACGGGAAGATGAACGGCTTCGCCGACATAGTCCGCACCATCCGGTACAAGGATGCCGAGGGCTTCGCGGTAAACCATGAGGAAATCATGGCAAGCGTGCGCATATACAGAGAGGGCCGGCACGGCTCCATGAAGTGGGCGAACCTTGCCGCGTTTTCCGAGGCCACGGACCTGTTCCGGTTCAGATACATGGCCGGACTCCACATAGTTCCGGGCGACTGCATCGTCTGTGACGGGTCCAGGTACGAAATCACGTCCGTTGAGAACGTGCGCGGCAAAGGCATGTATCTTGAGGTCATGGCGAAGCGCGTGGAGGGCATGAATGGCTAAGTGTACGGTGAATCTCCCGGAGGACTACCAGAAGATGCTGTCCACGCTGTCAAGCAACATGGACGAGATAGTGGAGAAGGCTCTAAAGGCCGGGGCGGAGGTTATGAAAGCCCAGATAAAGGGCAATCTGGAGAGCGTGATAGGCGACAGCCCGCGCTCCACCGGCCAGCTCGTGTCCTCGCTCGGCATATCGCCCATGATGGTGGACAACAGCGGCGTGAGCAACGTTAAAGTAGGCTTCAATGAGCCTAGAACGGACGGCGACAGCAACGCGAAGGTTGCGAACATCTTAGAGTACGGCTCCTCCGCAATGGCCGCAAGGCCTTTCTTAAAGCCCGCCAAGACTGCGGGAAAAACGGCGTGCCTGAAAGCCATAGAGGACACTCTCGAAGAGGAGATAGGCAAACTATGAACATTCTGGAAGAGCTCACAGGCGTGCTCTCGTGCGCCACGGACAGCGTGACGCTGGAGACCGGCAAATTCTCGGTGAAGCCGCCGGATGAGTTCATCGTGCTGGTGCCTCTTTCGGACAGCTTCGGATACCATGCGGACGACACGCCGCACTGGAACATAGAGGAAGCCCGGGTGTCGATATACACAAAGGGCAGCTACCTGGCATTGAAGAACAAGGTTGTGAAAGCCCTGATAAATGCGGGGTTCACCATAACGGACCGCAGATACATCGGGCTGGAGACGGACACCGGCTACCACCATTACGCCGTGGATGCCGAGAAGAATTACGAATTGGAGGAATAGATAATGGCAACAATAGGTCTTGACAAGCTGTACTATTCGGTCATTGAAGAAGATGACAGCGGCTTGGAGACATACGGAACGCCCAAGCAGCTTGCGAAGGCCACGTCCGCGGAGCTTTCCATAGACCTCGCAGAGGCCACGCTGTATG
>JAJPZC010000155.1 GCA_021204585.1 Clostridia bacterium
TGATGACATGAGCAAAGGAAATCAATTTGGCGGACGCAAAAATATCCGCACTCACAGCCTGGTTCGCCCTGCCGGCGATACCCGCAAACATTGTGTCCCCGTTATGCAGCATCGCGGGCCAGGTGTCTACAGGCAACAAACCCGGCACCAACGGCAGATAAGCCGGCAGAGGCAGAGGACGGCAGGACCCGCAGGGCAGACACAGCAGCATAACAGCTTTATTGCATGAAAAAAGAAGGTCTTTATACGGGGCCTTCTTTACTGTTACTGCTTTATGTTTTCTTCCGTTTTGATGAGATCCGCCAATGTCTTGGAGTTGAGGAAGTTCATTATGACGTCATCCAGCTCCTTGAATAAGGGCAATGTTACGCAGCTTGCGGCGTTTACACAGGGTGCGGCGCCTGTCTCCAGACAGTGCACGGGAGCGAGTGACCCCTCTCCGGAAAGAAGGATTTCCGCCGCAGTGTACTCTTCCGGGACACGGGCAAGCTTATATCCGCCGCTCTTGCCCCTGGCGCTCACTATGAGCCCGGAGGATGAGAGCTGCGAAGCCGTGTACTCCAGATATTTGACAGACTCCTTCTGCCGCTCCGCTATGTCTGCAAGGGATATGTACCCTTCGCCGTAGTGGTCTGCAAGGTCTATCATGAGCTTAAGGGCATTCCTGCCCTTCGTGGTTATCATCATAACGCTTTTACCTGCGGTATATACAGGGGCTGATCCGTGCCGGAGCCCTCTGAACGGGGGGCAAACTAGCCGCCGTACTCTATCATTCTGTCTATGCACTTGACGGCCTTGGAGATAAGCTCCGGGTCCATTATTATCTCTTCGCCGCCGCAGCCCTTGAGGGTGTTGTACACGTCCGTGAGGGTGGTAAGCTTCATGTTGCTGCAGACAAGGTGTTTGGACATGGGATAGAACGACTTGTCCGGGCACTTGTACTGCAAGTGCTCCACTATGGCGTTCTCCGTGCCTATTATGAACTCCCTGGCATCAGACTTCTCTGCGAAAGTCATGATGCCTGCCGTAGAGCCTACGTAATCTGCCAGGGCGGAGACCTCTGCAGGGCACTCCGGATGCACCAGAAGAAGGGCGCCCGGGTGGGCTTTCTTTGCTGCCAAGGCGTCCTCCGCCTTCATTGCGGCATGAGCGGGACAGCCTCCGTCCAGAAGACGGAATGTCTTCTCCGGCACCTGAGCTTTAACGTATGAGCCCAGGTTCCTGTCCGGAATGAAGAGAATGTTCTGCTCCGGGATGGAGCGGCAGATCTTCACGGCGCTTGAGGACGTGCAGCAGTAGTCTGAGATGGCCTTGAGCTCAGCCGTTGTGTTGACGTATGCCACTACGGCATAGCCGGGAAGCTGCTTTTTAAGGCTCTCTATGTACTCTACGGACATCTGCTCCGCCATGGGGCAGCCTGCGTCTCCGTTGGCAAGATACACCTTCTTGTCCGGGGAAAGCATCTTGGCCGTCTCTGCCATGAAGCGCACGCCGCACATGACAATCATGCTCTGGGGCATGCTCTTTGCCTTCACGGACAGAGCGTAGCTGTCTCCTGTGAAGTCCGCTATTTCGCAGATATCCTCGGACATATAGCTGTGGGCAAGGATGCAGCAGTCCTTTTCCTTCTTAAGTTGTAATATCCTGTCCTGTAAATCCCGTATCATAATTCCAGTACGCCTGTATATGAATCCTGCGGCTTTATGTTTGTGCCTGAATTATACGCTTCCCCGCCGGGAATTGCAATTACAGCAAGCCTGTAAAGGCTCACTTTTTGTCTTCCGCGGGCTCCGCAGCAGGCTCTGCGGCCTCCTTGGGAGCGGCAGCGGGCTCTTTGGAAGCTGCGGCAGGCTCTTTGGGAGCTGCTACAGGCTTCTTGTGCGGCTTGGGCTGCTTATAGAGCTCTGCCTTTGCGGCGTTGTGCTTTCTTGTCATCTTTGCCTTCGCTATGCGCTGCGCCTTCTTTTCCTCAGGAGTGCTCTCGTAGTAAGGCACCTCAAAGACGGCGGACTCGAAGGGGCGGAGGTCGAACTTCAGCTTGTACGGACGGCCGTCGCACAGCTCCTCCGTGGTCTCAACGGAAAGGGGCGCTCCGTCCGGATATGTAGTGAAGACCCTGTTGTATGTGCCGGCAAGCGGCGCTCCCACTCCCATTTCATTCCTGTCCACAGGGGCGAAGTTGCACACGAATATGAGTGCGTTGTTGTAGTTCCATGGGTTCCGGCGTATGAAGGAGAATATGTTGCGCTGGTAGTCTCCGCTGTTGATCCACTCAAACGTCTTGGGGTCTCCGCAGTCATTGTAGAGAACCGGATGGGACGTGTACAGGTGCAGAAGTGCCCTGTAGCAGTCCATGAGGTCCTTGTGGCCCGGGTCATTGCAAAGGTGCCAGTCCAGGCTGACCTTGTAGTACCACTCATTCTCCTGCCCGAAGTCCTGTCCCATGAAGAGAAGCTTCTTGCCGGGATGGCCCATCATCATTGTGTATACCGTCTTGAGGGAGCCGAACTGGTCCATGCGGTTTCCAGGGAACTTGCAGAGCATGCTCCTTTTGCCGTACACAACCTCATCATGCGAGAGAACCAGCATGTAGTTCTCATTGAAGATGTAGTCAAACGTGTGGGTCATGAGCCAGTGATGGTACGGCCTGTAGCTGGGGTCTTTCTTGATATACGTAAGGGTGTCATTCATCCAGCCCAT
>JAJPZC010000120.1 GCA_021204585.1 Clostridia bacterium
AATGAGGCTGCACGTTGCAGTACTCGCAGCCGAACAGCTCCTTGAGCCTCTCCCTTGCAAGGTTCTCCGCAATGTCCACAAACTGGCATCCGCCATAGTACCTGTGGGCGGGATACCCTTCCGCATACTTGTTGGTGAGATGGCTGCCTGCAGCTGCCATAACAGCCGGGGACACAAAGTTCTCACTGGCGATGAGCTCTATGTTGTTCTGCTGGCGTCCAAGCTCCAGACGGAGCGCTTCCGCTATCTCCGGGTCTGTCTTTTCTATGAGGGCAATGTCTATCATGTCTGCACATCCTTGTAGAATTTATATGATCGTACCTTCGGTACAATGATATCTGTTTTAAGCACCCCTGTCATTTGCGCAGCCTTTGGCCGGGGCTACCCCGTGAGACGGAGCCTTGCATGAATCCCGCAGGGCATTGAATGGGGCTACTCCAGCCCCTCTAAGTCATCCAGGGGAAGGGAAAAGCCAGGCATGAAGTGCCGGAAGAAGTACTCCACTTCAGGCATGTTGCGGGAGTCCAGGTCTTCCTTTATGCTCTTCTCCGCCTTCACGAACTCATCATTTCCGCACCGGCCCTCTTCCACGCACTTTATGTATGCGGACAGCCTGTCTGCGGCCTTCATGAGTTTGTACTCATATGAGTCTTTGTCCGGCATCATGTACTTTGCCATTTCGCCCTGGAGCTCCTCCGGAAGGGTGCCAAGAAGCTTGTCTGAAGCCCGCTCCTCCAGGTCTCCGTATGCTCCCCGCATGGACTTGTTGAAGTACTTTATGGGCGTGGGAAGGTCTCCCGTCATGACCTCGCTGCACTCATGATACACTGCGTACAGCGCCGTCTTTGAGGCGTCTGCGGTGCCGTGGAAGACTTCATTGTTTATGAGCGCAAGGCAGTGCGCAAGCATGACAACCATCTGTGAGTGCTCCATAATATTCTCCTCACGGACGGATCTCATAAGAGCCCACCTCTTTATGTACTTCATGCGGTCCATGAAGGCATAGAAGTTGTATGTCTTAGGCTCCTCTTCAGTTGTCTGCTCCGGGGCCTTGAGGCCCTGCGTATCTTCCTGCACCGCCTGCATCTCCGTGGCAGGCCGCTTGCCCGCCGTGCCGGTCATTAAAGCCGGCCTCCTGCCGCCATGCGGCAACATATGACATTATATACGCTCCAAAAGGAAATCGCAATTTCCTTTGCGCCGTTTTGGTCAAGATTTTGCCCCTTGGGGCAACTTTTCTGCACAGGCCCCGGGTGCCTGTGTATTATGCCGTGGTGTCTGTGCATTATGCCCTGGATATCCTGCGCACGGCCTCCTGCGCCTTTGCACGGGCCTCTGCGTCAGCAAGTGGCAGCACCTGCTCTTCCGGGGCGGGCCCGGAGAGGTATCCTGCGGCCACGGACTCGCAGACGGACAGAATGTCCGTAAAGCTTATGCGGCCGTCTAAGAAGGCCTGCACGGCCACTTCATCCGCTGCGTTGAAGATGCATGGCAGCATGCCGCCCGCCTTGCCGCATGCAAGGGCAAGAGAGTACAGAGGATAATCTGCGGGATTGAGGGGTTCAAAGTCCAGCGAGAAGGGACGGGTGAAGTCCAGTCCCGTGAGGGACGTGGGACACCGGTCCGGATACGTGAGGGCCAGCTGGATGGGCACTTCCATGGAAGGGATGCTCATCTGCGCAAGGTATGCGCCGTCTTCATATCCCACGAGGGAATGAATTACGCTCTGGGGCTGCAGGACGGTCTTTATGCTGTCATACGGCACACCGAAGAGTGCGTGGGCCTCTATGACCTCGTATGCCTTGTTCACGAGGGTTGCAGAGTCTACGGTAATCTTTCTGCCCATCTTCCACGTGGGATGCTTCAATGCCTCCGCAGGGGTAACGTTCTCCAGAGTGGCAAAGTCACGGCCGCGGAATGGGCCGCCGCTGGCCGTCAAGACCAGCTCCTTAACCGGCGTGGACTTGCTGAAGTGCATGCACTGCCATATGGCAGAGTGTTCACTGTCCACAGGGATGATCTCAGAGCCGCTCCAGTTTGCTGCAGGGATGATGTAATCCGCCCCGCACACGAGACTCTCTTTGTTTGCCAGGGCCAGCGTCTTGCCGCTGTGCACGGCCTCCAGGCTGTATGCAAAGCCTGCAAAGCCTCCGGCTGCGTTGAAGCATATGTCCGCCTCATCGCAGGTGAACTCCTCCTCCGCCACACCGTCCGGGGAATTCTCTTCCGCCGCAGAGCATATGGGACGGAACTCCTCCACGAGGGCCTGGAACTCAGGAGTGTTCCGGCGGGTGGTGAGCGACACTATTCTGTATTTGTCCGGGTTCCTGCGTACTATGTCCAGGACCTGACGTCCTATGCTTCCGCAGCATCCCGCAAGGGCTATGTTCTTCATGTCTGTATCCGTGTGGGTATGGATCTGTATGCGCACCCAGCTGCGGGCCGGCCAAAGGAGGCCCGGGATGTGCGCTTCTTTTAAAAAAGGCCACGGCTTACGTGACCTTTGTACGCTGTCTTTGTATGCTGTTGTACATGCGCCCAGATGCTCTCTGCGGGCCTAAAATGCTGACCGCAGGAATGCGTTAGAAGGCACTTATATGCGTTTGTACGGCCTCTAAGAGCCCTGTATGAAGGCCTGCGTGAAGGTCTGTATGAGCCCTGCATTAGACAGGCTGCGAGACCTGCGGCAGGGACGGAAAGGACGGGTCCTGAGGACGGTTATCCTATTATGGTGCCGAAGCAGATGAGGCATACAAGGCCGCAGGCAAGCAAGCTGTCTACACGGTCCAGGACGCCGCCGTGGGCGCCGAGGAGATGGCCCATGTCCTTGATGTCGCACTCGCGCTTTATGGCGCTCTCAAAGAGGTCTCCTATGATTGCAAGGACGGCTCCCACGAGGCCTATGAGGGCGAACACGAGTATGGGAGATATGGCCTCGCTTGTGAAGGTGAGGTATACTTCGTTGTATGCGTACGTGGTGCCCATAACGGTGCCGTTAAGGCCGCCGAGGTAATAGATGACCACGAAGGCAAGAAGGCCGCCCACGATGCCGCCGATGAGGCCCCCTGCGGCGCCTATCACCGTCTTGTTAGGGGAAAGCTGCGGGGCAAGCTTCAAGGGCACGAAGCGCTTTAAGGCAGAGCCGATGAGGAATGCGAAGGTGTCCGTGAGAACGGTTATAAGGAACAGCGCAAGCATGCCTGCCATGGAGTTGGAGGCAAGATGGTTTATGGCCGCAAGGCACGTGGGCAGGAGGCCGCAGTACAGCATGCACAGGGAGCATGTCGCCATGCCCTTGACGGGGCTGTTCCTGTGGTCGAAGACGGATACGAGGGCAAGGATCACTTCGTATACGCACAGGGTGCATATCATTGCGAGATAGCCCTGGTCCATGAGCATCTTCGTGAGAACGAAGAGCACCACCACTATGCCGCAGAAGGCAATGGTCACGGCCTTCTGGATGTATGACACGCCGCCCATGGCCTTTAAGAATTCTATGGAGCCGAGGACAGCTATTGCGCAGAAGAAGACGTCAAACCCAAGGGAGCCCCAGCCGTCCGGAACGCACCACTTCAGGGTGAACAGGGCGGTCCAGAGGGCCACGTAGAGAACGCTCACCAGCGTCCTTCCCCCCTTCTTGCCCTGCTTTATTGTCTGGACATTTGCCTCAGGCTGGCCGCCTGCGGTACCCTTCGAGGCCTGTGTTGTCGTTTGTGTATTGCTTTTCATGTCAAGCATCTGATGTCATTCGCCGGACTTGATTTTCCCGTAGCGCCTGTCGCGCTTAGAGAAGTCCAGCAACGCCTTATCCAGCTCCCCGCACGTGAAGTCGGGAAACAGCACGTCTGTAAAGTACAGCTCCGCATAGGCTGCCTGGTACAGAAGAAAGTTGGAGATCCTCTTCTCCCCGCCAGTGCGGATTATGAGGTCCACGTCCGGAACCCCGTGTGTATATAATAGGTCATGGAAGCTCTCGTCCGTATACCGGGCCGGAAGCCGCCCTTCAAGGGCGTCCCTGTGGGCCTGCAGCGCTGCTGCGTTCACCGCCTGCAGTATCTCGGCCCTGCCGCCGTAGTTTATGGCGAACTGGAAATGGAAGGTGGCGTCCTTCGGCGAGTTCACCTCCGCATCATAGAGCTTTGCGGCAATGTCCGCAGGGAGCGGAGACATATCCCCCAGAATGCGCACGGCGGCGTGCCGCTTGTACAGCTCCTGAATGCTCTTTCCAAAGTATGAGCGTATAAGGCTGTACAGCCCGTCCAGCTCTTCCTTGGAGCGGCTCATGTTCTCTGTGGAGAGGGCG
Source organism: Clostridia bacterium (assembly GCA_021204585.1). Classification (GTDB taxonomy): domain Bacteria; phylum Bacillota; class Clostridia; order Christensenellales; family Borkfalkiaceae; genus Coproplasma. The sequence goes on from JAJPZC010000120.1 coordinate 4,304, forward strand.
TATACGGTGAAGTACTCCACTCCGAGGTCCTGCGCATGCCGGGCAAGCTCCTCCATGCGCTCCACGCCTGCCTTGTGGCCTGCGTTGCGAGGCAGCAGACGCTTCTTGGCCCAGCGGCCGTTGCCGTCCATTATGATTCCCACGTGACGCGGGATGTTTGTAACCTGCTCCCCGGAAAGTGTCATGGCTAGATGGTCATGATCTCCTTCTCTTTCTCAGAAACCATGTCATCCACCTTGGAGATGGCCTTCTTGGTGTAGTCCTCAACGTCCAGTTCGGCGTTGTCGCACTCATCCTCGGAGAGTGTCTTTGCCGTCCTGTGCTTCTTTATGGACTCCATTGCCTCGCGGCGCACGTTGCGGCAGGCAACCTTTGCATCCTCGCCCATCTTGCGTATGTCCTTGCAGAGGTCCTTTCTGCGCTCCTCCGTAAGCTGCGGGAACACAAGGCGTATCACCTTGCCGTCATTGTTGGGATGGATGCCTATGTTGGAGACCTGTATGGCCTTCTCAACGGGCTTTAATAGGGATGAATCCCACGGAGCTATGACGAGGCACCTGCCTTCCTGCACGGAAATGGTTGCCACCTGGTTTATGGGCGTGTCCACTCCGTAATAGCTCACGCACACCTTGTCCAGGATGTGCGGGTTGGCTCTGCCGGCCCTTATGGAGGCGTAATTCTCCGCAAGGACGCTCTGTGACTTAGACAGCTTGTCATCCAGCGTAAGCAGGATCTCGTCTACCTCATCGCTCATAATAATACTCCTTTCATATATGGGCCTGAGTTGGCCCTGTATGGCCTCAAATGAGACCCCTTAAAGCCCGTTTGCGGGCACTTATAGCTGATTCAAGGCCTTCCGGCAAACCTTGGCGGTGCCGCCTTGACGGTGCCCGGAAAAGCAGCAAGACAACAGGGATTCCGGAGGAATACTGCTGCCTTTGACTGGTGCCCTGCGAGGGGCTATTTGTTGTCTATGATGGTTCCTAAGGGCTCTCCGCAGACCACGCGGACTATGGAGTTGTCCACGTCCAGGCCGAAGGCGTGAACGGGTATGTTGTTCTCCATGCACATTGTTGCGGCCGTGGTGTCCATGGCCTTGATGCCGTTCTTTATGATGTCCATGTAATTGATGTGGTCATACTTCACGGCGTCCGGGTTCTCGCGGGGGTCTGAGTCATAGATGCCGTCTATGTTCTTTGCCATCATGAGGACGTCCGCCTGTATCTCGCATGCCCTCTGGGCTGCCGCCGTGTCCGTGGAGCAGTACGGGTTGCCCGTGCCGCAGGCCATGATTACGACCCTACCCCTCTCGAAGTGGTGCAGGGCTTTTCTTAATATGTAAGGCTCCGCAACAGAGGTCATGATAAGAGCCGTCTGCACCCTTGTGGGGATGCCCCTCTGCTCTAAGGCGTCCATCATGGCAAGCGAGTTCATGACCGTTGCCAGCATGCCCATATGGTCTGCCGTGGTCCTGTCCATGTTCTTGCCCTGGCGCCCGCGCCAGAAGTTGCCGCCGCCAATGACCAGCGCTATCTGCACGCCCATGTCATGCACAATTTTGAGCTGGTCCACAACGTGCGCTATGACCTCTTCGTCCAGTCCGTGCCCCTGCGGGCCTGCGAGTGCCTCGCCGGAAAGCTTTATGAGAACTCTCTTATACTGTGGTTTATACGCTGGTTCCATATGCCCTCTCGTAAATTTGCTATCCCGTATTATACCAAAGGCTTTTCCAAAATGCAAGAGATACACACCTCAAATACCTTGCATTTGGACCGAACCCCGCAAGACGGATTGCAAGGACTGTAATATCCGCCGAAAAACTCACATATCATGCGAATTTTCTCCCCCGCAAAGGGTCTTGAGATAGCCCACAGGAAGCCCTCCTGAAGGCTGTATAATGGCATACGGCGCTCTGCTCTTTGCCCAGCAGGGCGCTGATGCCAGGAAGTAAACTAATCCCCGCCTGGAAGGACGGGGATGAAAGGATCAATGTTTGGCTGGAGGAGTGGATTAGTCTTTCTTTGCGGATGCAACCTGCTGAGCTATCTCGTCCTCAAGGTTTGTGGACTTCTTCTCGATGCCCTCGCCCATCTCGTAGCGTACGAAACGCTTTACGGCGAACTTCTTGCCGATGACCTGCTTTACCTTCTGGGAGTCATCCTTTACGAATGCCTGCTCAAGGAGGCAGTTGTCTGAATAGAACTTACCCATCTTGCCGGATACTATCTTCTCAAGGACGGCTTCGGGCTTGTTGGCCATCTTGGGGTCTTCCTTCATCTGGGCGATCTGGATGGCCTTCTCCTTTGCAAGAACGTCTTCGGGAACGTCCTCGGGTGCAAGGTATGAGGGACGGGATGCTGCTATCTGAAGGGCTATGTCGTGGAGCGTCTCCTTGTAGTCTCCGTTGCAGCCGGTAGCCTCAACCATGACGCCGGACTTTCCGCCCATGTGGATGTATGTCTCAATCTCCCCTTCGGCCTCATATACGGTGAAGCGGCGGATGGAGATCTTCTCGCCTATGGTGAACGTTGCGTTCTGGATGACGTCCTTGACTGTCCCGTCTCCGAGAGGGCATGCAAGCAGAGCCTCTACGTCTGCGGGCTTGCTGTCTGCTATGACTTTGCCCACCTGGTCCAGGATGGCGTGGAACTTCTCTCCGCGGGATACGAAGTCGCTCTCACAGTTTATCTCAAGCAGAACGCCGGTGCTGCCGTATACGTATGCGGCAACGCAGCCCTCTGCGGCCACTCTTGATTCCTTCTTTATTGCCTTGGCTATGCCCCTCTCTCTGAGCAGGTCTGCTGCCTTCTCCATGTCTCCGTCTGCGTCGGTGAGGGCCTTCTTGCAGTCAAGCATTCCGGCGCCGCTCTTCTCACGGAGCGCCATTACGTCTTTAGCGGTAAATGCTGCCATATTATTGTTCCTCCGGGATTATTCCTCTGCTGCAGGTGCGGCCTCTGCTGCCTCTTCGGGTGCGGAGTCTATTGCGCCTTCCGCTGCGGCTGCCTCAGGCGTCACTTCATATGCCTCGCCCTGGTTTGCCTCTATGACGGCGTTGGCGATGACGGAAGAGATGAGCTTGACGGCTCTGATGGCGTCATCGTTTCCGGGGATGACATAGTCTATGAGGTCGGGGTCGCAGTTTGTATCTGTGATTGCCACGATGGGTATGTTGAGCTTTCTAGCCTCCTTGACAGCTATGTCCTCGTTGTGGGGATCTACGATGAAGACCACTCCGGGAAGCTTTGTCATGTTCCTGATTCCCTCAAGGTTGGCCTGGAGCTTGCCGTACGTCTTCTTGAGATTGAGCACTTCTTTCTTGGGAAGAAGGTCAAACTCGCCGCTTGCCTCCATCTTCTCAAGCTTGGTCATGTAGTCGATGCGGGTGCGTATAGTCTTGAAGTTGGTGAGCGTGCCGCCCAGCCAGCGGGAGTTGATGTAGAACATGCCGCACCTTGTGGCCTCGTCCTTCACTGCGTCCTGCGCCTGCTTCTTTGTTCCTACGAACAGCACGGTCTTGCCGGCCTTGACGCTGTCCACGACAAAGTTGTACGCCTCTTCCACCTTCTGAACGGTTATCTGAAGGTCTATGATGTGGATGTCATTCCTTGCGGCGTAAATGTACTTCGCCATCTTGGGGTTCCACTTCCTTGTCTGATGCCCGAAATGCACGCCGGCCTCAAGCAACTGCTTCATGGAAATAACTGCCATACAATCCTCCGTTTACCTCCCCGCGGGCTACTTTACACGGCGCATGATACACGGCAACTAACAGATTTTTGCCGTCACGGAGCGCCCGCCCCACGGGTGTGAATTTTTTACAGCTTTGTCATTCTAACAGACTTTCATATAATTGTAAAGCACTTTTGCCTGCCGCAATTCCCGTCCGGCGTCTTTTTTTGCCTCTTACAGACGCCAAAACCGCCATCCTGCAGGCTCTTATGCCTTCCTGGAGCCTACACAAGGAACAGATTTTCCCCGTCCGTGCGCTCCCGCACTACATCATACTCCGCCCCGTTCAGCCCGTACAGCCCCGCCACGAGGGCGTCCAGCTCATCATACAGCCGCTGTATCTCATCCCCACGGGACGCAGAGCATATCCTGTCCGCAAGAATCTCAACATCTCTCTGTGTGCATCCATCTGCATATGGTATGGGTATTTGCTCTATATGAGACCTGAGAACCTTGATGGAATTGTACTGCTTGCGGAACCAGAACTGAGCCACCCTGGAGTTTAAAACGGCCATTACGTACTTGCAACTGAGGCCCGGAAGCTTTGGAATAAGTATGTTGCAGCTGTTCAAAGACAGTGTGCCCTGATCGTCATATGCAAATACAAGCTGGCTGCATATGAACCGGTACAAAAGCTTCTCCGGGGCCCTGTAACACTCCTCCGGAGCAACCTGCTGGAACCTTTCCGGGGTGAAAGCAATGTACCTTCCGGAGGGCATGAAACGGAACTTTCTGAGGTCTGAACCTCTGAGCACCATCTCATTTGAGTCAGTCTTAACCGAGGACACGTATCCCTTGTTATTGCCTGTAACGATGCCCAGGGCAAAGGTTGCGTTATCCTTCAGATACCAGACGTCTGACAAGCTTCCAAGCTTGCGCAGGACGGCATATTCCTCTTCAGTGATGTTGAGATTGAAGCATTCCGGCGAGATGCCTCGCCCTGCACAAACAATTGTTTGTACACCGCTCCAAGACACCTTCGCGCTGCAAAGGTACTCCCCCGTCTCTGTGTTTTTGTGGGTGCCGCACGCAGTGCGCTCCAGGGTCATGACCACACAGGGGCACTGAACTCCGCTAAACACGTTGCCCATGTACCGGATGCTCCGTATCTCTGCCATGTCCAGGATAACCTGTCTGACCTCCTGATGGGATCGCACGTTAAGCACTGCCTCCGGAACGACAAAAGACATGACGCCGCCGGGTTTCAATGAGGACAGTGCTTTTTCTATGAACACATCATATGACTCCGTCCTGGAGCCGCATGCTGACCTATACATGCCGTCCAGCACAACCGTCTCCACTTTGTCAAAGGCATACCCCCACGGAGGATTGCCTATTACGCACTCGAAGCCGCATGAATCATACTCCGTAAGATAATCTGATACTGTCATGTTCCTGTAAAGGATGTCTGTATCCTTCAACCCATACTTCAATGCAAGATTGATCCGGGCCACCATGACACTGACAGCATCCACATCATTGCCGTACACGTTTTCAATACGTACGCAGTCCGGCAGGCGCAGCAGGAAGTTGCCCGTGCCACAGCACGGATCCAGTATTCTGCCCTGCAGCATGCCCTCTTTCATGAGGTCTGAGACCATAACATCCACAACCTCAGCAGGGGTGTAATAAGCCCCTGCTGCCTTGCGGTCTCTTGCGTTCAGGCATGAGATGTACAAGAGACCCAGCACATCATTGCACCCTTCCGGCGCATACGGTATCTCATAAAGCTCCGGGTGCCTGGAGATGTAATCCCCTGCGTGGATGCCCTCCAGGAGATCCAATACCAGACTAGCACAGGGAAGGCCACTGCCGTCTCTGTCTGCGAGGAAATCTCCTAGGGACATTGCCATGCCGTGCTCTGCAGAAAGCATCTGGACAGCTGCAGATGCCAGAACTGTGCGTATGAGCCCGTCTGTTATCTCTATATGGCTGCCTTCTATGTATGCCAGAGTGGCTGTTACGGAGGCAACGCCGTCACAGCCGGAGTCCAGGTATAAGCTGTATATGCCGTTGCCGGATACGTACTTCTTGTTGCGCCGGCTCTTCAAGGCATTGTTTGACCCGCTCTCAAGCTCAGCTTTAAGCTTCATAATGTATGACGCATCAAACTCAGGTGATCTGCCGCTTCCATCTGACGGAACCAGTTTGCCAAGCTTAAGCCAGTTGCGGCCTGTTGCTGCGGATACACCAAGCTCATGACATACATCATTCAGAGACAGCATCTGTCTGGTTCTTGAAGGCATGAAAAGTCTGGCGACCGGCTTAGGGGCATTCCCCGGGATGATCCATCTGCCTCCTACTCTTTGCGCTCCTTCTATTCGTGCAGCCTCACACAGCTGCTGAATTATGCGTACAGACATTCCGAACTTGTCAGAGGCTTCTTTGACGGTCATATACTTTACTGGCATGGCAACCTCAATGCTGAGAACTACATTAATGTACTCATTGTAGGACATTAATGATAGGATAGTCAACTAGAAATTCCAAGCTAAAACAGCAGATTCATGGCATGCCATACAGGGCGCCGGAAAGCTGCACCTGACCCATTAAACTCCCGCATGTTAAAAATCACTGCACCTGTGTTCAGCCGAGTATGCAGGGGAAAATTCCAACCGCAAGACAATTTGAACCGGTTTGATCAATGATTACAGCATATGCGCCGGGTTATTGGAATCCGGGCCGCAATATGCCACATCCTCACCAAGGGACGGCACACCTGTAATGGCATGAAGCAGAAATGCGTATATCAAGGGGGTATCTGTGATGCAGATTGCAGTTACGTACAGCGATATTGCACTATGTGTAAAAAATTTCACAAAACTTTAGCCGGGCTTACGATTTTTTAGTTTTGGAGCCGGACTATGGTTGAAAAAATGCAATTCTGAACATATATGAAGGGATTTTTTGTCATAAGATTTTATGACAAAATGTGACAAATTTGTGGATTTCGTGAAAAATTGCCTCACATGCGCGCGCCATATTAGAAAATTCTTCCAAATTTTAGGTAGACAAGATTTTGTTTCTCGGTTATAATGAGCGGGTTGAACGCTTTTGTTGCATAAGCGGCACTGTATGTGCCTGTGTCGGAAATAAGCAGGCATGTGAGAGAGCCAAGGGCCTTGAGAGAGCAGGCCTCAAGGGTTCAGCAGATCCTTTTAGAGTGTGTGCTAGATTAGGAGACTGGAATGAGTTACCTGGTATGCTTCGGCACGGCGGCCGTGATCATTGCATTGTATGTTGTGTTCCGGCGCTGGGTTGAAAAACATATAAGCATAGTCCTGAAAGTACTTTCGGGACTTCTTTGCGTTGTGTTTTTCATCAGGTACTTCGGCTCCAAGGGATCTCTCCTTGCAGATGTGGTGGCGGTAGGGACCAATAATCCGTTCGAGTCAGGGTTCGTGTGCGCCATGGCCTCCATCTGCGTATGGCTGGAGATTGCGTCCATTACAGTGACGGAGATATTCCCGTACTTTGAGCACCGGCCCTTGATGCACAACCTTTCAAAGACTTTCTGCCTCGTGTCGGCCGTGCTCAACATGGTGTTCCTGCGCTGGACAGCGTATACGTTCACGGGTTCGTACGGGCTGGATTATGTTTCTGCCTTCATGGCCATTGAGGTGGCAATCATATTCTGCATGTCGCTCCATACGCTGTGGGCGGACAAGAGCTTCTGGGTTGCGAAGGGCCAGCTGAAGGACTTCCTGGTGTTCCTGCCGGTGGTCCTTGTTGTGGCGCTTCCCCCCTACACCCTCCAGTCTTTGTTCGGCAACATGGGCTACTACTATACGACAAGCCTTGCATCATACCACCGCATGTACCTGTACATTGCGGTTCTGGTGTTTGTCGGAATGTACATGCTGCTAAGGCGTCATGACAGGGAGTTCGTCAGGATGGTGCTCCTGTTTATGTCGCTGGCGGCGCTTGTATCCTTCCTGTATGACTATGACTTCTCAAGGTTTGCGGAGCCCTCAATGTGGCCGCTGCACCTGTGCTGCGCAGTTCTGTTTGTGCTGCCCGTGGTGTTTATGTTCCGCATCAACTGGCTGTACTACTTCACGCTGTTTATAGGGGTTGCGGGCGCAGTGTTTGCCATGTTCGTTCCGAACACCGCAACGGAGCTTGGAGCTTTGTCCCCTGACGTGATGAGGTTCTGGATAAACCACATCGCAGTATTTGCGCTTCCAATCCTTGCCGTCTTCTGCGGCGTGTACGAACGTCCGAAGGTGAAGGATTTCTTATATTCGCTGATAGTGTACGCAGCGTACTTCCTGGTCATAAACTTCGTGAACGCATGGTTTACGGCACTGTATGACACCAGCGTGGACTTCTTCTTCACGAACGGCACGGTTATAATGTCCGTTCTGGGCGCAGAGAGCCTGAAGAACATTGTATGGGTTGTCCACCTTGGAAACCTGGAGCTCACTTTCATGTACGCATACCAGCTCATATTCCTGTTTGCGTATGCGGCGCTGTGCGCAATATGGTGGGCCGTCCTCATATGGATCTTTCATGCGCAGGACATATACCTTGCGTCGGAGGACAGATACAGGGAGATTAAAGTTGAAGAGTACGCTCTGTGCCAAAAGTACGGCCAGAAGCGCCCGGGAGACTGTATGAACGAAGAGACAAAAGACAAACTGGTTATAAGAGACTTTTCCAAGCGGTACGGCCGCAACACATTCTACTCCACGCATGACATCAACATAGAGGTTCCTGCGGGAGAGATATGCGGCTTCCTCGGAGCCAACGGAGCGGGCAAGAGCACAACCATAAAGTGCGTCGTAGGCATCCAGCCCCCCACTGCCGGCACCATAGAGATAAACGGCTATGACATAGAAAAGCAGCCTGCGGAGGCCAAGGCCCAGATAGGCTACGTCCCGGATCACTACGCTTTGTATGAGAACCTCACCGGCCGCGAGTACATAAACTACGTAGCAGACCTGTACGGCATCTCAAAGGCAGAAAGGGACGCCAGGCTGGATGACCTTCTGGACAAACTCACCATGAAGGACGCAATAGACGCCAGGATCTCATCATACTCCCACGGCATGAAGCAGAAGGTTGCCATAATGTCCGCCCTCGTCCACAACCCCAAGCTGTGGATACTGGATGAGCCCCTCACAGGCCTTGATCCCAACTCCGTGTACGAGATCAAGGAGTGCATGAAGGAGCATGCGCACAAAGATGGCAACATAGTCTTCTTCTCCACGCACCTTCTGGACGTTGCGGAGACGGTCTGCGACAGAGTCCTTATAATAAAGCACGGCCACATCATAGCAGAGGTTCGGGTGGCAGACCTCAAGGCCCGCGGCGAGACGCTGGAGCAGTTCTACCTTCAGGTCATCGGCGAACACAACGAGGGCCACTCCCCTTACCCGGACGAAGACAGCACCAGGAAAAATACCTCTCATCCCGGCGGCCTGTTCTTCAACCGTCCCAGAAAGTCCAAGCAGGAAGAGAAGCCTGCAGAGGCCAAGGACGCAGCAGAGAACTAGCCGGACCAATTGCCGGACCAATTGCCGGACCAATTGCCGGACCAATTGCCGGTCGGTTCATTTACAGGCGCATGCCTGGGGTCTACAGACTCGTTGGGTGCGCATAAACAAAGCATATAACGCCTTCATGGCACAATATAGAGCCGCATGCAGCGGCAATACAGAGGCCGCTTGAAGTGGCGGCACAGACAGGAACACAGCAGCAGGGCCCCTCCATGGGAGGGCACGCACACACACAGACAGAGGACAAGAATGAACGAATTCCGCACGCTGTTTCAGATGCAGCTGAAAGAAAAAATGGATATCTCATTCCTGAAGAGCCCTGGGAGGATGACATTGAAGGTCCTCCAGTTTGTGATAGAGTTCGCCGTCGTGTGTGTCGTAGCCTACGTCATACTGTACCTGTGCCAGTACTTCAACCTCTTTGCGCCCTTGGGGCATTTGCCGGTGGGAGTCATGTCCGTCGTGTTTGCGGTCATGTTCCTGTTCACAATCATAACCTGCACGGTATCCCTTTCAAAAAACCTGTTCCAGAGCAGCGACAATGCCGTGCTGTTCGCACTGCCGGCGTCATCTGAGATGCTGTTCTTCTCAAAGCTTGCGGTGTATCTCATTAGCGAGATAAAGAGGACGTACCTGTTCCTCGTGCCGGTGTTCATAGCGTATGCCATACTGGTCTCTCTGCCGTGGTATGCGTACATATGGATAATCGTGATGCTTGGCATCTTTACCCTGTTCCTCGTGCTCTTTGCAGGCCTCCTCTCCATCCCCATCAACTATATTGTAAAATTCTTCAACCGCTTCACAGTGGCAAAGATCGTGGGCGTGGTTGTGATCCTGGGCCTTGCGGTATGGTTCATAGTCTGGATAGTAGGCATCATACCGGACAACGTGAACCTCGTAAAGAACTGGGTCATAATAACAGAGACGCTGCGCAATGCCGTAAGCTGGTTCCAGACGCATCTGTACATATTCTATGCCTTCACCATGTTCCTTTGCGGCAGGTATGAGGGCCTCACCATAACGTTCTGGACCACGTACTCGTGGGCGGTCCTGCTGATACTCATCGGCTGCATCGCTGCGCTTGCCGGGTTCAACTACCTCATCTCCCACTACCTCTACAACCGCGTGGCCGTTCCGCAGTACACGGACTCAGGGGAAAAGGAGCGCAAACCGGTCAGAAACCATGCACACAAAGGATTCGCATCGTCGTGCATATATGAGTCCTTAAGGCTTATGCGCGCAGGCGGAGTCCTCGGCTCCACGCTTGCCTCAATCATAATAATACCGTGCGTAACGGTCCTTATAAACACCATATACTCCGCTATAGCCACAAGGACTTTGGGCGACTACATGATAGTAGCCTTCAACGTGATGATCGTGCTCCTTCTGGCCACGTCAAGCAACGTGTGGACGTCATCCGTATACAGCAGGGACGGAGAATCGCTGCCTCTTCGCAGCGCAATGCCTCAGAAGCCCTTCCCCATGCTCTTCTCGAGGCTCACCTACAGCTTCATAGCGACCATTCTTATGGTTGTGCCCTCCTGCGTCATCTTCATGATAATGGAAGACATGGCAACTCTGGACGGCATCCTGCTTGCCATCTTCATGCTTTTCATATGCTTCGGCCACATAATCTGGAGTGCGGAGATGGACTTCACCCATCCGAGGATTGAGGCCTTCAAGACATCCGGTGCTGCTGCCACGAACTCAAACGAGGCTAAGTCCGTTGTGCTCTCGTTTATCTTAAGCGCCGTTGCATTGGGATTAGTCCTGTTCTTCCTCTTGGATACAAGCAAACTGCCGTATGTGCGCATTCTTGTCATTGCAGCCGTCTTCCTCGCATACAGGATAGTGACATTCTGGTTTAAATCAAGGACTATGTACGGCTTCGGGGAGGATAAAGAATGAAGAAGTCATCCATTTTCCTCGTCATAGTAATCTGCATAGTCTCTTTCATCGTCATATCCTTCTTCGGCCAGGCCGTGGACAACGGACAGTTCAAGACGTACATGACCAGCATTGAGATAACCAACGACACCTACTCCATCGCTGGCGGCAGCGACTACATAGTTGTGGACTTTGATGATGATGAAGGCTACGGCTCCGTGATCGTGACCTATGATTACACCCCTGATGATGCTTCAGACTACACCGTCCAGTTCTCCCTTTCGGACATCACATACATGGACGGAAATGCGGAGCATGCAGAAGATGCCATAACAGTCAGCGGAATGGGCGAGGTGATATTCCTGACCCGCGCAACAGTCACCCTCACCATCCAGGCAACAGACGGCGGCGGAGCCCAGGCCTCCGTACTGATCATCTGCTCATAACTCCTGGCGGGCTCATTGCATATCTGCAGGACTTGGAATATCTGCAGGCCTTGCGGCCTTACGCTCCACTGACTTTGTACTTCTGGAATTGCGCAACCTCATTGCGCATGTTCACATATAAAACACTAAATCCACACCGGGCCAAAGCATTAGTGCTTCGGCTCTAAGGAGGCAACAATCATATGAAAGCAGGTTTCAAGATTACAGCCACAGTATTGTCTTTAGCGTTCGCATCTCTTATCGTCCTGCCAGCATGCTCCGGGTGCAATAAGGACAAAGGCGATTCCGGAACTGAAGTATCCCTTGAATCAACAAACCTGTCCGGCGTTTACACCCCGGGTGCTGACATCAACTTCTACGACATCACTATGTCCATAAAGGTCTCCTATAGTGACGGCACCTCCAAAACGCTCAACAGCTTCGTCTTTGAAGACGAGAATTATACGTCCAGCACCAGTGCGGATTTCATTGTCTACACAAACGGCTTCTATGACAGTGCAGTGGCAAAATCCAATTCCGGCATAGCCGTGGGTGAATACCCCATCACATGCAAGCTTGTTGAAAACAGCAAGACATATGATCTCGGAATGACCATAACTGTTACTGATGACATCGCTGGGAACTTCTCGCTTATCAGCGCTGCAGCTCCCTCCCTGTATACGACATACCAGCAGAATCTCACGAGAGTAGGGGTCGACGCCTCAAATTCCACCTATGAGAGTTACTTCTACGAGAGCCCAGAGTGCTACGAAGTCGGTGATGACAACCCGTTCGTATTCTCCCCGTCTCTCCTTCTGCTGAAAAACGGCGCCAGCGTTACGGACTCCGGCAGCATGGCATACCTGTATGACCCTGCCGTCACCTCAACCGTTTCATACAACGACTCAGTTCTTGACGCAAACAATGACTATGTCACAATAGACGGATCCAGTTTCCAGTTCACGGAAAAAGCCATCGGCAAGGAATTCACAGTTTCAGTAACTCCTGCCTTATACTCCGGCAACAGCAACATTACCGCCTACTCCATGACCGTAAAGGTTGAGGACGGCTACAACGTATACACTCCGAAGGATCTTGGCAGAATAAGCCTCGCAGATGATAACATTCAATACGATGAATATCAGTTAGGCAAAGCCGGTGGAGCTTCATGGTATGAAGGACTGGACACAAGCGGAGCACCTAAGCTTACAGATGAGGTTGATATAAGCGGCCTTTGGAAGACTTTCCTTGAGGGAAAAGGTGCAGACGAGTCTGGACTTGTACCCGTTCACGGAATTTTCATCCACTCAGACCTCACGGTAACCCAGTCAGACATCCCATCAGAGTATTTTGTAGGTGAAGAGGAAGCCCAGGCTGCGTCAAAAATCTTCGGTGCAAACTATGATGAACTTGTAGGTTCACTCAGAGACTGGGGACTTGTATACATACATTACATGGGCAATAGTGAGAGCTTCACTTTCAACGGCAACCTGTTCAACATAGACCTCTCACAGATAGGCATAACCATGACATGCACGGACGTTGAGAACTACTACTATCCCGCTAATTATACAGGCATCTACTACGGCGGTTCCAATGTGGCTTTCACTTTCAACGGCAAAACCAATGAAGCAAGAAACAACGCAGCGGTCGCTTCATCGGTAACCTTTGAAAACGTTGAGTCAATAGGCAACACGTCAGGGCTTCTGAGCGACACCGAGGGCAAGGTCGAAGGCTCCATGCAGTTCCTGAGATCTGAAACCACTCACATTGAAGTTGACAACTGCATCATAAAAAACCAGCGCATTGCATTCTATTGTGAGTATACAGACAGCACTTATGAAGGATTTACAGTCAACAACACCAAAGTGTATGACTGCTACAACGGCGTAATTTCGTCATTCCTGTCCGCAAAGAACTCAATACACAACTGTGAGTTCAAGAGATTCGGCGGCCCCATTTGCATCGCTGCATGCAACAACGGCTATAAAGAAGGTTATTGTTACTCAGGCATCACGATTGACGAAAACACTGTGGCGGAAAACTACATGTCCGGCAATGAAGCCTGGTTTACAATCAGAGGCATAGATGCTGCCATAGCTCCCATAAAGAACATTGCTTCATACTTTGATCAGTACGGCAAGACATACCTTAAACCTGACGGCACGTTCAACCTTTATTTCGCAATAACGGACATAGATTACGCAAACATTGATAACATTGACTCCCCTTATCTGTACGGAAACTTCTCATACGGCAACGGAACCCAGCTTTATCTGGATAACTCCACAAGCTATAATACCGCAACTGAGGGCACAGACGAATACTATGCATCAGTTATAAACGAAGCCATATATACTGAATTGAATGATACACTTTTGGGCAGTTCAGTTGTAGACCTGGTTAACTCTTATATCCCTATTTTCCTGACCAACACCGGCGAATTGCTCTTCCTCTTTGTGAATTTGGGTGATTACAGCCAAATAGTTTTGAAGACCCTGAATTCAGGCAATTGCAATGCCTTATATAGCTTAGCGATTGCTCCTGAGTTCACTGGCTTCAACGAAGATGACACCATGATATACTTCGTATATCCTTATGGGAAGATGATGGTAGGCGTTGCCCTGGAGCTCTTTGACGTCGAGGATTAACCCCTGCTCATACTTAATTTGCTCATTCCAACCAACACACACAATATGAAAAGGGCAGCACTCGTTGCTGTCCTTTTCTTATGCTCAGATTCGTTATAGCGGCACGCTTTGCCCCGCGGGCACTCCCTCTGCTGCCATTTTGCTGTGGCTGTCAAATGTCATTGGATACATACAATGATCAGGGCCGTGCCCTGGATGTCCAGATAGGCGTCTTCGGAGAGGCATACGTTGGATATGCCCCTGCATTCGCCGTATGAGAGCTTTGCGGGATAAGGATACCTGAGGCCCTGCCAGGAAAGAATGGAGATATCGCCGCCGAAGGGCAATACAGATATGGTCTTCCCGCAGAAACGGCCAAGGGAGATACTGCCGGAGGCTGGGATTATGGTTGTAAGGTCTGAGATCATGGCGCAGGGGATGCCTGCGGAGTGAGCCTTGTACAGGAGATGCAGGTTGCCTATGAAGTGGTCCTCGCGGCCGCCGGAGCCGCCGTATATGAGGATCGGGGAGCAGCCGTGCTGCATGAGGACGGAGAGGCCCAGTTCGCCGTCCGTGTAGTCTTTGTCCGTGGGGTAGACGGTTTGAGGGGCGGGATCCGGGAGACGGTCTGTAGAGTCCATGTCCCCTACGGTCTCGTCTATGCGCACCCTGGTGCGTGCCCAGCGGTATGCGCCGTCACAGCATACAATGTAGGCGTCATCCTGCTGGATGGCGCCAAGGTAGGGTTTCCCGTTGAGAAGAAGTATTCCTTTCATAAGACTTATGCGCACTTGTACGGCCCTATAGGCTGCTTGCGGGGCCGCTTGCGGCGGCCGGGTCAGACGGCCCTGAGAGCCGCTATGGCGGCGGCCATGTCAGGAGCCTTGAAGACGGCGGAGCCGGCAACGAGGACGTTGGCGCCGGCCTTCACTATGTCCTTTGCGTTGGAGAGGGTCACGCCCCCGTCCACCTCTATGTCCAAGTCGGTTCGGCCTATGGAATCTGCGAAGGCGCGCGCCTGGGTGAGCTTGTCCATGACCTCAGGGATGAACTTCTGCCCGCCGTAGCCGGGAAAGACGGACATTAGAAGCAGCATGTCTATCTCATGGATGAACGGGAATATGGCTTCGTCCGGGACGTCCGGGTTTATAACCACGCCGCACTTCTTGCCGTGGGCCTTTATCATCTTCAGGGTGTCCTCCAGGTAATGAGGAGACACCTTCTTGCCGGCCCCGTAATGCACGGTTATGATGTCTGCGCCGGCATCTGCAATGAACTGTATCTGCGTCTGGGGGTGTTCTATCATAAGATGCACGTCCAGGGGAAGACTGGTCAAAGGCCGTATGGCCTTTATCATCTGCCCGCCGAAAGTTATAGGCCCCACAAAGCTTCCGTCCATGACATCGCAGTGTATCATGTCCGCTCCGCAGCGTTCCAGTTTCTGCACCGCCTCTCCCATTGCCGCAAAGTTTGCGGAAAGGATGGAGGGCGCTATCTTCACATTCATATTCTCTTTCCGGCCCCGTGTTTTTCTATTACAAGTATACCATCCGGGGCATGTTAAAGCAAGCGTTGCCATGCATTTGCCCGTACCAATTTTACCCTCCGCAGCGGGCTCCCTCAAGCCCTCCTGTTGCCTTCGTGTGGGCATCTTCTGCGCCCGGCAGACTTCCATGCAGGCTCCGTCCGGAGCCTGTACAGGGGCTTTGGGCCCCGTAAACAGCACCCGTAAACAGCATCCCGGAACGGGGCCGGGCCTGCTTGACTTTCCGCTCCCGGCGGTGTAAAGTGTCTGTATAAAAGCGGCATATGCAGGCACAGAGCCGGCTATGGCCGCAACCTCAAAGAGGCACAGGATGGACAACATAATACTCATAGGCATGCCTGCCTCCGGCAAGAGCGCCGCAGGCGTGCTGCTTGCTAAGACTTTGGGATATGACTTCGTAGACTCGGATCTCGTTATACAGGGCAGGTCCGGCCGCCTTCTTGCAGACATAATAGCGCAGGACGGCCCGGAGGCCTTCATACGGCTGGAAGAGAGCGTAAACCTCTCCATAGATGTCCACAGGAGCATCATAGCAACCGGCGGAAGCGCCGTGTACGGAGACAAAGCCATGCAGCGGTTCCGCACACAGGGCACCGTGGTGTACCTGGAGACAAGCCTTGCAACCCTCACAATGCGTCTCAAGGGTAAGAGCATCCTAACCCGGGGCGTTGTAATGCGCACCAAGGGCGAGACATTAGAGGACCTGTACAAGGAACGGACTCCTCTCTATGAGAAGTATGCAGACATAACCGTCCCCTGTGACGGCCTGGACATAGAGCGCACCGTCCACGCCATCTGCGAAACCCTGCAACACAACTGACACCCCTGCCCCTCTTCCGGCATCCTACTGCCGGACTTTTTTTACCCGGAAGCCAGACAGCCTGCCGTCTCCACATGGACACACTATCTGCTACAGAACCTGCTCCACCCGCAGAACCTTCGCACATGCAGGCCTCCTGGTCATTGCAAACTGCAAAATGGCGTATCCAAACGCTCTTAGAAGACGCCAAACGGTAATGGCACAGGGACTTTGCCGCCGTAATATGCTTGATTGTTCATTTGCCAGCCCATATAATAATATAGTAAGCCGAAGGAGGTTGCCACTATGCCCACATCAAGTCTTTTTCATATCGTAGTTCTAGATGATGAAGGCATGAAGATTCTTGCTGAGAAGCTAAAAGAGTTAGAGGAAACGGAAATCCCTGATGAAGATGAAGACACAGATAGCCCGTGCCTGACTTATAGGGAGGTGTGTGAATACCTCAAGGATGTTGATGAAATCGGTCCTTAATGACTAAACGTGACCCATGGTTCTTAATCATAGGAGAAACAGCTATGCCCACATCCTCAATCTTTGCCACCTTAATTCTTGATGATCCTGAAGGCATGAAGATCCTTGCCCAAAAGCTTAAAGAGTTTGAGGAATACGAAAGGCCTGATTCAGAAGGGACTCATCCCAGTCCCTGCTTGACACTGGAAGAAGTATACGAACTCTTTAAGGATGTTGATGTAGATGATATCGGTCCCTGAGACTGGAACGGGCCGCCTGGCACGCTGAACCTGAGATGGATTTACATATGCCGGCACAAGCCGCAGAGAGCCAACAACATGCGCCCTCGAGCCGTTTTCACATAATTTTCACAATGGAAGTAAAAAAATTTAGGTTCAAAAAATGGCCAATATGCACATATATTCCGCCATTTTTACAAATGCTTTACATGTGTAAAGTTGTGTATTTTGCTAAATTTGTTTTAAAAGGATGATTGGAGTTTATATATATAAGTGTAGGGCATAGCTCTGCAAATACGGGCATTGTGCTCATTATAAACTCCAAAGTGGCGTAAGCAATCTCGCCCGGAAGGAGCCGTTATCGGCTGACCAGGGAACATCAATCACACCAAATTATGCTTGCGTATCCACTCAAAAGTTAATATAATTAGTATAGTCGTCCAAAGGAGGTGACCAATATGGCGACATCTAGCATTTTTGCAACCTTCGTTCTCGATGATAATGAGACGATGGATATGCTTGCCGAAAAGCTTAAGGAATTCGAGGAAACGGAAGTCCCTGATTCTGAAGAAGGAGCACCGGACCCCTGTGCGACATTGGAAGAAGTACATGAGTTCTTTAAGGATTTCGATGTTGATGATCAGGGTCTTTAAAACACATATATGGAGTATGAAATAATCAACATCTTGGATCTTATAAGGGATATGGGACGTCCTTTTACGGAAAAGACCCTTAAGAAGTTTTCTTGTCCTAAGAATCCGGATGTAGAGGCATTCATAAGAAACAAGGCAATAGGCTTCGCAAAAACAAGAACGGCGATAACGTATCTTGTGGTAGGCACTAAGAAGCCTTCTTCTAATAAGGCATCCACAGAAGTGCCCGTTGAAGAGACTTCCACAGAAAAGCCTTCTACAGAAGAGAAGGTGTCTAAGTTCACACTTGGATACTTTACCTTGGCAAACAAGCCCATTGCAAAACCCATAGAAGCATTTAATGAAGAAACAGAAAGGACTCTTTCGCGTTTCTCGTACGATATCGAAGGCAGCACCACAAAGGTTATGGCATCCTTGCTTATTGCTCAGTTTGCAAAGAACGATGCGTTGCCTGATGATGTAAAGGCTGAATTCAAGGGATCCGATCTCATGAACTTAGCACTTAAGCAGGTAAGAAATCTCCATAGCAAAATGGGTGGCTGCACGGTATATCTTGAATGCACGGACACTCCCTTTCTTATAGACTTCTATAAGAAGCAGGGCTTCTTCCGCGCAGGAGAAAGACAGACGGAAGATTCATATCTGTTGCGCTTTATGACAGTGCTCCAGAAGCATAACAACAACTGAATAACAACAACGAAGCCCCGGAGTGTTTCCGGGGCGTGTTTGTTGTATGAGGTTATTCTTCCGGGCCTTCGTCGACGGTGTGGAGATAGCTGGCGCGGAGCTGGCCGCAGGCACCGCCTATGTCTGCGCCTATCTGCCGCCGGATGGTTGCGGATATGCCTCCCTCCGTGAGGAGCTTTAAGAAGGCCTGGGCCTTGCGCTCCGTGGCGGAACGGAGAGAACGCTCCTTTACTTCGTTGAGGCGGATGAGGTTTACGTGGCAGGGGCGGCCCTTGAGGAGCTGGATGAGGGCCTTGGCGTCCTCCGGTTCGGAGTTTTCGCCGTCTATGAGGGAATACTCGAAGATGTACCTGCGGCCCGTTTTGTTGAAGTAGTTGGAGCAGGCGCCAAGGATCTCCCGAATGGTGTATTTATTGGCAATGGGCATCGTGCGGGCCCGTTCGGCGTCCGTTGTAGCATGCAGGGATACGGTGAGGTTGACAGGTAGCCCTTCGTCTGCCAGGCGGTACATCTGGGGCACAAGGCCGCATGTGGACAGGGATATGTTGCGGGGCGAGATGTTCAGGGATGTTGCGCATGAAACGTTGCGGATGAACCGGATGGTGCTGTCATAGTTGTCCAGCGGCTCACCGCTGCCCATGAGGACTATGTTGGTCACTCCCCTTGCCTTTCCGTCCGTGTGGAGAGCGTTTATAACCAGCACCTGGGACAGGATCTCGCCTGCGGTGAGGTTGCGCGTTAAGCCGTGAAGAGTGCTGGCGCAGAATCTGCAGCCCATGCGGCAGCCAACCTGCGTGGACACGCACTGCGTGTTGCCGTACTTGTACTTCATCAGCACTCCCTCTACTATGTTCCCGTCCGCAAGCCGGAAGAGGTACTTCTCCGTGCCGTCTGCACCGGTATAGGTCTCCAGGATGCGCACAGGCTCATCCTCGTACCGCTCCAGAAGCTTTTCCTTCAGGGCTTTGGGGATGTTGATGTCCGTAATTTTCTTGCCCTTCGCAAGCCCCTGCGCCACCTGCTGCGCGCGGAACCTTTCTGCTCCAAGGGAAGACATGAGGGCGTTCAACTCGTCATATGTGAGGTCTTGCAGTATCTCTTTCATGCGTCCTCCCTCTTCAAAACGCATATGTAGAACCCGGCTCCCAGGGATATGTCCGGCAGGAACTGCATCCCGTACCTTGTCTCCCTGTGGGCAAGAGGGCATGCGCCCCGGACGGGCGTATATCCTTTGGAAGACTCTAAGAATGCGTATATTATGCTGTCATTCTCTTCCGGAAGGCATGAGCACGTGGAGTAGTACAGCATGCCGCCGGACTTTACGTAAGAGGCACAGTTCGTGAGTATCTTAAGCTGCACCTCGTTTAAAGAGGCTATGTCCGCCTCTTTGCGGAAGAGCTTTATGTCCGGGTTCTCGTTTATGACCCCGCTCCCGGAGCAGGGGACGTCACAGAGGACGGCGTCATACAGGCCTTCATATGCGGGGTTGAACGCAGTTGCATCCCCTGTTACGGCCTCTATGTTTCCCGCTCCCATGCGCTCTGCATAGTCCAGTATGAGCTGTGTGCGGTGAGGATGGATCTCCTGCGCCGTTATATGAGCGAACTTGGATGAAAGGAGCACGGACTTGCCGCCCGGAGCCGCGCAGGCGTCCAGAAGAAGCCCTGCGGGGCTCCCCTGTATCTGGCTGCATATGGCCACGGAGCCGACAGACTGGAAGGTATAGTTCCCTGCGAAGAAGTTATCATCCCGCACGAAGTTAGGGAAGATGTATGTATGCGCAAACGGGGTGTCCGTGTGGTCTCTGGTTAGGTACTCTTCCTCGCCCTTCACGAAGCGCACGCACTGGCCCAGAGAGGGCGCAGACAGGATGTCCATAGCCTCGTCCTTGTACGTGCGGCGCATGCGGCGGGCCAGCCACAAGGGGGCAGATGCCTGGACGGAGAGGCGCTCCAGGACGTTCTCCGGAAGGGAATGCATGGTATATCCACGGAGGAATGCATTGATGAACCCTGCGGTGCCGCCCTTGCCGGCCTTTTTGGCAAGCTGCACGGCGGAGTCTACAACCATGTAGTCATGCTTGTCCATGAACTCCAGCATGTACAGGGCAATCTTTAAGATGAGCTTCACACCCCCTCTGGGGCTCTTCTCTGTGTTCTTTGAGATTATCCAGTCCAGGTACACGTCCTTTTCAAGGACCCCGTAGCATACTTTAATGACCCTCGCGCGCTGCGTGGGGTCTGTCTGGGTCTCCGCAATGGACTGCTTCAGGTACTTGCCGTTTAAGTACACTTTGGAGAGTATGAGATACGGGTCTGCAAGGGGGTTATTCAAGGATATCTCCCGCCTTTATCTTTCTGCCGTTTACAAAGTCCGCGGCCTTCATTGTCTTCCCGCCCGCCAGCTGCAGGGCCGTAAGGGATATACAGCCCTCTCCGCAGGCCACTGTAATGCCCTTCTTGCCTGCGCGGACAACTTCGCCGGGCCTGTATGAGCCGGCCTCAGCAGCTTCCACAGCCACGTCTGCTCCGCAGAGTTCTGCGTTGAGAATGTTGAGGTTAGAGCCGTTCAAGGTGCAGTATGCGCAGGGATCCGGGCTGTATGCCTTTATGCGCCGTACAATTTCCACGGCAGTCATATGGAAGTCCAGCCTGGCGTCTTCCTTGGAGACCTTTTTGCAGTACGTGGCCTTGAGATCGTTCTGCAGAAGGAGCTGCGTGTCTCCGTTATCTATGTATCCCAGAGCCTCTATTGCTGCCTCTGCACTGAGAATGGACAGTTTCTGTGAGAGCTCTCCGCAGGTCTCATTGCCGATGCGTATGCGCTTTACAAGCAGTATGTCCCCGGTGTCCAGGCCCTCTTCCGTCTTCATTACTGTAACCCCGGTGTCTTCAAAGCCTTCCAGGATGGCAGACTGTATGGGAGACGCCCCGCGGAGTTTGGGCAGGAGGGATGCATGCAGGTTCCACACGCCCTGCGGGAACAGGTCCAGGAGCTCTTTGGAGAGTATCTGGCCGTATGCACAGGTTATCATGAGGTCTGCCCGGAAGGCTGCCACTTCGGCCACATGGGTGCGGATTTTGGGCAGGTCCAGGACGGGTATGCCGTGTGAGAGGGCATATGCCTTTACGGGTGTGGGGGTTAAGACCCTCTTGCGGCCCGTTGGCTTGTCCGGCTGGGTTATTACAGCCACCACGCTACGCCCGGACTGCACAATGCCGTCCAGGGCCGGCACGGCGTACTCCGGGGATCCGGCATATATGATTCTCATGTAATTATCCTCCGTTTGCACGCCGGACGGGGCGGCTGTTTTGCGCCAAATGGCAGTTATGCCGCTTGGAAGCGGCATATGACGGCTGGAATGTGCTGGGCGTTACTCCGTTTTCTCCGGAGTGAGGTCATGGACCTCTTTGGCTATGTCCGTGTACAGGATGCCCTCCAGGTGGTCCAGCTCATGGCACACGGCGCGGGCGGTGAAGCCCTCTGCGGTGAGAGTGTGCTTGCGGCCATTGCGGTCCCTGTACTCTACCTTGACTTTCATGGGCCGGGTTACCGTGCCCTGCTTGCCCTTGACGGACAGGCACCCCTCCGCCCCGGTCTGCTCTCCCTTTGTGGAGATTATGACGGGATTGGCCATCTCGTAATAGTTGCCGTCTGCGTCTATGACCACGGCCCGCTGCAGGACTCCAATCTGCGGTGCGGCAAGGCCTGCGCCGTCCTCTGCGTACAGCGTGTCATGAAGGTCATTGAAGAGCTTCTCCAGCTCCGGCGTGCTGAAGTTTTTAACGGCCTGGCTTTTCTGCCTTAAGAGGGTGTTGCCGGTCTGCAATACTATTCGTACGGCCATATGGCGGCTCCTTTGTCCGGGCCATTATGCTTTGCGGCCCGGCGGCTGTGTTGTGTCTGGTTTTTATATGAAGCATATCTTGCGGGATATGCGCTGTCTGCGTGGGGTAAAGGATTTGCTTGGGCCCCGTATGAGGGGGCCTCTGGAGCCGTTATATGCGGCATATATGCCTGCCTTGGCGGGCTAGTTGAGGTTGGCGGGGTTCTCTTCAACGTAGGCGAAGACGTCTCCGGAGTTTGCGGAGGCGCAGATGTCATATATCTGCGGAAGGAGCTTGGAGTTGTACATGCGCATGAGGATCTGGAGACGGAACTTCTTCTCCATGCGCTTTACGGGTGCCCAGAGGGCGCGGGCGAAGAGGAAGTCCTCTTCGTGCTCCTTTACAAGGGCCGTTATCTTCCCGTTGACCTCTTTGGCGGCAGCCAAAGCATGCTCCTGGGATTCGGAGGTTACCATGATGCGCACAATGACCGCAAACGGCGGAAACAGGGTGGCGCGACGTATGCGGACCTCGTTCTCAAAGAAGCCGTTGTAATCATAGCTTGTGGCGTAGCGCAGGATGTAGTTGGACGGGTTGTACGTCTGCAGGACAACCTTGCCCCTGGCGCCTGCGCGGCCGGAGCGGCCTGCGACCTGGGTTATGAGCTGGAAGGTGCGCTCCCCGCTGCGGTAGTCGGAGAACTGCAGGCTCTGGTCTGCATCCAGGATGCCCACAAGGGTAACTGAGGGAAAATCATGGCCCTTGGCTATCATCTGCGTGCCTACAAGGATGTCTGCCTCGTGGGCTGCGAACTTCTGCAGTATCTTGTAATGCCCGTCCTTGCCGGAAACGGTGTCATTGTCCATGCGTATAAGGCGTGCCTGGGGGAAGAGCTTTTCCAGGTCTTCCACCACCCTCTGCGTGCCTGTGCCGTTGTAACGGATGTGCTTGCCGTGGCACTCAGGGCACTCATCCAGCATCCTGTATGACCTGCCGCAGCAGTGGCAAAGGAGCCGGTTGGTGTCTGAATGGTACGTAAGGGAGACGTCGCAGTCCTCGCACTTCGCAACGTATCCGCAGTCCCGGCAGAGGACTGTCTGGGCGTAGCCGCGCCTGTTGAGGAATATTATGGCCTGGTTGCCGGAGTCCAGTGTGGCCTGGAGCTCATCCCGGAGGGCCTGTGAAAAGGCGCTGTTGTTGCCCCTCTTTACCTCTTTGCGCATGTCTGCCATTATGATTTCCGGCAGGGGCTTCTTGTTTATCCGCTCCGGGAGAGTTATGAGGTTGAAGCGGCCCTCCTGGCCCTCTATATAGGTCTCCACGGACGGCGTTGCGCTGCCGAGGATTATCTTGGCGTGGTTGTACTTCGCCCTGAGGAGGGCGATGCTTATGGTGGAGTACCGGGGTGCGGTCTCCGAGACGTATGAGGAGTCATGCTCCTCGTCTATGATTATGACTCCAACGTTCTCCAGGGGCGCAAAGACGGCGCTCCTTGCGCCTATGGCAATCTTTGCCTCACCGGAGCGGAGGCGCCACCACTCATCGAACCTCTCTCCTGCGGATAAGCCGGAGTGCAGGATGGCGGCCTGGCCCTTGAAGCGGGCGCGAAGCTGCGAGAGCATCTGGGGCGTAAGGGATATCTCGGGCACCAGGAAGATGGCCGTGCGGCCCTTCTCTATCTCCTGGCCTATTATCTGCAGATAGATCTCCGTCTTGCCGGAGCCGGTGACCCCGTGCAGGAGGGTTACCATCTTGTCTGTGCTGTCTATGGACCGGATGGCCATTATCTGTGCGGGCGTTAGCTCATGGATGTTGTCTATGCCAGTAACCTCTTTCACGGGCTGGCGGACAACGCGCTTCTTTTCCACGGCTATGGCGCCCTTCTTTTCCAGGGCGTTCACCGCCGCCCTGCCGTACGTCTCGCAGAGGGGCGTGTACTCCGCCTCTCCCTTATCCCTTAAGTACGCTATAACCTCCCCCTGCTTTGCAGCCGTCCTGGACAGAACGAAGGGCTGGCCGGAAAGGGACACGTACTTTCTGTACAGCTCCCTCACCTTCCCCTTTCTCATTTCCGCAGGCAAAAAAAGCCGCAGGGCAGCGGCCTTCGGCACGTGGTACCGCGCTGAGATGCGTCCTGTGAGCCAGACGCATTCCGGAACAAGCGCGGGCACTTCATCGAACACCTCCGCAATCGGCTTCACCTTGGCAGGGTCTATGTCGCAGGTGTCCTTGACTTTCATCACGAACCCGTCTATGAGGCGGTTCCCGAAGGGCACCTTGACACGGCTTCCCGGCTGCAGATCGTCCGCACAGGAGTATTCGAATATTCTGTCCACATCGGAGTGGGCTATGTCTACAATGACTTCAGCGTACATGGGATGCTGTCCCCTTCAGCTTATGCGGGGACATGAAGATATGCGGCTCCCCTTAGTCCTTAATGGCCTTTATCTTGCCTGCGCCTATCTCCTTGCTTGCAAGGACAAGCACGTTCTCCGAAGGCTTTACGGACTGCTGGGCCTGGGGCTGGATGCCGTATGTTATGCCGTATGCGGAAGTGCCAAGCTCTCTCTGCTCCAAAATCTGGCGCGCCCTCTTGGCTGCAACTACGCACAGGCAATACCTGGATACTTCTCTTCCGTCCGGACTGAGCTGCTTTATAAGCAGGTCTACGGGTGGCTCATTTATCATAATCTGCCCTCCATTTCATCATCTGATGCAAGCAGCGCCTGTATCTGCAGGTTGCGCCTGCCGGCAGGTCCAAGGCCTGCCCTGCGGCCCTCTTCGGGGCCTTTCTGCATCCCCTGGGATGCATTAGAGCGGGGTTATGTGCGTTCCAGCGCACTTTACTCTACGTTCTGCACCTGCTCACGGACCTTCTCTATCTCGTTCTTCAGAGCAAGCCCTAAGCGGGTTACTTCTATGTCATTGGACTTGGAGCATATGGTGTTGCTCTCGCGGTTGAACTCCTGCACAAGGAAGTCCAGCTTCCTGCCCACTATGTCCTCATTGCAGATGGATCTGAACTGCGCTATGTGGGACATGAGGCGGGTCATCTCCTCGTCTATGTTGCACTTGTCTGCAAACAGGGCCACTTCGGTCAGGATTCTGCTCTCGTCTATCTCGGTCTCCGCAAGTAGCTTTTGCATGGTGGCGTCCAGCTTCGCCCTGTAGTTCTCCACTACGAAGGGAGCCCTCTCGCGCACCTGGGCAACCAGCCCCTCTATGACGTCCACGCGGGACAGCATGTCCTTCTCCAGCTTGTCTCCCTCTGTCTTTCTCATGCCGTTAAGCTTGTCCAGGGAGGCAATCAAGGCCTCTTCTACGGCTGCCACAAGCTCATCATCCGCCGCGCTTGTCTCGTCAGCCTTTATGATTTCCGGGAACCTCAAGATGTTGGTAACGGACACGTCATTGGTTATCCCGGGGTACGTCCCGCAGAGCTTCTTTGCGGCCTCTATGTATGCCGCACAGAGCTGCTCATCCAGGTAATAGCTCTTTTCCTTCTCCCTCTTGTCCGCATAGGAGATGAAGACGTCCACGTGGCCTCTCGTAAGCTTTCCGCGGATGGTCTTGCGGATCATGTCATCGCAGGCAAGCAGGGTTCTGGGGCACTTTATGGCAATGTCTAAAAAACGGTTGTTGACCGTCTTGACCTCAACGGAAACCTCTATGCCGTCCTTCTTGTATTCCCCTCTGCCGTAGCCTGTCATACTGTACATGAGCAGCACCTTCCACTATCCTGTATTTCACGCCCCGAAAAGCGGGCGAAAGTTTGCATTATCCGTATTATACCAAACACCGGCTCAAAAAACAAGCAATTCTCCCAACTCACAAAAAATTGAATACGGCCTCCGCAAAGGCTCCGCATGGGCAATATGACCGCCACGGGCGTCAATTCTTGTTGCAACTTGCCATGGGGAAGTGGTATACTGTATGCGTTGGAAGGAGAAAGCATCATGCCACTGTTACAGTACACGTGTGAGAATTGCGGCAACAGCTTTGAGGAACTTGTGAAGAAGTACGATGACCAGGTGCTCTGCCCCAAGTGCGGCACCGTTGCGAAGCGCAGCTACTGCGGCACCGTATACTCTGCCACTGGCAAGAAGGTTGTGCACTGCAGCGGACACTGTGCAACCTGTGACGGCTGCAAGTAAGCCAATAGGAGCTTCATAGGGGCTTCTGTATGCGCCCCTGGAGGCCCTGTACGGGGCCGTTTCGTTGAAGATATAAAGAGTTAAAGCCGCCTGGAACGGATTCCGGACGGCTTTTATGCTTCCCTGTGAATGGCCCTGTAAAGGGCAAAAAAGAGCCTCCCAGGGACGCAGCGAATGGCTGCATGGGAGGCTTACGGACATACCTCAAAGGGCAGTTCCAACAGATTGAGTTGCGCAGCCATTGGGCCGCCGGCAGGGACTTTTAGTCTATGCCGATGAGGTGGTTCATCCAGTCCTCGTAGTCGTAGCGGTCTGCCTTGATGAAGTCTATGGCAGCGTACGGATGGACGTTGAGAAGACCGGTTATGAGGTAGGGCACGTCGTAGCCCCATACGAGACCGTTCTTTTTGAGGGGAACCATGTACTCGCGGATGAACTTGAGCATGGGCTCAAGCCTGTAGCGTGGGTTCTTGAGGAAGCCCAGGAGGGCTTCTGTGAAGCAGTTGCCGGCTCCGCGGCCCAGGCCGTTGACGGTGCCGTCCACGTAGTTCACGCCCTGGGCGAGGGCATCTATCTCGTTTGCGAAGGCAAGCTGCTGGTTGTTGTGTGCGTGGATGCCCACCTGCTTTCCATACTTGCCGTTTATGATCTCGAGGTACATGTCTGCGACACGGCGGATCTCTTCGGGATAGAGGGCGCCGAAGCTGTCCACGATGTATACCATGTCCACAGGGGACTTGCCAATCTCTTCAAGGGCATTGCGAAGGTCTGACTCTTGGTTCTTGGAGATGGCCATAATGTTGCAGGAGGTCATGTAGCCCATGTCATGGCAGTAGTTGATCATCTCAATGGCCGTGGGAACCTGATTGACGTAGCAGGCTATGCGGTACAGGTCTATGACGGAGTCCTTCTTGGGAATTACGTCCTGCTGGAGATCCACTCTGCCCACGTCTCCCATTACGGAGATCTTCATGTCCGTGTCATTGTTGCCTACGATGTCACGGATGTCCTGCTCCTTGCAGAACTTCCACTTGCCAAACTTGGTGACGTCGAAGAGCTTCTCGGAGCACTTGTAGCCGAACTCCATTATGTCCACGCCGGACGCTGCGTTCGCCTTGTACAGGGCACGCACGAAGTCATCCGTGAAGTAGAATGAGTTCACAAGGCCGCCGTCCCTTAATGTAGCGTCCAGAAGCTTTATGCTGAGTCTCGCTGTCTGGAGATTACCAACATCTTCCATAACTTCTCTTTCCTATTCTCTCATGTTTCCCTGGGGGTGATACGTTCATATTAAGCTTTTACAGAAAGAAAGTCAAACGATTATGCTCCTTGCAAAAGCCGCCGTGGACGAACTGGACGGAAAAGCGGGCCATATGCGCCCGCTTTTGTACTGTCTGGTATTTGCATGAGGCTGCCCGGAATTGTGCCGGACAGGCGTCTGGCGGCCTGCAGGGGCCTCTGGAGGTGCCTCAGAGGCTCATAAGGTAGTCCTCTGCGTTGATGTACCGGATGTCTCCTATGTAGCCGGACTTGCCGCGGTATATGACGCCCTTCTCGGTAATCTTGCCGAAACGGCGCTCTGTGGCACGGAGCTTGTCCTCGTCCGTAAGGTAGCGGGTCTGCTTCTGTGTGGTCTTCTCGCTGTGCTTTATGACGTATACCTTGCAGGTGAGCTCCTTGGTGTCTGCTATAACGAGGTCATATTCGCCGGCATCGAAGCAGAAGCGGCACACCTTCTTGTCCGGGTTGGCCATGAGGGTCTGGAAGAACAGGATGTCCTCCGTCATGTGCCTTGCAACCTGGTTCATTATCTTGTCCTGGGCATTCTTGCGCTTTGCAGCCGTTATGGAGCCGAACATGTCATCCTGGATGAAGGTATCCACCATGTCCCTTATCTGCGTGTAGCGGATGCCGGGCATTGCGGTTATGATCCTGTACTCCGTACGGTTAGAGGTGTCTGCGAATTCAGTGTCCGTGGTGCGGAGATAGTTCATGCGCGCGAGGTATCCCTCTATCTCCCTCCTGTGTTCCATCTCCACGTCATCGCAGTGCAGGGCGGCGCCCAGTATCTCAAGCAGGTTGTCCGGGATGTAGCTTAAGTCTCCGGTTGAGTATTCCTCCTCAAGGAGTTCCTTGAGGAACACGCGGCTCTCCTGCGCAACAACAGCAGATACAGGGCCTGCGGCATCCTCCACGCTGTCTGCATCCACGCATGCGCCGCTTGCGCTTCCTCTGAAGCAGATGGCATCCTGGATGTTCTTCTGTATGGCGGCATCCACGTACAGGCCAACGGAGGAGTCCGTGGCGAACACGAATCCCTCTTCGTCCTCGTGGCCCAAGTCCATAGTCCCGCCGTGCATCATGTACTCATCCAGATCCTTCACTCCCAGCGCTTCCACGCAGTCCTTGTACGGGATGTACGTGGTGTCCAGGATGATGCTTCTGTCTGCCATGCCCTCATCATGGCATATTATGAAGGCCAGCGAACTGGAGCCGGAGAGGACTATCTTCATGCCGCTCTCGGCATATGAGTCTGCTATGAGTGAGCATGCTTCCTTGAAGTCCGGCATGCTTGTAATTTCATCTATAAAGACGTACTTGTACCCGCTGCGCTCAAGCTCACGAAGGTCTGCATCCAGGTCATGAATGCCGTCCTTGGGCGTGGCCAGAAGGTATGCGCACTGCGAGAACTGCTCCTCATCCATGTCCGCAATACTCTGGCGCATCATGGTGCTCTTGCCCGTCCTGCGCAGGCCGCAGAGGAACATTACCTTCCCGTATGAGCTCCCGTACAGGAAGTCCGTAAGCTTCCCGCAGCATGCACGCTTCTTTGTACCCTTCACAGGCGAAGCGAACTTCGCAAGGGCATCCCCCGTGCGAACGCTGAGCTTGAACTCGTATACCACAGGCTGCACGAAGTCCTCCAGGCCGTCATCCTCCGCATCCGTATACACCGGAGCAGGCACCGGAGCAGTCGCCGGAGCAGGCGCCGGCTTCTTAGGCCTGGGTGCCCTGGGTGCCGGAGGCACCTTCCCCTGCAGCTCCCTGAGCTCTGCGATATACGCACGCCTCTGCATTATCTTTGCCTTAAGGGCAGGCATCTCTGCCTCATCCACAAACTTCTCCCTGCGCTTGCCGTCTACCGTTGTCCTGTGGTAATAATACAGCTTGCCGTGTATGCGCTTGTGCGCTATGCTCCCTCCGGGAAGGGCGTCTATCTTCTCCTGCAGATCCTTGATCTTGTCTTCTCTGTTCATAATGGCCTCATTATCTCCCACTGGCATAAAGTATACCCAGACGGGGAGGAAAAGTCAAGGTATACCGCCAATGTACCCCGCCAATTTCTGCATACATCCATTGAAATTCCAGGCCGTCTTCCCGCAGAAAGACGGCCCTCATTTCCGTTCTGTTATACGCCCAAGTCCTCGTACAGATCCTCGCCGGTTATAAGGTTGGGTATGCCCTCACAGTCCGGCTCAAAGCCGCTGAGGGATATGAACCCCACACTGGAGGGGGACAATCCGTCCAGTGCCGCCTCCCTGGTGCGCTTTTCCAGCATGTCCCTTGTGGCCTTCTCCCTTGAACAGATGGGAATGTACACCTCTATGTCATTCCCTCTCTGGAGGGCTACCTCGTACTCGCTGTACTCTATGCGGCACCCTAAATCCCTTTTATGACACCATGTGCCTATGGCCGTGACGCCGTCCATCGCAAGCACCTCTCTCTGCAGGCTGAAGTACTCCCTGCACATCTGGGTGAACCTCAAAGCAAAGAAACTCGCGAAGTCTTCCTTGACATGGCACTCATAAAAACAGTCTCCGTGCCCCCAGCTTTCTATCTCGTGCTCCTTGTCCCATCCGTATATGTACCGGTACTTGAACATGACTGTGCCGTCCGTGATCTCATACCAGGACCTCTGCATATCCCCAACAGGCGTTGTCCTGCGTACGGCACCCTCTGCCTCCAGACGGGCCAGCTGTCTTGCTGTTTCATCATCCGCAGGGATGTCCTCTCCGGCGTACACCCTCTTGCCCACAGCAAGGTCATGCAGCACCGGATATGCCTGCGCCTCGTTGGCCGGGGCTCCTGTGGCAAAATACGTATGCCAGAATATGGCATTGGACATGTTCAACAGGCGTATGATGTTGTCCACCGGGGCATTCTTTGCCTCCATCCTGTCATTGATATACGGAGACCCTCCGCATACGGCATACATGAGCGCCTTGTCATACGGGGTGTAGTCCGGATAAAATCCGGCGCACTCCAGATAGCTCATGTTATCCAGGTGCAGCACAAGATCCAGCTTGCCCATGATGTTCTGCTCCAGCCTGAGCTTTTTAAGCTCATGGTCAGGGACAATGATGAAGACATGCAGGGTCTTGGTGTACTGGCTGAAAATCTTGCTGAAGGTCTCACCCAGCAGCTCATAGTTCCCGTTTTCCGCAAGCCGCTGAAAGTTATCTATGACAACAATATCGTTATCCCCGTCCAGATACCTGAATGACTCTTCAAGAGTTCTCCTGGCCTGCGGGTTGCAGAGCTCATAGCCCAGATCCATAATGCCGTCCTGCAGCCTCATCTCATTCTTCTCAAGGCCGTCTGACATGGGGTAAAAGAATATCGTGTCGTCCTTGCGGTATGATCCAAAGATCTCCCTCATAAACTCACTCTTCCCCTGTCCGCACTTGCCGCATACAAGCGCCACGCCGCCCGGCTGCTCCAGAAAGTCGTACACGGCCTGCATCTCAATCCTTCTTCCAACGAACATAATTCCCTCCTATCGCTGGCACAAAACCTCAACTCATGCAATTTTTGTAGTGAAGTATAGTATAAACATTCGTTCATGAGGTGTCAAGCCACTTCTGTCAAAAAGTCCGTAAGAATTTTTGAGTGGGGAAATGGCTTGAGTGAGAAACCGTTTTTTAAGTGGGGAAAAGCCGCTCCGAAAGGGAACGGCTTGGATGGCTTTGTGTGTGGGTATCATATGTGGCGCCCACAGAGCGTGCTGCGGGTCAGTTGAGGACGATGTCCTTGAGGCTCTCGTACTTGCCGGCGGCGAGGGTCTTGAGCTGCGTTAAGTCCTGGGTGGATGAGAAAGCCTCGTCCACGAGGGCCTTGGCGGTGAAGATGGTTTCGACGGGGAACTTGAGGTTCTTGATCTCGGAGAGCATGCGGCCGGACTGGCGGGTGCCGAGGAAGTCCCCGCCCCCGCGTATCTTGAGGTCCTCCTCCGCGATGCGGAAGCCGTCTGAACAGGTCTTGAGGACGGTGAGGCGCCGCCTGGCCTCTTCGGTCTCGACGCCCATGAGAAGGAAGCAGTAGCTCTTGCGGGAGCTGCGCCCCACACGGCCGCGGAGCTGGTGAAGCTGAGACAAGCCGAAGCGTTCTGCGTTGTAGATTATCATTATGGTGGCATCGGGGACGTCCACGCCGACTTCGATTACCGTTGTGGAGACGAGACAGTCGTACTTCTTGGCCTTAAAGTCCTCCATGATGGCGTTCTTGTCCTTTTCCTTCATCTTGCCGTGCAGAAGGGCGAAGCGGGTGTCCGGCATCTTTGTCTTGAGGTCTTCGTAGAGCTCCGTTACGGACATTATGGTGCCCTCTTCATCCTCCTCTATCTTGGGGCACACGAAGTAGGTCTGGCAGCCCTTTTTGGCCTGCTCTGCAACGTAGCGGAGCATGTCCGTGTACTTGCGCTCAGGGATTATGGACGTGGAGATCTCCTGGCGGTCTTTGGGCTTGTCCTTTATGGTGGTTATGTCCAGGTCTCCGTACCAGATGAGGGACAACGTCCTGGGGATGGGCGTTGCGGACATGACTATGACGTCGCAGCTCTCGCCCTTGTTGGCAAGGGATGCGCGCTGGGCCACGCCGAAGCGCTGCTGTTCGTCGCAGACCACGAGGGACAGATTGGAAAAGAATACGTCCTCCTGCAGGATGGCATGAGTGCCGCACACAATGTGGGCCATGCCGCCCTCTATGAGAGCCTTCGTGAACTTCTTCTCCTTGGCCGTCATGGAGCCGGTGAGGCAGACTACGTTGTACTCCGGGAAATAGGTGCGGAGTACGGAGGCGTTCTGCTGTGCAAGGACTTCCGTGGGAGCAAGCATTGCGGCCTGATAGCCTGATTTTACGGCCATGTACATGGCTGTCATGGCCACGGCTGTCTTGCCGGATCCTACGTCTCCCTGGATGAGACGGTTCATTCTGTGGGGCCCTTTCATGTTGTCCCAGATGTCCTGCACGGCGCCTATCTGCCCGGGCGTGAGAGTGAACGGGAAGCGGGATATGAATGAGTCCAGCTCCTCACGGGTTACGGAGTACGTGTTGAGGCGGGCATCGTCTGAGCCGCCCTTTGTAACCTTGAAGGCAGAAATGAGCAGGAAGTACTCCTCGAGGGCTATCCTGTTTGCGCCCTCCCGGTAATCCTCCACGGTCTCAGGGAAGTGAACCTTCCTGTATGCGTCCTTGAGCTTCATGAGCTCATATCTGCGCTGTATGTCATACGGGATGCAGGAAGCCAGGGGAAGCTTTTCCAGAGCCTGCTCCAGCTCATAGCGCATGAGCTTCTGCGTGAGCTTGCCGGAAAGCGAGTATACGGGTATGATGCCCTGCAGCCTGGACTTCTTTTCCGCAGGCTCAAACGTGGGGTTCACGATAGTGAGCTCCAGCCCGAACTTGTTCTGGACACGGCCGTAGAAGAGGAACTCCCCGGGGCGGAGCTTGTCCGCCACGTACACCTGGTTGAACCATATGGCCGTAAAGAGGCAGTCCCCCTGGCGGCACCTGGCGCGGACATACGGCCTTCTTGAGTACTTGTTGCACTCAACGGTAAGCACCTCGCCGCAGGTTAAAACCACGTCATTGTGATACACCTGGGATATGGGCGTTATGTTCCTTAAGTCCAGATAGTCTTTAGGGAAGTGGCGCACCAGGTCTTCCACCGTGTATATGCCCAGTTTATTGAAATCTTTCTCTCTTTTGTCCGATATCAGCTTTAAGGATGTTATCTGCATAAATCCCCCTTTGGACGGCTCCCTTGCGCGCACCTTGCAGGGCGCTGCATATGGCCGTATTGCCGCTTTACGCGGTCCTGTTTTGCGGGCCCGTACATACAAGTTCCCGGATGCCGCAGAAGAGTTGGATTTGGACCCTGCAGGGCCGGTTCTGCGGCCGGGAAACAAAACCCCGCCACCACTGTTGTGATGACGGGATCACCCGCTTCTATAATGATTATAAACACTTTTCGGCCCGTTTAAACATGATTGGGAAAAGTTTCCGGCTTTTTGGGAAACTTTTTTTGCCGGAGCCTCCGAAACGGCTTCCAGGGGCCCGTTTGCCGGGCTTTGGACTGCCGGGGAGGGCGGACAGGCCGTCATGAATTACTCCAGAGAGACGATGTAGTAGTATACCGGCTGGCCGCCGAAATGGCAGTCCACGTCGCACTCGGGGAAGGCCTCGGCCACGCGCTCCATGAGGGTGTTGGCATCCTCTTCGGTGACGCCGTTGCCGTAGTAGAGGGTTATCATCTCGTGGTCGTCGTTCTTCATGTGCTTTATAAGCTTCATCGTGGTCTCTTCTATATCTGCGCCCTTTGCAAGAATCTTCTTGTTGTCCAGGGCTATGATGTCCCCTTCCTTGAGGCTGAAGCCGTTCATCTTGGTGTTGCGCACGGCATATGTGACCTGGCCTGCGAGAACGTTGTCTATGGCATGAACCATGTTGGTCTTGTTCTCGGAGACGGACTCTTCAGGATTGAACGCAAGGGCTGCTGCAAATCCCTGCGGAATGTTCTTTGTGGGTATTACGTGTATCGTGCGGTTGGTGACGAGGTCCTTGGCCTGCTCTGCGGCGAGGATTATGTTGCCGTTGTTGGGGAAGACGAATACGTTGGATGCGTTTATCTTCTGCACTGCGTATGCGATGTCCTGTGCGGAGGGGTTCATTGTCTGTCCGCCTTCCATTACCCTGTCGCACAGGAGGTCCTTGAAGATCTCCTCGAGGCCCTTGCCGGAGCAGATGGCCAGCATGCCCATCTCCTTCTTCTCGCGCTCCATCTTGGCCTTGATCTCCCTGTTCTCCTCAAGCATGTTCTCTATCTTGATGCGGTCCAGTTCGCCAAGCTCCAGGGCAAATCCCAGTGCCCTTCCGGGCGTGTTCGTGTGCACGTGGACTTTTATGAGCTCCAGGTCTCCTATGCAGATGACGCTGTCTCCTATGCCCATGAGCCTTTCCTTAAGCCTGTCTATGTCTGCAAGCGTCGTAGAGGGCTTGATATGAATGACGAAGAACTCCGTGCAGTATGCAAACTCTATCTCGCCGAGATCCAGGTTGATGACATCCGAGTTGTCTCCGAAGACGTCCTCATCGCTCTTCTGGCTGGCCGCCTGTGCATCCGTGGGTATCTCCTCTAAGTTCGATGTGTCCTCTGTGAAGGCTGCCAGGAAGCCTCTCATGATGGACATGAGGCCCACGCCGCCGGAGTCCACGACTCCTGCCTTCTTTAAAACGGGCAGCAGCTCCGGAGTGTTGGCCAGAGCCTCGTCTCCCACTTCAATTACAGCCTTCAAGAACTCTTCAAAGTCCTTGTACTTTGCTGCCAGTTTCCCTGCCGCCTCGCTCATGCACCTAACTACCGTAAGTATGGTGCCTTCCTTGGGAACGGACACGGCGCCGTAGGCCACCTTTGTGCCCTCCTCCAGAGCTTTTGCGAAATTCTTCGTTGTGAATGTCTCTTTCGTGTCCTTCAGGCTGGAGCATATGCCGCGGAAGATCTGCGATGAGATGACGCCAGAGTTTCCGCGTGCGCCTCTCAAGGCTCCCTTTGAGACCGCATTGCATATGTCCGCAAACTGCTGTGAAGTGACAGCGCCCATCTCCTTCACCGCGGACTGCAGAGTAAGTGACATATTGGTGCCTGTGTCACCGTCAGGAACCGGGAATACGTTCAAAGAGTCTATCTTGGACCTGTTCTGATCCAATAGCCTCGACCCGGATATGATCATCTTTCTGAATTCGGCGCTGTTAACCGTTTTCTGCATAATTCTCCTCCAGACACTAGCGCACAAAGTCTTGTGCGCACAGCGAAACACATCTACCTGCCGGCAGCCCCAGCCCGCCGGTCTGCCGCTGCAGCTATACTTTGACGCCCACGATGTTGACGTTCACTGTGTCCACTATCATGCCTGTAAATCTTTCAACGCTGTACTTGATGCTTGACTTCAGGGACTCTGCCACTGCCATTATGGAAACGCCGTACTTCATGACGACATTGACAGTGATGTAAATCCTGTCTCCCGACGTTACTACCTTCACGCCCTTGCCGTCCGGCTGCTTCCGCATAAGTTCCGCAATGGAGTCCTTGATGCCCCTGGAGACGGTGTCCACTATGCCGTAGCAGTCCAGCGCAACAGACTTGACCACCTTCGCGATGGCCTGGTCCTCTATTGAAATTTTACCCAATCCGTTGTGTGTGTTGACTGGCATAGTCTCTCCGATGTGACCTCCTTTGAGCGGTCACCTGTATGTCTCTTAAAGCTATGAGCATATTTTATACCATTGCCCGGCATATTGCAACTGTTTTTACCCGCTTGCCGCCTTCGCAGGCACACAGGCGCCTCTTTTGCACACTAATCCGCCTTCATTTTGCAAAGTTATGCAACACTTTGTCTAATTATGTTGTGCAACTTGTACAATCCTGCTTTCCTCCGCCCGTCCCCTTCCGTCCGGGCAGACCAAAATTCCGGCTCCTTGCGGCCCTGGAATTATGCATTTATCCACGGCAGAAAGGCCCCTGAGAGCCTCCGCCTCCCGCAGGGCGGGCTATTTCTCATACCTCTGCAGCCGCTGCACAAGATCCTGCACCTTGTACTGCAGCGCGGCAATCTCTTGCCTCTGCTGGTCTATGATTTCCTTCTGGAGATTGTCTATCCTCTCGTAATTGGCCATGAGCTCCTCGTACGTTCCTATGTCCATGGCCATCTTCTGGTATGCCACCGTGTCCTTGTAATCCAGCCCGTACTTGTCCTCTTCTCTTGCAAAGGGGTACAGCCCGCCAAGCAGCTCCTTCTTAATTTCCGTCTCTCCGGTGTCGCTGTTCCTGTAACTGTGTGTTCTGTATACGAGGGTCTCCCCCGTCTCGCTGTCCTTC
>JAJPZC010000080.1 GCA_021204585.1 Clostridia bacterium
TCTTGATGGCGCGTACCCCCGCCGCCTTCCACCAGAGTTTTGTGAAAATCTTGCTCATGCGTTCCCCCTTCCCGCTGCAAAAAGGCAGCGTTTCTCGTTTTTCCGCTGCAAAAAGGCAGCGTTTCTCACTTTTTGTCGCGCTCGCAAATATTTCTTTGCACTCGCACACATTTCTTTGCGTTTGCGCAACTATTTGAGAAATTTGAACAGTTCACAGGTCCGCGCTGTGCGCCTTTTTCTTTAGGTAGTCCATGATTTCCCGCTCCGCCTCTTTCGTGGGGCCGTCCGCGCCAAGCTCCTGCAGGCCGCCGATGACCCCGAGCATCGCGTTCATCATTATCTCGTTCTCCTCGAGTATCTGCCGGAACAGCTCCTTGTCCCTGTCCTCGTCGCGCCTCAACGCCTTCAGCGCAACGAAGTCGTCGGCCAGCTTGCCCTCGACGCCCTCCACGCGCCGCTCCAGCTCGTCCAGCCGCTTCTCCACGGTTTTCTCCGCGTCCTCGCCCGCCTGCGCCTTTTTCGCGCCGTCGGTCATCCTCTTGCGGAACCCCGGCCATTCCTTGTAGATGAAATAGCCGACGAAACAGGCTATGATTATCCACTGGAGTATGGAGTCCGCCGCCACTAAGTCCGTCGCGATTCCCATTTTTCAAGCCCCTCCCCTGCAAGCTTCCGCGCCATCTCTGCCACGTCCAAGGCGTACAGTTCCGCGTCGTCCGCGTCGGCGTACCTCTCGCACATTTTGGCGGTTGCGTCCATCTCGCCCATGATGCCGTCCAGCGTCTTCGCGTCGCTGCCGCATATGAGCAGCAGCAGGTCGGCGACGTGCGACCAGAGCCGCGCTATCACCGCGTCCTTTGACGGCTCCGCGCGCTCCATGCTACGCCCCCGCGACCACTGACGCGACGTAGTCCTCTTCAAAGCCGAGCCGCAGCAGCCTGCAGGTCGGGATGACCTGGAGCTCGTACTGCGTGTACGTCGCCACGTCCTCTCCGTCCTCCCCCTGCGCCGTGCTTTCCACGACCTTGTGCGTGTCGTCGGTCACGCCCGCGTCAGCGCTCTCGACCTCTCCGACGGGAACCCAGTCGCGCATCGTGTCGAGCAGCTTCTGCCAGTCCGGAAGCCACTGCTCCGTGGGAAAATGCTCCCTGGCGTACTCGTAGTCCGCCTTGGTGTTCAGCCTCTTTGGATAGCCTCTCATTTCAAAATTCCTCCTTTTCCTCACGCGAACGTGAAATACTGGTTTCTTTTAGTTATGGTAGCCGTGAACGGCATGTCGTCCGCGAACCTCTCGCACTGCCGCCTCAAGACGATGCTGTCCGTAAACAGGACTTTCTTCTCGCCGTCCAGCAGGATTTTTAGGCAGAGGTAGTCGGGCTTGTGCATATTGCTTGGCCTCATGTCGAACCCGGCCACTACAACCTCCCGCCCAAGCACGTCGGCCATGGGTATTTTCTCGCCGTCCTCGTCAATTCTCTGCCGCCTTACAAGCTCCGCGTAGCTTTGCATATGCCGCCGCCTCCTCCCGCAGTTTTTCCAGCCCCAGCGACTGCATGAGGCTGTACGAGTTCGCCCAGCCTGCCCAGCCGTATGCCGACTCGACCCTGCCCCTTGCCGTCTCGGGGTCGATTGCTCCCGACCGCATTCCCTCGCGCACCTTTTCGAAGCTGTGCCGCATCCGCTTCGCGGTGGACTTCCTCACCAGCAGGTAGCCCTGCGGGAAATGCCGGTAGCCAAGGAAGTCAACCCCTCGCGACGTCGGGAAGATGTCGCCCTTGCTGAAAGCCAGCTTTAGGCGGTCCCCTACGAACCGCTCTATCGCCGTCTTCCATTCCTGGAGCTGCGCCTTGCTGTCGCTGTACAGCAGGAAGTCGTCGCAGTACCTGATGTATGCCGGACAGTGCAGCTCGTGCTTCACGAACATGTCCAGCTCGTTCAGGTACAGGTTCCCGAACCACTGCGACATCAGGTTCCCGATTGGGACGTTTGTCTCCCCGGGCACGCTGTCTATTATGTCGTCAAGCAGCGCAAGCAGCCTCTCGTCCTTTAGCTTCCTTCTGATAATCTGCTTTAAAATCTCGTGGTTGAGCGACGGGTAGAAGTGGCGGATGTCCGCCTTGTAAACGTACCTGTTATGGCGCACGTACGCCATGTTTCTCTCGCTGCCCTTGTGCTGCCCCCTGCCCTTCATGCAGCTGTAGCTGTCGCGTACGAAGAGGCCCTCCCAGTACGGCTCCATGACGTTGAGCACGGCGTGCTGGACCACCCTGTCCGGCCAGAACGGGAGGATGTAAATCAGCCGCTCCTTTGGCTCGTGTATCGTCTTTGTATGGTACGGCGCGGTGTGGAATTTTCCCGCCAGCAGCGTCTCGCGGAGTTCCGCCATCCTGCCGTCCAGGTCAGCCTCTATCTTCTGTACCGGCATCCTGCCGTGCTTTCCCCTTGCCGCCTTTTGAAATGCGATTCTCAGGTTTTCCTCGTCCGCAATCCGGTCAAACACGTTCCCTATCCTCTTCATCCCATTCTCTCAAAATTTGGGATTGGGCGGACGTTCCCGCCTTGCGCGGTACTAGCCCTCCCGCCCCACTGCGTTGTGTGTCTTGGCTTTCCGTTCCGATTTGGAACGTACCGGCCAGGGTGGCGCGGCCAGCCGAGAGCGGAGGGTGAGTCCCGCTCCC
>JAJPZC010000181.1:0-1967 GCA_021204585.1 Clostridia bacterium
CGAAGAACCCCTGGATCTGGTCGGCGTGCAGATCGCAGGTCATCACCCTGTCGCACCCGGCCGAATGAAGCAGGTTCGCCACCAGCTTCGCGCCGATCGGCACGCGCGGCTTGTCCTTGCGGTCCTGACGGGCCCAGCCGAAATAGGGCATCACGGCCGTCACCGAATAGGCCGAGGCCCTCTTGGCGGCGTCGATCATGAGCAGAAGCTCGAAAAGGTTGTCCACCGGGGGAAAGGTGGACTGCACGATGAAGACGGTCGCCCCTCTCACGCTCTCGTTGAACGAGGGCTGAAATTCTCCGTCACTGAAAGTCAGGACGTCTGAAAGTCCGAGCTCAATGCCCAGATACTGCGCGATCCTTTCCGCGAAAGGCCTGGAACTCCGGCAGGCGAATACCTTCAATTTGTGTTCAGTATGCATCTCGAATAGATTGTTGTTAGTACAGTTTCCGGTTTAAAAGTGTTTTCAGCTGTCTTTCAGTCCGTCGAGCACGGCGGCGATGTAGTCGAGAATCTCCTCCCGCCCCATTCCGGTCACGGACGAGGTGCAGAAGCACGGCGGCAGCTCCTCCCAATGCTCCGACAGAGCCTCCCTGTCCCTCTCGACCTGCCTCTGAAGCGCGACCGGGCCGAGCTTGTCGCCCTTGGTGAACACGATCGCGAACGGGATTCCGATCTCGCCGAGCCTGTCGATGAAGTCCATGTCGATGCGCATCAGGTCGTGCCGGCTGTCAATCAGCACGAAGAGTAGCGCAAGGTCCTCCGAGCCGAGCAGATAGCCGTTGATGATGTCCGCGAGCCGGCGCTGGCCCTCCTTCGAAATCTTGGCGTAGCCGTAGCCCGGAAGGTCGACGATGTACCACTTCTGATTGATGAGGAAATGATTCACGAGACGGGTCTTGCCCGGGGAGGACGAGGTCATGGCCAATTTCCGCATGCCGCACAACATATTGATCAGCGAGGACTTGCCCACATTGGAACGTCCGATAAACGCGAACTCGGGAAGCCTCCGCTTCGGCCTCCCCGCCACGTCAGTGCTGCTGCCGGCAAACTTTGCCTCGGAAATTTTCATTACTGCTAACCGTGAATCAAGCCGCGAATATAGCAAAAATTGACATTCGCGTATAAAATATTTCGCGATCGGACGGAAAAACGTACA
The DNA here is from genome assembly GCA_021204585.1 of Clostridia bacterium. Taxonomy (GTDB): domain Bacteria; phylum Bacillota; class Clostridia; order Christensenellales; family Borkfalkiaceae; genus Coproplasma. The sequence continues at coordinate 1,160 of JAJPZC010000181.1, forward strand.
AAACCCAATCCGGATGCGCGGATAACCGATAAAATTATTAAATTTGGCAGATTTATGCAAACGGTTATGGAAAGGCAGATTACCGACTTGTACACGCTGCTGACGGCGGTAAGGAGGGGCGTCGAGGGCGCCCTCCCGTCAAAGGTGTGGCTCAGGGCGGAAATCAGCTCGCTGAAGGCCAGACCGGGCGGCCACTGCTACATGGACCTCTCCCAGAGCGGTCCATCGGGGCTCACCGCCAAGGCCCAGGCCATCATCTGGGCCTCCAAGTACCGGCTTCTCGGCCAATACTTCTCCTCCGTCACGGGGATGCCGCTTCAGAACGGAATCACGGTGCTCGTCCTCGTGCAAACCAGCTTCAGCCAGCTCTACGGACTGTCGCTGATCGTGGACGACATCGATCCGGCCTACACCCTCGGCGAGAAGGAGCGCGCGCGGCGGGAGACCATTCAGAGGCTGCGCGACGAAGGCCTCATGGATTTGCAGAAAGGCCTGACCCACGCCGCCCTGCCCCGCACGATCGCCGTCATCTCGGCCTCCGACGCCGCCGGCTACGGCGACTTCATGAAGCACATCGGCGAGAACCCCTACGGCTTCCGCCTTGACATACGTCTCTTCCCTGCCCTGATGCAGGGCTCTTCCTGCCCCGGCTCGATCATCTCGGCCATGGAGGACATCCTCCTGAGCGAAATCCCCTTCGACATGGTGCTGATACTCAGGGGCGGCGGTTCCGAGCTCGACCTCTCCTGCTTCGACGACTACACCCTCTGCGCCGCCATCGCGCGCCTTCCCCTACCCGTCTACACGG
>JAJPZC010000181.1:1977-2671 GCA_021204585.1 Clostridia bacterium
ACCGCGACTTCCACGTCGCCGACATGGTGGCCCACCGCTCCGTCAAGACCCCGACCGCCCTTGCGGACATGATCGTGGAGTGGTACGCCGACGAGGACGCGCGTCTGCTCGGCTACGCGACTCGTCTGAAGCTCGCCTTCACCTCCAAGATCTCCGCGATGCAGACCCGCCTCGGCACGCTCGACGGCCGCATCCGCTCGGCCATGCGCTCGAAGTTCACGGCGATGGAGGCCCGCGTGGCCAACCTTCAGACCCGCATCCGCTCGGCCCTGAGAGCCAAGATCGCGGCCTCGGAAAGCCGCGCGAGACTCGCCGCGACGCAGATCCGTTCCGCCCTGAAGACGAGAATCTCGCTGATGGACAGTCGTCTGAACGTCCTTGAGGCGAAGATTCGCGGGGCCGATCCGAGAAAGATCATCGAAAGGGGCTACGTCCTCGCCCTTGACCCGGCCGGCGCGCCGATGCGGACGGCCGGCGGACGCTCCCCCGGCGACAGGATCTCGCTCATGTTCCCCGACGGGACGCTCGACTGCACGGTCGACAAGGTGACCCTCAGGGAATCCGGCGGGACGGACTCCGACAAGTGACCCGCACGAACTCAGACGGGCAAGACACAACTCACTCGAACTCAAACGGACAAGATATGGAAAATGAAAAATTTGACTACAACGCGGCGGTGACCGAACTCGAGGAC
>JAJPZC010000003.1 GCA_021204585.1 Clostridia bacterium
GGAGGTTCCGGTGCGGGCGCAGGCTTGGGTTTGCGGGTGTACTGGCGCTTTTCCCTGGGAGCTGCAGGTGGTGCGGGCTCTGAAGAGGACTCCGAAGAGGGGCCTGCGGGTGTGTCTGATACGGGAGCTGTGGCGGGAAGAGCGGCCTGGGCTGCGGCGGCGGCCAGGGCGGCTTCCTTGATGTCCTCCGACTTGGCGGCCTCTATGGTCTCTGCGGGAACGGACGGGAAGTCCACCCAGAAGGTGGAGCCGTAGCCAAGTTCGCTTTCTACGCCGAAGTCGAACTTGTGGTTGTTGAGGATGATCTTGCAGATGTTGAGCCCTAAGCCCGTGCCCTTGACGGGCCGGACGTGGTCCTTCTTGGAGCGGTAATAGCGGTCCCAGATGCTGTCTATCTCGTCCTTTGCGATGCCCTTGCCGGTGTCGCGGACGGAGAAACGTATGCGGGTTCCCTCCATGTTGGACTTTAAGCTTATGTATATGGTCTTGTCCTCGCCGGTGTAGTTGGCGGCGTTGCCTACGAGGTTGTATATGACCTGGCCAATCTTTTCCGTGTCCGCACGGGTGTACTGGTCCGGGTCTATGTCCACCATTATGTTGTATCCCTGGGACTCCTGCAGGTAGCTGAACTTGTTTATTATGCTGTACAGGAACTCCGTGAGGTTGAAGACCTTGGGGTTCATGTTCTCCAGGTTGGAGGAGACTTTGGAGACGTCCAGGACGTCGTTTATGAGCCCCGTGAGGCGGTCTGACTCGTCTATTATCACCTGCAGGTGCTTGTTGCGCTTCACGGGGTCATCCCCGGAGAAGTCCTGTATCATGGAGGCGTATGCCTTTATCATGGTGATGGGCGTCTTGAGGTCATGGGTGACGTTAGCTAAGATCTCCTTCTGGAAGTCGCTGCTCTTTTTGACCTCGTCACGCATCTCGTTGAGCGTTGTGGAAAGCTCCGCAAGCTCCTGGTAGTCTGCATTCGTGAAGCTGGCCGTATAGTCTCCCTGCGCCAGCTTCCTTGCGCTCACGGACAGCTCCTGCACGCCGCGCGTCACCCTCTGGGAGATGAAGTATGCCACGATAAGGCCTATGACAAGCACTATGATGCCCACAATGAGAAGATAGAGCATCGTGGAGGTTATGACGCTCTGCAGGCCAACCATGGAGTATGACACAACCACGTAGTACGTCTCGCCCTCCGTGTTGACCATTACAGCTGCGCTGAGGTCATTGCGGGAGCGGTATATGACGGACACGCCGGGCTCATACCCCTCCAGGCGGTCCACTATGTCCGCAAACTGCGAGTCTGCATCGTCCGGGGAGAACATCTCCCCCACCACGTCCCCTGCGGGGGCCACTATCTCGCCTTCATCGTTGTATATCCAGACGGGATATCCTTCACGGAAGTATGACAGCACGGCCTGGTTCAATACAGTGTCCGTATCCAGATCCGGCATCTCCTCTGCCGCATCCTGCGCATCCGTGCCATCTGTTTCCTCTGTGCCGTCCGTGCCCTCTTCCGGAGCCTCCTGGTCTATGCCTTCCTTTATGTCTATGCTGCGAATGGTGAGGATTATGTTGTCGCAGACCTGCTTGACCTCGCGCCTTGCGCCGTTTTCCAGGTTCTGCGTCATGACAATAGAAAAGACCAGTTCCACCAGAATGATCAGCAGAACCAGCAAAAGACAGAAGTAGAGCCACAGCGACTTGTTGAGGCTCTTGACTTTTCTTATTTTCTTTTCCGAAGCATTCCTAGACTTCAAACTTGTACCCGAGGCCCCTTAACGTCACTATGAATTTCCTGTACTGCTTGAGGTTTGAACGGAGCATCTTGATGTGCGTGTCCACGGTTCTGTCATCCCCGTAGAAGTCAAAGCCCCACACGTCCATAAGAAGCTTCTCGCGGGTCAGCGCAATTCCCTTGTTCTTCACGAAGTAGAAGAGAATCTCATATTCCTTGGGCGTAAGCTCCGCCTTCTCCCCGTCCACGTATACGTTCCTTCCGGCCATGTCAATGGTGAGCCCCTCGAACTGCACAACGTCCGGGGACTCCTCCGCCTGTTTCTGCTCATTGCGCTTCAATACGGCGTGAATCCTTGCCATAACCTCCTTGGGCGAGAAGGGCTTGGTGACGTAATCATCCGCCCCTATCTCGAAGCCGAAGAGCTTGTCATACTCCTCGCCCCTCGCCGAGAGCATGATGACCGGAATGTTCTTGATCTTCCTGATCTCCTTGACCGCCGAGAACCCGTCCAGCTTGGGCATCATGATGTCCATAAGGATAATGTCATAGTCATTGTCCCTGCACATCTTCACCGCCTCCATTCCGTCCGCAGCCTCATAGGCCTCGCCGCCTTCAAACTCCACGTACTCCTTGAGCACGTCCCTTATCATCTCTTCGTCGTCCACTATAAGAACTTTCATCATAAACCTCTCTAGGGATTTACATACCTTCCCGGGTTCCCAGCCACAGGAACCCCTCTTCCTGCGGGGCTCAAATGCAAGAACCCCTCATAATATTATATAAACGCTTTTACTTGATTTTAAACAAATCATATAACGGCAACTTAACACTGCAATGAAATCTTTGTGAAATTTGCCGCCTTCATGTCTTCACGTCCATCCCTATTCTACCACATCTCCGCCTCACGTGCAACT
>JAJPZC010000111.1 GCA_021204585.1 Clostridia bacterium
CATATGTACAGAAACCGCCGCATACAAGACTAATGTTAATGCGCGCGCACCCGCGCGCATGTGTGCGCAAGACGGCCCTTCCCGGTGTGCAGCCCGTCTTCCCGTCTCACTTTCTTCGCCGCAGGACATATAATGCGGCCTGCAAAAAGCAATTCCGGACAAAAATGCCGTATAATAAAAAGGTGTGCGCATGCACACGCACATGAGGGAAACCTCAGAGGTGCAGATCATTGCATCCCCCTGCAGATATGCCTGGAACGCGGAATATGTGCGTGCCTTTGCATGGATGTGAACGGTGCAGAGGATGCGCCTGCACGGCCCGGATGCAGGCTGTTTCCCTCATTGGAAGCAGTATAATGGGCACTCTGAATCAGATCATACAGCCAGATATGGTGCCCTTGAAGGGAAGGGCAAACAACCGGCTTGGAGGATATGCAGATACATGGCACTAATCATAACCAAGGACATAAAGGCTCTGCCGCATTATGAGTATGCAGACGCCCCGGCGGGATACGGGGCCGTGGCAGATGCCATGATACTTCCCGTCATGAAGCGCAGCAAGGAGAATGCCAAAGTCACAAGCGCCAGAACAAAGAGGTACGGGTACAAGATCCAGGCATGCCTCGCATACAGGAAGACGAAGGGCTCCCCGGAGCAGATAACGGCAAGCTATACGGCGGCCTTTGGAAAGGCTGCATCCCTTGGATGCAAATGGGTTGTAGTCTCCCTGGAGGCATACAGGGACACGAAGATCTCTCCGGATACGGCATACTGCGCCATATCCAGTGCATATGCCTCCCTGGGGGGCAATGACCTCACAGTCTTCGTGTACAGCCGTGAGGCAGTTCGTGCGCAGTACACAAAGGAAGAGCTCAATGAGTTCTGGGACAAGAGGTACGTAGTAGGCGAGGATTACAAGGATGAGCTGGATGAGTACGCCAAGGAAGCCCTGGAGAGGGAGCTTGCAAACATAGAGCTTGCTCCCCGTGCGGAATCCTCTGAGATGATATACTCAAAAGAGTCCACGCAAGGCCGCCCTAAGCTCCGGAGCGCAGACACAGAGCCGGAAAAGCTGCAGACCCGGGAGGCCAGCGAAGCAGAGGCTGCAGAGGCTGCAGAGTATGAAAGGCTCATTGGAGAGCCCGCAGAGGAAGGTCCGGAGGAAGAAGAGGCAGAGGAAGAGACAGAGGCAGGTGCGGAGGAGCTGCCGGAAGACATACACAGCATACTGGAAGAGCTGAAGGCCGAAGAAGGCAAGGAAGGGCCGGAAGCCGCCGGAAGGCGTGCAAGGCTGCAGAGGAAAATCTATGCAGAGCGCTCCGCAATGAAGCAATGCCTGGAGATCCCTAGGCGGGACGCATACAAGCGGGCAGGGGTGAAATATGAGCAGGATGTTTCATATGATGCAGCGCCCGTTTGCGGCAAACCTGCTGCACCGGCGGACGGAGATCTGGGAGGATATATAAAGGACAGGAAACAGAAGGCTGAGACATTCTCACAGATGCTGTTCAGGCTTATAGACGAGAAGGGCATGACGGACGTGCAGTGCTACACCAAGGCCAACATAGACAGAAGGCACTTTTCCAAGATACGCTCAGATGATTCATACAAGCCCACAAAGCCCACCGTCTTTGCCTTTGCAATAGCCTTAGGGCTCAACATTGCAGACACCAGAAAGCTCCTGGCGTCGGCAGGCTACGCCATAACGTACAACTCCGTATCGGACATAATCATAGAGTTCTTCATAGACCGGCATATATACGACATCAACCTCATCAACGCCGCCCTCTTTGACTATGACCAGCCCCTCCTGGGCGTCCAGGTCTCCGCATAGCCGCCCGTCTGCGGCCATGCAGGCCCTGCAGGCGCGTTGCCCTGCAGATATAATTATAGTAAACGAAAAAAGTAATTTTAGTTGACAGAGGCTTAATAACATGCTATCCTGTATACAGGAGGCGTGTCCATTATGAGCCATCGTGTGTATAGTAAAGATCCTTTGGTTATGCGAGAAGAGGGTATGCAACTCTTAAATTTGCTGCCAGATGGAAGTTATTCTTTTCGTATTTCTGTCGTTAGCCTCGTTCTTGGAGGGCTTTCGGTCAGGGAGGTTGCCAGAAGCACAAAATATACAGAAGCAACTATCTTTGGATGGGTCAAAACCGTAAATGAAAAAGGGTTTGAGGCATTGCAGGCTAAGCCGAAGTCAGGTCGTCCTCAGAAGCTTACAGACATTCAGAAACATGAGATAGATGATCTGCTGCAACAAGATCCTCATGACAAAGGATATAAGGTCTGGGATGGTCCAAGCGTAAGCGATTATATCTTAAAGAACATGGGCATAGAGGTAACAACCAGGTATTGCCAATTGCTGTTCAGTGAACTCGGATACTCCCGCATCCGTTCCCAAACATTCCCCAGCAAAGGAGCCGAAGACACTCCGGAACGGGCTGAGTTTAAAAAAAATCCCAGAATTAAGGCAACAAGATGAATATATTGTTGCATTTATGGATGAGGTTCACTTCCAGCAGCAATCAACAACCACTGTAGCGTGGCATAAGAAAGGCAGCAAGCCAAGGCTAAAATCTTATCCCGGAAAAGCTAAAGTTGCATATGCTGGCTTTATAACGCCGGAGACCGGTGCTCTGTTTGTGGATAAATCAAGAGACTTTACTGCAGAGACCATCATACAATCTATTCGCAATTTCTTAAAAACGTTCAATGAATCAGATAGCAGGACAATTATCCTGGTTATGGATAATGCGGCATGGCACAAGAAAGCATGTCGTCTCATACGGGAAGATACCTCGGGAGAGTATTCAGACATATCATCTAAAATTACTTTTCTGTTCTTGCCTCCATACTCTCCGGATTTGAACCCAATTGAAAGAGTATGGCGTGTAACAAGAAGAGAAAATACACATAATCGTTTCTTCAAGAGTATATCTGAGCTTGAATCTAAACTTGATACAGCTTTCAAAACATGGAGCAAACCTAATGCCCAGCTGAGAACATTGTGTGCTAATATATAAAATTACTTTTTTCGTTTACTATAAACTGCACACAGAAAAGGCCGCCCGTGTGCGGTCTTTTAGTATGTGCAGAATGCACAGCTTTTAGTGTAACGGTCTGCCTGCCGTCCGTTGCACTGCAGGCCTCCGGAGAGGCCCCCTGGGATGGCCTTGGGTGTGGGCAAAGCATGCGTAAAATGTTTTTGTGCAGAGGAGGGGAAATGTCGCCTGGCAGGAGACCACAGGCCGCTTTGCGGGCTGTACAATACGGGTGCAATACAAAATGACAGACGGAGGATGCGATATGCAGACAGATCTTACTGAAGCGGTCTTTATACTGGACAGAAGCGGCTCCATGGGCGGCAAGGAGAGAGATACGATAGGAGCGTTCAACTCGCTCATAGAGCAGCAGAAGAAGCTGGAGGGCAGAGTGCTGGTTACAACCATTCTCTTTGATGACCAGTATGAGGTTCTCTTTGAGAGGGTTCCCCTGGAGAAGGTGCGTCCCATAAACGAGAGACAGTACTACGTCCGGGGCTGCACGGCCCTTCTGGACGCCGTGGGAAGGACCATAGAGGACATGCGTGCAATGCATATGGCAGACGGGCCCATGGTGCCCGCCCACACGCTCTTCATAATCAACACAGACGGCCTGGAGAACGCCAGCCGCCGCTACACCTTCAATGACGTCCGCGCCCTTCTTTCCCACCAGAGAGACGCCCACGGCTGGGAGTTCCTGTTCCTCGGCGCCAACATGGACGCCATAGCCAGCGCAGCCAACATAGGCATATGCGCCAGCCGTGCCGCCAGCACCTACGCAGATTCATCCGGCATCCGTGCCCAGTACAAGTCCGTAGGCCGTGCCATGAAGGCCGTCCGCATGGACATGGACCTGGATTGCTGCTGTTGGGATAAAGACATCCAGCAGGATGCCGCCATGCGCAACCCCGGCAAGAAGGCCAAAAGCAAAGCAGGCCGCACACAGGCCACTCCCAATGACCCGGACACAGACCCCACAGACGCAGATGCAGATACAGACACTGCGGGAGAAGACGAGATCTCTAGGATACTCAATGAGCTCAACTCCAAGTACCCCAAGGACGGCACCATAACGGGAGACACAGAAGACTAAGCCCCTTCAAGGGGCCCTACAGCCGGATGCTCCTCCAGGCATCCCTCATAACAGAAAAAGAGGCTTCCATTTGCGTGGGAACCTCTTTGCTTTGGTGTGGGTAATATGGCCAATGAGCCAAATTTTCTGAAAGTGGCGAGGATTTTTTGTTGCTTTTTTTCCTCAAAAAATATAAAATGTGGCATGAAAATACACAAGTGAGGTAAATTGATATGACATACAAAGAGAAAATTTTAGAGATTGGTTCCAATAACAGCGGTTATGTTCTTAGAAAGGACATTGTTGAGTCAGGTATCCCATCAATTTACCTCTATAGAATGTTGCAGAGGGAAGAACTGATTAAAGTTGCAAGCGGTATATATACACTGCCAGATACATTCGATGATGATTACCTTACATTTTCACTAAAGCATTCAGACGCTGTCTTTTGCCGAAGAGCTGCACTTTCGCTACATAATATGACGAATGTAAGGTATATCAGACTGGAGGCAAACTTTCCACGCGACTATAACACGCGATATATATCCACGGCCATCTGCCATAGATGCTCTGGTCCAAAGTATGAAACAGGCATAGAACAGACAACAACTCATTTCGGAAATACTGTTAAGTGCTATGACCGCGAGAGATGCATGTGTGATCTTTTCCTGTACGACTTCACATACCAGGAAGAGAAGCAGTTTGCTGTCAGGGCATACTTTGGGAACAGCCCGGATATAGACAAACTGTACAAGTATGCAAAGTTGCTTGGGGTTGAGCGAGAAATAAAAACTGCAGTCGAGGTACTCTTATGACAAGAGCAAAATTAAGAGCCAGAATCAGCAAACTGAGGGAATCAACAGGTGCCACATCAAATTCACTTTTCGCAGCGTATTTTCTCGAACGTTTTTTATATAGGCTTTCTCTCAGCGAGTATATGTACAAGTTTGCCTTTAAGGGAGGTTTCTTGCTGGAAGCGTTAACAGGGGTCGAATACAGGGCCACGATGGATCTTGACCTCAGACTGTCTGGGAGCGACTATTCTGATGAGGAGCTGATTAATATGCTGCAGTCAATATGCAGCATCCACGTGGATGACGGTATTACATATGCCGTAGCCAATTCAAGTGATATACAGGGAACTGAATACGGCGGGGAAAGGGTTAAGATCATCGCAAACCTTGAAAAGATCAAGCAGGATTTCCATATTGATATTTGTCAGGGCGATGCAGTTACTCCTTATCCGATTGTTTACCGTTACAAGTCAATCATAGACGACAACGAGTTTGATATTCGGGCATACAACATTGAATCAGTCATTGCAGACAAACTGCACGCAATCATTAACCGTGGGACTGACAGTACAAGGTCAAAGGACCTGTATGATATGTATCTTGTAACTTCAAAGGGGTTCGATGATGCATTGCTTACGGCTGCGGTTATAAACGAGTTCTACAGGCGGGATTTGCTCTGCCAGAAAGAGCTCTTTGATAATGTTGTTGATAAGATAGAGCACGATGAACCTATGGCGAAGGAGTATGAAGATTACATAAAGAAGAACTGCTTTGCGCAGGACATATCGTATGAGGTAGCCATTAAGGCGGTCAGGGGTGTTATTGACCGGATTGATTGGCAGACAAAACTGTTCTCAGATTCAGATGATGCCACACACATAACCATGGCCAGGCATGGAGAGGATGATCACCGTTATGGATATGGCGGATGGTCAGACAATGCTCTGACGGAAAACGGAGTGTCCGGCGTTTATGATCTGGCGGATAGACTTGATCCTTAGTTCCCGGACAAATTATTAGCACAAACCCGTTAGATAGGATTTGTTGTCACAGTTCCAGCGGACAGAGCTTGTTCCCTCTCAAGGGTCTTCTTGTTCTTAGAGCCTTTTGGACGACCCTTACCTCGTTTTGTTGTAGATGTTCCCAATATCTGTCCTTGTGCTTCCTTTCCAAGGGTCTTCTTGTTCTTAGAGCCTTTTGGACGACCCCTGCCTCGTTTTGTCTGTGTTATGCCCAAAACCTGCTGTTGTGTTTCCTGTTCATGCGTTTTCTTAGCTGGCCTTCCACGCTTTTTCTTAGCATTAATCTTGTCATACATGTTGCCAGAAACATCCGGATTAGGGGGAGTATACTGCAGTCTGCCGTCTTTGATTCGTATTTTTCTTGGATACTTGATTTCCAACGCAGTGCATACTTCATTGAGATCCGCATCAGACCAATCTGTAACCAGCATATCAGAATATACAATTGCCGGCTTGAACAGAAGCAGCCTCAGTTTGGATCCAAGAAACCCTCCTGCTTCTTTCATTTTAATTTGTATCATTCGCAATGCGCAGGAAACGATATATGAAAGCAACAGATGGCCATGGAATGTTTCAAGAGTCTGCACCCTAACAGGCAACAGCTTTGTATAGTGCTTCATCAAATCAAATGTCTGTTCGGCGAACTGGCGTTTGTAATACTGTGGAAGCATCTCTTCGCAACTGTAATCATGGCTGGATATAAAGCCAACAAAGCCAGAATTGGTCATTATATCATTAACTTCATCGGCTGTAAGCGGCTCCTTTTTTGCCTTTTGGCACATATGTATGATGTTAAGCCCATATTGCTCACAGTCAAGCCCGAGATACAGGAATGCTGGTTTGTCTTCATCAACACCTACCTTAATCGTCTGTTTAACCATATATAGGTAACGGTTTCCGTACTGCACAATGTTATCAGCGCATATCAGGCCCGGGAGTGCTTTTGAAACCATGTCTGTGAGCTGTTTGCTGTTGCATTTGGTCCTTGTTATATAGTCACAGATACATTTTTTGTCATTCGCATAAAACATATCCAGATTCGCAGCTGAATTATAACCGGCATCCATGATGCATGAATCAACCTTTACATGCATTGCCTCCAAATGGGCAAATATGCGCTCCAGTGTTGTAACATCCATAACATTCCCTGGCACAGCTGTGTAAAACAAAGGGAGTCCTGTCTTGCTTTGAAACACAAGAGCCAGCCGGATTTCATTGCTAACTTTCCCATTGTGGTTGCTCACGCGAGTCAAATCAAAGTGGATGTCGTTAGGCACCCCGCTGCTGTCAACAAGAATGTTTCTGTCTGGGTCATATTGTGAAAAAACAAACGATATATACTTCTTTTGGAAGTTATAGGTAACTTCGTCTTTGCCAATCTCTGCCAGAAATTCGCTTATTCTTTGGCTATTCATGCTGGCATTTGGATACAGTAGATGAGCAACGGTACCTTTATACCACTCTGCCGCGTCACAGTTGGCTAAATCGGACAGAGCATAAAACAGTATCATGGAGTGAAGAGTGTCTTTGTTTTTGCAGGGCAGAGTATCAATCACAGACATGAGCCCGGACTTGTACAGAAACTCATTCAGAACATAAACATCGCCGAATATGGTAGAACTGATATAGTCAAGGTTCTTGTCATGCGGATCATACCTTGCGCTTATATCATCCGGGGCATCACTGTATTCGCCGGTTTCTATATCAAATTTGAACAGTCCACGTTTTCTGCTCCAGAATATGCCCTGCTCTTCATCAATTATCTTGCCAAGATAATTAGAGGAGATGGATGTGCTGTTGCCATCCCGCTTGGATACAGCTGCTGTCGCATACTGGCCGTTACGAATAATGTACAAAATAATCACCCTCTTTTGTGCAAGCATTAATTTCATATAAATAGTAGCACATTGAATGATTATTTGCAAGTATTATTTCATATAAATGTGGAGATATTTTATAGTTTTTTACTATTTTATTACCGAAAAAATAGTGGTGTGCTAATAAAAAACCGGGAATTAAGGTTGATGCCTCTTATGATATAATCATATCAAGCGACCTGATAAGAGCGGTACAGACCGCCAAGATTCTTGCCGATAAGATTGGATGTCCTATGCTTACAGATACGAGACTCCGTGAAATCAATACAGGCATCTTTAATGGTATGGGGCTTGAGGATTTCAGGTTACATCCTTTGAGAAAGGACTTTTCGGTCATGGCATATGATGAAAAGTATCCAGAAGGAGAATCTGCTAGTGGGTTTTTTGATAGAATCAAAGAGGTACTGATTGACATACATGCCAAATACAAAGGCAAGCGTGTTCTGATAGTAACCCACGAAGGCGTCATCAATGTTGCACTCTGTCTTGTGAGAGGATGGAAGTACAGCAACATGGTCAGCTTGTGGATTCCATATGCAAACAGCGTAGAACTGATGTGAATTCCAACAGCTGTTTCAGCTGACAACAGCGTTCCAACTTTATAGATGCGTACAGAATTTCATTGCAGCAAAAAAAAAAAAGGCTTCCATTTGCTTGGAAACCTCTTTGCTTTGGCTGGGGTGGCTGGATTCGAACCAACGATGACGGAGTCAGAGTCCGTTGCCTTACCGCTTGGCCACACCCCAATGTCCTGCCAGCGCAATCATATTAGCACAAGACTTTTAATTGTGCAACTTATTTTGCGCCCCTTTGAGGCAAAAATTGCTGCGCCGGGGAGGCTGCAGGACCGGTCTGGCGCAAGTCCTGGGGCATTGGATGCGCCAAACGAACACCACAGGGCGCAATGGTGTGATTTTCATTAAATCTCGTCCCGCGGGGCTCATTTTATTGCTTAAAGCCCCGCTTGTCTGCTATAATGACTGGCAGAGAAAGAAAGATACGTAAACATACGGAGCGGACTTTATGAACTACAGAGCAGAATCATTGAAGCTGCATTATGACTGGAAGGGCAAGACGGAAGTGAAGGTGCGCGTGCCCATTACGAACCAGGAGGAGCTGTCCCTCGCATACACGCCGGGCGTTGCAGAGCCCTGCCTTGCGGTGCATGAGGACGTGGAGCGCAGCTTTGACTTAACCCGCCGCTGGAATACTGTGCCCGTAATTACAGACGGCACGGCAGTATTAGGGCTTGGAGATATAGGCCCGGAGGCCGGCATGCCCGTCATGGAAGGCAAATGCGCCCTCTTCAAGGAGTTCGGCGGCGTGGACGCATACCCTTTGTGCATCCGCTCCAAGGACACAGAGGACATCATAAAGACAATAGAGCTCCTTGCGGGCAGCTGGGGCGGCATAAACCTGGAGGACATCTCAGCCCCCAGATGCTTTGAGATAGAGCGCCGCCTAAAGGCGGACCTGGACATCCCCGTATTCCATGATGACCAGCACGGCACTGCCATCGTCACCACAGCGGCCCTCATTAACGCCCTCAAGCTTGCAGGCAAGAAGCCGGAAGAGCTCAAGCTGATCATAAACGGCGCAGGCGCCGCAGGCATCACCATAGCCAAGTTCCTCCTTGCCTTCGGCGTGCAGGACATAACGGTCTGCAGCTCCAAAGGCATCCTCGTGGAAGGAGACACCAAGTTCAACCCCGCCCAGCAGGAGCTTGCCAAAACAACCAACAAGGCCCATCTGCACGGCACCCTGGCAGACGCCATGATGGGCGCAGACGTGCTCATTGGCGTCTCTGTGGCCGGCTGCGTAACGAAGGACATGGTGCGCTCCATGGCAGAGCGTCCCATCCTGTTCACCTGTGCAAACCCCGTACCGGAGATTCTCCCGCTGGACGCCCTGGACGCAGGGGCTTACATAGTAGGCACCGGCTCCTCCGAATACAAGAACCAGATAAACAACGTCCTCGTATTCCCCGGCATCTTCCGCGGGGCACTGGACGTCCGTGCCAGGACCATAAACTACGACATGATGATGGCCGCATCATACGGCATAGCCTCCGGCATCTCCGACGCAGACCTTTCCACAGAGCACATAATCCCCTATGCCTATGACCACAAGGTCCACGAGTCCGTGGCCAAGGCCGTGGCAGAAGCCGCCGTGCGCAGCGGCGTCTCCAAGCTGTATCCCAAGGGGTAATGTATACCCACACAAGGGAACCAGACACATGCATTCCAGGCCGTTTGCCCCTCCCGGACAGGCGGCTTTTTGCGTGGCAAAAATCCCTGGACAAACGCAGCTTAAGGGGTGTACAACATGAAGAGTGGTGGGAATACCCACAGAGGCGGAAGGAGAGCATTGTATGGAAGCCGTACGAAGATATCTGGCGCATCTGGATCATAAGAAGAGGATAACCTTGAGAGGCGCGGCATATGAGTATTATGAGTGCACGGAGTATGACAACGGCTGCATCCTGCTGGTACCCCGTGTTGTCTCAGTGCCGGAAGGCATATCCCCGGAGACGCTTGCAGACATAGACAGGTCTATGCAGAATTACAGCAAGGGCATTGTCTCAGAGCCTGCAGACATCACCAGGTACAAAGACCACATACACTGAAACAGGCCCGTACAAAGCCTCATATGCAGCTGCACAAGGCCGTTTGCCCACACCAAGGCAGGCGGCTTTTTTGCTGCCTGCAGGCACCGGAAGGCTGTACGGCAGTTTTTGTCTTTGTGCAATATGCACCAAATGCATAAATTTCGGCATGAACATTCGTTTCTAAAGGTTGCATAATCTTCGGGCCAGAATGAACATTTGTTCATACAGGGTCCAAACGAGATTTCGCAATATATATGCGTATTTTATGTGTATTAGAGACATATTTTGCGTATGGCATCTGACGTTTCTGCTTTGCTCTGTGGGCAATTTTAATCATTTATGCAGTCTTGTTTTTTTTACAAAAGCAGACATCGGCGCCTTTCCGTGGACACATCTAGCCGTAAATCCTGTACAGGGAGCGGGCATGGGAGCAGGCATAAAAAATGCGGACCGGTTTGGTGCGGTTCGCATGAGGGGTCGTATTGGTTATTGCGCCGGGGCGCAGGGGCGCTACCGGCTGTTGTTGATGAGCTTGTAGATGCTGTCCGTCTCGCCGAAGACAAGCATTGTCTGGCCGTCCTCGAAGATGAAGTCTCCGCCGGGAGTGGCTACGGTGTTCTTGCCCTGGCGGACAAGGAGGATGTTGAGGCGGCCCTGGCCCTGTCTCTTAAACACATCAACGAGCCCACGAGACCCAGGCTGAGCTAGTTTT
>JAJPZC010000046.1 GCA_021204585.1 Clostridia bacterium
AGGGATTACATGCCGTGCTCCTGCTTGTATGCGAGAATGGCCTTGGAGAGCTGGTCCGGGCAGGAGGTGCCGTTGCGGCAGAGGATGCCGGAGAGCATTGCCTGGACTTCGTCCATGTCCCGGCCTTCGCAGAGGCGTCCCACGCCCTGCGTGTTGCCGGTGCAGCCGCCTATTATGCGCACGTTGTGGAGCCTGTTGGAGTCATCCACGTCGAACTGTATGGCCCTGGAGCAGGTGCCGTGTGTCTTGTAAGTGTAAGTCATATGTATTTTGTCCTTTGCTGGATTGTTGTCTGGTTTTGGATGGAAGAGGGGCCGTCTTTTGGGGCCCGGTATAAGACACGGATGGACAGAGGGGTTAGTCGCAGAGGTTCTCGTAGATTACCTGGTATACGTCTGCGGCCTTTTCCTCCCACTTTTTGTAGATGGCCTTGGCGGTCTTCTTGTCCGGGACTACGTACTTGAGGTCCAGGATGGGCTGGACTTTGTCCAGGATCTTGAGGGAGACGGTGTAGGTGCCGTCCTTGTTCTGGTAGTAGTCGGAGCGGCACTCCTGGCGGTTGCGGTAGCGGGCCGAGTTCTTCTTTATGAAGATGGAGATCTCCTCGCGGATGGACTTGGGGATATTGATGTAGAAGTTTGCGAGGGTCTCGCGGCCGTCCGGGGTTATGGTGTAGAGGGTGTCCTCGTCCTCGGCCACAACGTATATGAAGTTGTCGTCCAGGAGCTTGTGGATGATGTTCACGCAGTCCATGTAGCCCATCCAGTTGTTGGAGGTGGAGCACATATCCACTATCGTCCGCTCAGAGAGGGCGCTCTCCATCTTGTCGAAGACGAAGAGTATTATTAACTTGTTGACGGACGATTCCTGTGAGCTCAGCATAAGTGTTCCTTTCCCGCCCCTGGGGCGATAGTGCCTCTCATTATAATGAATTCATCTGCCAAAATCAAGGATATACGCCTAAAAAGTAATGCCAAAAGTAATGCATTTTCCGTAAGGAGCGTGTATAATGGATTTATCCAAGACAAGGGGCGCCGGAAGATGGAAAGTTTGAAGAAGCAGATTGAAGCGTTTGACTTGTGCTGTGACGACGCAAAGTCCTCCCAGTTCATAGTGGCCACGACGAAGCTCAAGGATATTTTGAAGTGCATAGCCCGCTCTCCGAAGCTCTGCATGCTCTTTAATGAGATGACAAAGAACTTCGACTACGCCGCATGCTGCCGCAAATGCCTGATTACAGAGCACAACGGCCTCTTCGAGACCAGCTACATATCCCTTCCGGAGGACCCGGACGAGACCCTGCCCTTCATCTTCTGCCTCCTCGCAGAGTTTGAGCGCGAGGATTACCAGGGCTTCAATGACTTCCTCAGAAAGTACTTCAACGAGGACGGATCATACGCCTCATGCTATGAAAACTTCTGCACGCAGATAATAGACACTCTGAGGGATATCATAGACTCCATGTATGCAGAGTCCGTCCAGAAGAGCCACCAGGAGCATCTCTCCGAAACCGTCTACACCTCAGCCAACCCCACAGGCGCACCCTCCGGCCCCGGAGCAAGCGCCCAGACAGTCCCTGTGCAGCAGCCCGCTGCCGCAAGAGACTACAGGCGCACAGACCTTCCTGCAGGCGGCACTATGGACATTGCAAACCTCATTGCGGATGAGCACGTATACGTTGCCATGTCTGACATCCCGGAGGGAGACAAGAAGGGTGCCATAGGCATCCTGGATGAGCTGGACACAGCCATAAAGGCCGGCAACCTCACCTGCGCCAACGCCCTCATCTGCGGCTACAACTACTTCGCCCTGTTCCACAACACAATCTCAGACACCCTGCCGCAAATTATCCAGAAGCTGCAGGAGCTGGAGTCATAGAGGAAAACCACATGAGCTTTGAAGAGAAGGCTATATCCTCCAAGAGTATATACGAGGGGAAGGTAGTGCACCTGTCCCTGGACACCGTCCTCCTTCCGGACGGCTCCACGTCTTACCGCGAGGTGGTGCACCACAGGGGCGGCGCAGCCGTCCTCTACGTCCGTGAAGGCAAGATCCTTCTCGTGCGCCAGTTCCGCTACGCATACCACAAGGAGATATACGAGATAGTGGCGGGAAAGGTTGAGGCCGGCGAAGACCCCATAGTCTCAGCCACCCGTGAGCTGGAGGAAGAGACCGGCTACCGCACCACCTTAACACACCTTCTGGACATCTACCCCACGCCGGGCTATACGGACGAGGTCATATACATCTATCTTGCCGAAGGGGGCACCCAGGTCTCGCAGAAGCTGGACAAGGGCGAGTTCCTCTCATATGCCTTCTACCCCGTCTCCGAAGTCCTCTCCATGATCCAGTCCGGACAGATTACGGACTCCAAGACCATCTGCGCCGTGTACACATACCTGCGCATGAAGGGGGAGTGATACAGGCCGCTGGGAAGGCCATACAACAGCAAAGCACATAAAGCACTGCGGAAGATCCAAAGTGCTTAATTCTGGCACATATATAAACATTTGTTTTCAAGAAGATTGCAGCACAAGCCCAATTCAGTAGGGCAAGGGGGAAACAGATCATGAACGATACAGACAGAAAGGACATCCGGCTGGGGTGCACCAGCTACATAGAGGCGCAGAAGCA
>JAJPZC010000039.1 GCA_021204585.1 Clostridia bacterium
GAGGCGCCGGCCGGAGGCGTCGCCGCCCCACGGCGTGACGGCCGGGGCGGTCTCACAACAACGGAAATCAAAACGGACAGAGAATATGAAAAGGTATTTGGCAATGCTCGCCGCAGCGGCGGCAATCGTGCTGACATCGGCCTCCTGCACAAAGGAAGGCGTAAGGAGATTCAGCGGCAACTATTCCTTCAAGACGAGCGGCTCCATCGAGGCGGCGATCACGGGCTATGAGATCCTTGGGACCCAGACCATACCGCTGACGGCGGAATCGGGCCAGCTCAGCGTCGTCACCTCCGACAAAAGCGAGGGGGACATGATAGTCGCGATGAACATTCTCGGAGGAAACCTGATAACGTTCAACGCCAATGCCGACGGCAAGACGCTGACGATAGAGCCGTTCACGAGAAGCCTCACCCTGATGATGGGGACAAGTCTTTCGGACCTGACCACACTCACCACGACGGTGACGGTAAGCGGCTCGGCGCAGAGATACGATGACTCCCTGCTCTTCAACCTCACCTACGAGGGCGGATTCACATATCAGAGCATGGATTTCACGATCGTCTCAAGCGACGTCGAGTGCTGGGCCAAGTCAAATGACTGAAAACGGGACATAAATAAGAGAAAACGACATGAACAAGACTGCAACAAACAGAAGTAAGGCGGGAACAAAAGTCGGAGCGGCCGTTCAGGCTTCGTCGGTGATCGCGGCCGCGGCCCTGATTCTCGCCGGATGCTCGGGAAGAGGACAGGAGGAAATCACCCGCAGACCCGTCAACGTCAGGACCGTCACCGTGGAAAGCGTCTCCGACACGGACGCGAGAACCTACGTCGGGACGGTGCGCCCGTCCAAGTCGACGGTGCTTACCGGCAAGTATTCAGGCACGCTGACAGAGCTGAAAGTCTCTCAGGGGCAGCAGGTCGACAAGGGAGACGTCATCGCCGTGATTCAGTCGCAGAGCGTCATGAGCACCCTTGACATGATGCAGGCCAAGCTGGACCAGGCGAAAGACGGCTACGAGAGACTTCAGAAAGTCTACACGAGCGGAAGCGTCCCGGAAGTGAAGATGGTGGAGATCCAGACGCAGTTGGCCGAGGCGGAGGCCGGGGTGAGAATCGCGCGCCAGGCCCTTGACGACTGCACAGTCAGGGCACCCTACAATGGGGTGGTCAGCGACGTCTACACCGATGAGGGCGTGGAAATTTCCCTATCTGAACCTTTAGTCAAGATAGTTGACATCAACTCATTGGAAATCACCATACCGATACCGGAAAACGAAATCGGTGACATCTCCGTCGGCAAGACCGCCGAACTGATTGTCCCGGCCCTTAACGACAGGAAGGCGGAATGCCGGATCACCAAGAAGGGCGTCTCCGATTCTCCGCTCTCACACAGCTACGAATGCACCCTTGTCCCCACCTCCGACGCACACGGCCTCATGCCCGGCATGGTCTGCAAGGTACGCCTCTCCAACGGCGGCGGGCAGAGAATAGTCATCCCCGCATCGTCAGTCAAGACCGGCGTCGAGGGACGCTACGTCTGGACTGTGGAGAACGGCGCGGCCAAGAGAGTCGACGTCACGGTGGACGGATTCTCCGGCGACGGCGTGGTCGTCACCTCAGGCCTCAGGTCCGGCGACAGGCTCATCGTGGGAGGCGCGCAGAAAGTAAGCGGCGGAATGAAAGTGAATGAAGTGGAGTAAAACCACGGCATTAAATTGACGATAAGATATATACGATACATCATATAAAGTGTCGGTTTAGCCATGACGAAAAGAAACTGAAAGGAAATGGCCAAGAGAAAGGAAACATTCGTCCAAGCGACGATCAAATACAGGAGAATCATCTACCTCATAATGGCGGCACTGGTCTGCATCGGCGTCTACGGCCTCGTGAAGATGAACAAGGACGAGTTCCCGACGTTTGAGATCACCCAGGGCCTCGTGGTCGGCGTATATCCGGGCGCGACCGCGGCCGAGGTGGAGGAACAGCTGACCAAGCCGCTCGAGCAGACGCTCTTCTCGTTCTCCGAAGTGGACAGGGCGACGTCCTCCTACTCCAAGGACGGAATCTGCTACATCTACGTGGAGGCCAATATGCCCATCAAGAAGAAGGACGAGGTATGGTCGAAGATTCGCCTTGCCCTCAACGGCCGGAAGGCCACCCTGCCGCCGGGAGTGCTCGCCGTGCAGGTCATCGACGACTTCAGCTCGATCTCGTCGATTCTCATATCGTTGGAATCCCCCGACAAGGACTACGCGGAGATGCGCGGCTACGCCGATGACCTCTGCGACAGACTGAGGGAGCTCAAGATGCTCTCCTACGCAAAGCTCTACGGCGAGAGGGGCGAGGAGATCGCCGTCAACATCGACATGGACAGGCTCTCGGCCTACGGGATAGATCCCTCGCTTCTGATGCTTGACTACCAGACGGCAGGCCTGCCGATCCTCAGCGGCGAGTTCGACACGGACTACACGAGCTCGCCCATCCACGTCGGCGGCCTCACCGGCAGCGAACGGGAGGTGGCGGAGAAGATCGTGTATTCCGACCCGTCGGGCAACGTCATCAGACTGCAGGACATCGCCACGATCACGAGACAGTACGGGAAGCCCTCCTCGATGGTCAAGCAC
>JAJPZC010000065.1 GCA_021204585.1 Clostridia bacterium
TCATGAGATTGTCACACGCAGCGTGTCCTATGGTTTCAGAGTATGCTACAGCCTTGACTACGGTTATTTCAATGCACAGAAAGCCGAGGCCAACGGCGTTGTCTTTGGCTCCACCGGCAGCGCCGATGCCGAGATTCAGCTTGTAATCGGCAAGGATGTGCAGTATATAAATTCATATGTTTTTTACACTTTCACGTGCAGCGGGGGGATTTCCATAACATTTGAGGAGGGTTCGAGGCTCAGAGAAATTGCAAGCAACGCATTTTACGACTGCAGCATAGCTGCCATAACAATTCCCGCAACGGTATCTTACATAGGACAGGAATCATTCAGCGATTGTTCTGTCACTGCAGACACATTCAAACTGGAAAACCCGTATGACTGGCGCACCTTTAACAGCAGGGACAGCATTTACAGTGACATTCTTGATCCGGATGCCGCAGCTTCCGAAATTTATGCCATTGTGTCGGGAAAGCAAAGCAGCAGAAACAGTCCCATATACGGGTATGCCTACACCGAAGAGGTCCTCAGGGGATTTGTGGATGAGACCTCAACGATAGAGAACTTCAGCGTTTCCGTCCGGTGGTATGAGCGCTACGACTGGACGGCCACGATAAACGGCCAGCCCTATTCCAACGGCCAGCTCATAACGGAGCCCGGCGAGTACGCCATAACCATGACAAACTCCACGGCCACAGACACCCTTACATATACAATCCATATACAGGACGAGATAATCACTCCCGCAACCTGCACCACAGCCGGCCTGGAGCAGTACCTCGTCTCATATACCGTCAATGACGAAACCTATGACCTTGATCCCGTGGACATAGTCCTTCCCGCCACAGGCCACTCATACACGACAGACCCCGCATGGACCTGGACTCAAAGCGGCACCACATATACCGCCACGGCCTCTTTCCTCTGTGATGAGGGAGACTATGCCGATGTCCAGGATGCCTCAGTATCCGTTACGGACAACGGCACGACCTACATTGGAACCGTTTCCTTTAACGGTTCCATATACACAGGCACATACCACGTTCATTCATATTCATACACCAGCTTCAGCTGGTCTTCAGACTACAGCACCTGCACCGTAACCCTCACCTGTGCCGGCTCATCCAGCGATGCCTGCACCACAAAGACCATCACGGATGCAGCCGTTGTAACAACAGAGACAACCAAGCCCACCTGTGACGAATCCGGCGAAATCATATACACCGCCACATACAACGGAGCTGTCATTGCCACGGCATCTGAAACTCTGGAACCTGTAGGCCACGTGTACGGAGATCCTTCCTGGAGCTGGTCCAATACAGACGGTGTTTTCTCCGCCACGGCATTCTTCAAGTGCGTGGAGGGGGATGACGTAATAAAGGTTGTATCTGGGAACGTTACATATGATTCCGCTAATCAGACATATACCGCAACAGTAACGTTTGACGGGCAGACGTATACGGACTCATATGACCATGCCCACATATACAAGGAAGACTGGGAATGGACAGCAACTGCAGACGGATACGATGCAACGCTCACTCTTACCTGCCAGGAAGGTGATGAGACTGTAACCCATACGGTTACAGCAACCGTATCCGCATACAAGGCAGAGACCTGCACGGAAGACGGCTACATTACATACCTTTCAGAATATGGAGCATACAAGGATGTCCGTACAGACACCCTGGAGCAGACCGGCCACTCATGGAGCAGCGTATACACTGATGCCACATGCACAGCGGCAGGCTATACCACATACACATGTGCAAACTGCGGCGAGACGCATGACGTTGTGGACGAGAATGCGCCTGCGCTTGGCCATGATTATGATTACGCCAATGCAGAATGGATCTGGTATGAATACACACAGGCGTTTGTCCTTATAGACTGCACCAGGTGCGATTCATATATTGGCGGCCTGGCCACTCCTACGGCAGAACAGGTGAAGGCCACCTGCACTTCAGACGGCAGCACAACATATACGGCAGCATACACGTATACGGATGCGGATGGGAATGAGCAGTCCATTTCGGACATCATTGTTGTAGTCATCCCTGCAACAGGACACTATTATGACAACGCAGTCTGGAGCTGGGCCGAGGACGGAAGTTCTGCATCCGTGACGCTCACATGCGAAAACTGCAATGAGACCCTCACGCAGGATGCCACCGTATACGCCACAGACAACGGGACAACGTTCAGGGGCGTCGCAACGGCCCAGCAGGGAGAGGATACCGCCACGTTCAGGGACACGCATCACGTGCACGCATATGCCATATCCGGCACAGAGTGGACAGCGGCAGAGGAAGATCAAGACGGCGGATACACCTGCACCGTGACATACACCTGCACAGGCTCATACTGTGAGGATACAGATGAGCACTCATACACAGTGCAGGCAACGGCAACATCCGAGACAACCGCAGCTTCCTGCACGGAAGACGGCGCAACGGTATACACGGCTGCAATAGACGGGGAAACGGTAGACACGTACACTGTTGTAATCCCTGCCACGGGACATGCGTACAGCACTACGCCCGTATGGAGCTGGACCAAGACCGGAGACGCATCATATGCCGCAACAGCCACTTTCTTCTGCGTGGAAGGGGATTATGAACTCAAACTGGAAGCAGACATAGAGGAAAGGACAGAGAATGATGCGACATACTTCTATGCATCCGTTACGGGTCCGGACGGAGCAACATACACAGAGGAGACCAAGCAGGGCCACAGATACAATGTAGAGTGGGAGTGGACTGCAACCGAAAACGGATACAGCGTGAGAATCATCCTCACGTGCGTATTCTGCGGAAACGTGTTCCCGTATGAAGCCGAAGTGGAGCTTGTGGACCACAGGGATGCCGCATGCGAGGTTACAGGATACACCGTATACAAGGCCACATATCATCTGGATGCCTCAGATGAGACCGTTGAGACAGATTACACGGATTACCATACGGACTGGGTTGAAGCCATACAGCACGAATACAGGGCCGTCATAACGGACCCCACCTGCACGGAGCAGGGATATGCCACATTCACCTGTGACATCTGCGGTGACACCTTCATAGATGACTACACCCCGGCAACCGGCCACTCATATGACTACACCGGAGCAGAATGGATCTGGAACGGCTACTCCAGCGCATACGCAGTTATAACCTGCTCCGTCTGCGGAGATGAGATCGTAACGGACCAGATTGACTCCGTGGCTGTTGTCTCCGCAGCCCCCGGCTGCGAGACTACAGGCATCACCATTCATACCGTCACGTACGAATACAATGAATACCTCGGCAAGAGCATCTCATCCAGCCAGGAAGAGACGACGGCCGCCCTTGGCCATACATATGATGAAGAACCAGCCTGGATCTGGTCCGAAGACAACAGGTCTGCCACAGCGCTCTTCTCATGCTCCGTCTGCGGAAACACCGTTGACGTTGACGCTCATGTGGAAGTGGGCTATTCCGGCACTACATACATGGCTATGGCATACTTCGGGGACAATGAATACATGAATATCGTTCACGTCCACATCTATGCCATTACAGATACCACCTGGTCTGAAGACCACACCACATGCACCATTAAAGTAGACTGCATAGGCTCAGGCTTCTGCAGTTTAGAGCAGCAGACATATGAGTGCACCGTTGCTATAGATGACCATCCCGCAACCTGCCTTGAAGACGGATACACCATATACACCGCCACATATGGCGAATATACCATAGATGTCCAGACCATAGCAGGAGACTCAAAGACAGGGCATACATATTCTTCAGAGCCTTCATGGAGCTGGGAAATAACCACGGACTCAGTTACCGCTACGGCATACTTCACCTGTGATGCCGGGGATGACATCCAGTCTGTTACAGACAACAATCCTACATTCGATCAGGAAGCCGGCGGCTATACGGCATCTGTTACCTTCAACAGCCAGACATATACAGACATTGAAGGCCATGTACATATGTACAATGCATCATGGGCTTGGAATGCAAGTGAAGACGGCTATACGGCAACTCTTACGCTCACATGCATCAACGGATATGAGACGCATACATATACAGTAGAAGCCGTTGTAACCGCATACAAGGCTCCAGCATGCGCAGAGGAAGGCGTAGATGACAGCGGCAAGGGATACATCGTATACAGGGCTACGTTCGGAGACTATTATGACGTCCGCAAGGATACCCTTGACGCTCTGACCCACAACTATATAGAGACGGTTATAGCACCCACCTGTACAGAAGAAGGCTATACGCTTCATGTATGCGAGTACTGCGGAGCTTCATACACAACAGATACGACGCCTGCTACCGGCCACGAGTACACATCTAACAGCATAGAGTGGATCTGGGCTGGCACCAGTGCAGCTGAGCTTATAATAACCTGTGACACCTGTGGAGACACTGCTGTAAGAGAGTATGTAGTATCTTCAGATGAGCTTACAACATCCCCTGATTGCACAAATACAGGCCTCAAAACATTCACTGTAACATATGAGTACTCGGATGAGAATGGCGATACCCATACCATCTCAGATACAACAACGGAAGTCATCCCTGCAACTGGACATTCATATGAAGCAGCAGATGTGTGGACCTGGACAGAGGATACAGTGAATGGCGGATATACTGCTTCATTAATTTTCACCTGCAGCGTATGCCAAGACTCGCAGACAGTTGACGCGGAAGTCACTCTTGGCGCTCATGATTACACATACTATGCTACGTTAACCGGCCCGGACGGCAATGAATACACGGATGCATACCACGTACACTCATACACCTTAACCCACGCAGAATGGGGCGAGGATGATGAGGGCAACATCACCTGTGAAGTGGTCTTTGTATGCTCCAGCGCATACTGCGGATACAAAACATATACGGCCACTGCAACCGTATCCTCTGAGGTTACGGTTGAGGCAACCTGCACACAGCCCGGCACCATAGTGTACACAGCTACATATAATAGTATGGATGTGGGAAGGCATCCCGTAGAAATACCTGCAACAGGCCATTCATACGGCGCACCTGTTTGGAGCTGGACAAAGGCGGAAGACGGCACATACAGCGCTGTGGCCATCTTCGTCTGCGAAGCAGGGGATGATGAGATCATAATAGAGGCAGACATTTCCTCCGAGAGTGATACTGGTTCCGTTATCTATACCGCAACGGTAACGGGTCCGGACGGGGAAACATATACAGACACAACAAGCCATGAGCACTTATACAATATTACATGGTCCTGGGCTGAAGATTACAGCAGTGCAAGCGTAACCGTTGCATGCGTGGACGGAGATGATTCCAATACATATACAGCAACGGTAAGCCAGACGGCACATGTCGCAGCAGGATGCGAGACAGACGGATATACAACATACGAGGCTACATATACAGTTGGTGAGGGTGATGATGCCGTTACATACTCGGATGTGCAGACAATAATGATTGCACCTCACGGCCACAGCTATGATGCGACTGTAGTGGATCCCACCTGCGTAGTTGAAGGATATACGCTTAACGTATGCAGGCTGTGCGGCAGCATGTATAAGTCGGATTTCGTAGAGGCTACCGGAGAGCATGAGATAGATGAGGACAGCATAGATTGGGAATGGGTTCTCAATGCAGACGGCACATATTCTGCGTATGCCGTATTCACCTGCGTTGCAGATGCATCCGTTGCGCATACGGTAGAGTATTCGGCCCTGGTGGTGTCAGATGTCCAGCAGGCAGAAACATGCGGCGATGACGGCATCATGGTCTGGACGGCTTCATACGGATATCATGCGTCCTACATACAGACGGCAATTCCTGCAACAGGGCTCCACACCGGAACGCTTACCATTCTCGGCATAGACGAGAGCGCGAAGACTGTAGCTGCCACTTGCCTGTGCTCCGTATGCGGACAGGATTACATAGACCAGTGCTGCATAGTCGTTACGGACTATTACGGCAATGATTACACAATAACCTTTGTGAACGGCGTGGCAAGCTATGCTTCAGTACAGTATCCTGCAAGCATATCCATAATAGACAACAACGGCGCACAGATCGGCACTGCACAGATAACGCCTGTAGAGCCTGAAGAGCCCGCAACGCCTGTAGAGCCTGAAGAGCCCGCAACGCCTGAAGAAGAGACCAGGAAGGGCCTTGCAGGCTGGGCCATAGCGCTCATAGTAATTGCCTGCGTCCTTGTAGTCGCAGCAGTTGTAGTGGCAGTTGTAATGGTTCTCCGCAAGAAGAAAAAGGCAGCTAAGGCAAACAGTGACACAGCGGCATCAAATGATGACTCCCCGGACAAGAAGGAGTGATGCAAACAGCTAACAACCCACACGGTCTGTCTAATTTAGACGGCAGGAGCCTGCGTAAATGAGCGCAGGCTCCTGTTCTTGTCGGGGATACGGCGTCCCTTCGTGGGCGTGCATAAAGGGCAGTGAAGGTCTTCTGCAGGCGTCCGGAATAAGACCCTTTAGAGACTTCTGCGGACCTTCTTTCAGGCGTCTGGAATAAGGCCTTTAGGGACTTCTGCGGTCCTTCTGCAGGCGTCCGTATGAGGCCCGTGGGGGCTTTCTGGGGCATGAGAAAAGCCAGCCGGAAAAGGGCTGGCTGGCAGATTCGTGCGGGAATAGGAGCGTTCTAAGGGCAATTGGAGCTAGTTCTTGATATGCTCCACGAAGTCATTGGCTACGTCGTACTCCGTGAAGAGATCCGGGTAGTCTGCTTTGAGGGTGGTGAGAAAGACGCGCAAGGAAGCGCAGGGCTTCTTGTAGCTCTTCTTGACGTCAAAGCCTGTGATCTTCTTCTTGAACTCCTGGGAGAGCTTGTTGAGCATGACGCGGCCCGTCTTCTTGCAGTTGGCGTCCAGGATGAGCTTTACGGACATGGCAAGGTCCTTTGCAGAGTCCTCCTGGGATATGACCGTCTTCTCCACGTAACGGGAGGTGTCATAGGCCGTGAGCTGCTGGATGTTGTCCTTGGCGGTGTAGAGGTTCACGGCCGTCTTGCCGCGGCCGCGGATTTCGGCGGCGAGAGGCATGTAATCTGAGTCGTTGGAGGCTATGATGTACACGTCTATGTCTGCGGCCTCAAAGAGCTTTTCCATGGCCACTATGGTGAGACCGATGTCCGTTATGTTCTTCTTTGCAATGATTACGGGCAGGTGGTGTATGACCATGGCGTGCCTGTAGGCAGCTAAAGACCACTCTGTGTCCGCGCCCTTGAAGTTTGCGAAGATGTGGGTCTCCTTTATCTTTCCGTATTCCTTTGCGGCCTCGTATATGGAGTCTGCAAGGGATCCGGAGATGTTGTCTCCGTCTATCAAAAGTATTGCGTTCTTCCTGTTGTCTGGCATATGAATGTCCGTCCTTGTGTGTGGTTATATGCCCCTGAGAGGGGTGGCTGGCGGCCGCAGAAAGCCGTTCATACGGCATCCGGGATGCCGGCCTGAGTATGGGTGCTAGCTAAAAGGCACCCTGCCGTGCGGCAAAGTGCCCTGGAAGTGACGTATGGATTATCTTCTCCTTCTGCCGGTCTCTGCGACAGGGGTCTCCTCCTCAGCGGGAGCGGGAGGGGTTGCCTTCTCAACGGACTTCTTTGCTGAGGCCACTACGTTGTCCACGGTGAAGCCGAAGTGCTCAAAGCAGAGTGCTGCGGGAGCGGAGATGCCGAAGGTGTTCATGGCGATGATTTCGCCATAGTCTCCTGCGTACTTGTACCAGGAGTATACGGATGCGGCCTCGACGCATACGCGGGCCTTGACCTCTGCGGGCATGACGGCTTCCTTGTACTCCGGGGTCTGCTTCTCAAACTCTTCCATGCAGGGCATGGAGATGACGCGGGCCTTGATGCCCTCTGCGGAAAGCTCTGTCTGTGCCTTCATGCAGAGCTCCACTTCGGAGCCGGAGGCGATGAGAAGGACGTCCGGGGTGCCTTCGCAGTCTGACAGGATGTAGCCGCCCAGGATGGCCTTCAGGCCGGAGTTCTCATACTGGGGCAGGTTCTGGCGCGTGAGGCATATGGCTGTGGGGTTGGGCTCTGAAAGAGCTGAAACGTATGCCGCCACAGCCTCTTCGCCGTCTGCAGGACGGAATACCTTGAGGTTGGGTATGGCGCGGAGGGATATGAGCTGCTCCATGGGCTGATGCGTGGGGCCGTCCTCGCCGACTCCTATGGAGTCATGGGTGAAGATATAGAGTACCGGTATGTTCATGAGGGCGCTCATGCGGATGCCGCCCTTCATGTAATCCGAGAAGGTGAAGAAGGTGGAGCAGCAGACTCTTAAGCCCCCGTGCAGCGTTATGCCGTTGCATATTGCGGCCATTGCGTGCTCACGGATTCCGAAGTGGATGTTGACCCCTTCCCTGTGCTCCGGGCTGAAATATGCCTCGCCTTTGAGCTCTGTCTTCGTGGAGGAGGAGAGGTCTGCGGAGCCGGACATGAGGTTGGGTATGCACTTAAAGAGGCCGTTTAAAACCTTGCTTCCGGTGTTTCTTGTTGCCTCGGGCTTCGGGAAGTCAAACTTCGTGAAGACGTCCGCATAGTCCGGATAGTACCCTGCCATGTAGTCCTTGTACTGCTGTGCAAGCTCCGGATATGCTATCTCGTACCTTGCAAAGAGGTCATTCCACTGTGCCTCTGCGTCCAGCTTCTGCTCTGCGAGGTCTCTGCAGTACTCGCTGACCTCCTCGGGGAGCGTGAAGGGCTCTTCCGTCCAGCCGAGGTTGTCCTTTGTCTGCTGAAGCCTCTCAGGCCCTAAAGGCGCTCCGTGCACCTCGGCGGTGCCGGCGTTGGGTGCGCCGTAGCCTATGGTTGTGTTGCAGATTATGATGGAGGGGCGGGTGAGGTCTGCCTTGGCACGCAGGATCGCCCTCTTCAATATCGTGAGGTTGTTTGCATCCGGCACGCGGATAACCTGCCAGCCCATGGCGTTGAACCTTGCGGGAACGTCATCCTGGAATGCAGGTGTCATGTCTCCCTCAATGGTTATGCCGTTGCGGTCATAGAGGAGGATGAGCTTTCCAAGCTTCTGTACGCCGGCAAATGAGCAGGCCTCGTATGTGATGCCTTCTTCAAGGCATCCGTCTCCGCACAGCACGTATGTGAAGTGGTCCACTATGTCATAGTCCGGGCGGTTGAATATTGCCGCAAGATGGGCTTCGGCGACAGCGAAGCCGACGGCGTTCGCAATACCCTGTCCCAGAGGGCCTGTGGAGGTCTCAACTCCAGGGGTTATGTCCACCTCAGGATGGCCGGGCGTAATGGAGTCCAGCTGCCTGAAGTTCATGAGGTCTTCCTTGGTTATGCCGAAGCCGAACATGTGCAGCAGAGTGTACAGCATCATGGAGCCGTGCCCTGCGGAGAGCACGAACCTGTCCCTGTTGTCCCACTTGGGATTCTTGTAACTGAAGTTCAAAAAGTCTGCGTACACCTCAAACGCAATGGGCGCTGCGCCCATGCAGATCCCGGGGTGTCCCGACTTTGCCTTGTCCACGCCTTCAGCCGATATGATTCTTACCGCATCCACGCACTTGTCTCTGACTGACATAGAAGTCCTCCTAGCAGTTGATATGTTGTATACTCTTTCCGAAGCAGATATCTTTTCCACTTTGTCTGTCCTTTCCGGCCCCGGTCTCAGGGCCGCTGGTTACTTTTCCAAAAACTCCTCAAGCTTTGTAAGGTCCAGGCTCTGGTACGGCCTGAGAGCTTCCAGGAGCACTGCAGCCATCTTTTTGTTGCCGCCGGCAATGTCGCTCTCGAAGTTTATAGGCATCACGGGGTCATGCACGCTGTTGCGTATAAGCAGCCACCCTTCTATGTCCCCTGCGAAGTTGTACCTTACTCCCTCGTAGTTGACCTCTTCCTGCACGCCGCCGGGAAGGCCTTTGTCCATGAGGCCCTGTATTATGTTCTGCCCTTCCGTGCGGAAGTCCGTGCACTCCGGCACGAAGGAGATTCTCACTTCATCCTCTTCCGCGGGCCGCTTGAGGTCTTTTATGAGGTCTGCAAGGTGGAGCCCTCTCTGGTTCATTTTGGACTTGCAGATTAGGATGCGGGTTATGACGTATGCGCCGTCATCCAGGAAGTAGTTGTCCATGAAGGCAGCGTGCCCGGACGTCTCAATGGCGAGGGGAGAGTACGTCCCGGCCGCATTGAGCTCCTTGCACTTGTCTATGACGTTCCTGTAGCCCCTCTTGTATCTTACATGAGTGCCGCCGCGGGCTTCTATGAACTCCGTCAAATGGGTTGAGGTTACGGAGTCCGTAACGATTGCTCCGGGCTTGTCTTTGAGCAGTATGACGGACAGCAATGCTATCAGCGCATTGCGGTTTATCTCCATGCCGTTTTTGTCCACGCAGGCAGAGCGGTCCACGTCCGTGTCGAATATGATGCCGAGGTCCGCCCCGACGGACACGACCTGCTTCGAGAGGCCGTCTATAGCCTTCTTGTCTTCAGGGTTGGGCACATGGTTGGGGAACATGCCGTCCGGGTCAAGGTACAGGCTTCCGTCCGTATCCGCACCGAGGGGCTTTAAAACTTTTTCCACGAAGAAGCCGCCGGCTCCGTTTCCGGCGTCCACTATGATCCTGCTGCCCTTCAAAGGCTCCTTGCCGCAGGCATCCTCCACGCTCTTTACAAGCAAGGCGGAATACTCATCCATGAAGGACCCTTCCTCATACATGCCCTCGTTGAGGGGTGCAGGGAAGGAAGGCTTCTCGAAGTCATCAGCCGCCATGCGCACGATGTCGTCCAGGTCGCTGAACTCGAGGCCCCCGTCCTTCGTGAAGAACTTCAGGCCGTTGCGGTCATACGGAAGATGCGAGGCCGTAATCATTATGGAGCCGTCGCATCCGAAGGATTCGTCCTGCAGGAGCAGAAACATGGAGGGAGTGGAGGAAAGCCCCGTGTAGAGCACGTCCACGCCGGACCCCAGGAGAGTGTCTGTTACAACCTGCTTTATATTAGGGCCGCTCACTCTTGAGTCATTGCCAAGGGCAATGCGCACCCGTGCCTTTCCTATCTTGTATC